>JAFDWQ010000003.1:459237-641258 GCA_018268395.1 Armatimonadota bacterium | reverse complement strand
CCATTTCTTGCCATGAAAGGGCCACTTCTTGCCATGAGCCGGCCCGTTCCTTTCAGGACAGGCGTCGGTACCTTAGCGTCTCGAAGCCTCTCTCGAAGCGGCTCAGCCGCCGTACTTCGAGGGGATCGGTCCGGCCGCGCTTTCGCCCGCCCAGACGATCGACTGGATCCACCACCGCTCACCGTCGAATGACAGTTGGACGCTGTTGATGCCCCGGTCGAACGGCTTCTCCTCGGGGGACTTGAGCCGCGACTCGTAGGTGGTGAACACGTGGGCGATCGGCCCGTACTCCTCGACCTTACGACTGACCTCCTTCTCGAAGAACCCGTCCTTTTCGAGGGCCGGCCCGGCTTTGGTCACGTAGTCCTCGGTGGTGAGCACCATCGTCGCGAACTTGTCGCCGCGCTTGAAGTTCGGCACCATCCGGGCGCCCGGAGCGAAGAGGTTGCGGAACCTGGCCCAGTCCCGCTTCTTCTCGGCGGGGCCGGAGATGACGTCATAAAGCGCGAGCACGGTCGACTCCACCGTCTTCGTATCGGCGCTGTAATCGGACTTGGGAGCGGCGTCTTGGCCGAAGAGGGCGAGGGTCGCGGCGAAAACGGTGAGCGGGCTCATACCTGGCAAGTCTACGCAACGTTCTTGGAAAAGGTGCCTTCCGAGGGGCGGTCCGGTTAGAATCGGAGGGATTCTTTCGGGTGTCACCCCATGATCCGACGAACTACGTCCCTTGCCCTGGCGGCCTGCGCCGCATCTTTCTCTTTTGCCGGGAGCGTCAAGCTGAAAGCGCTGGAATTCGACCCTTCGAGATCCGAACCCGTCGTGCCCGCCGCTTGGAAGTCCGCCCCCGTCGTCTCCGACGCGGTCGGACGCTTCCTCCTGCAGACCCCTGGCTCCTTCTCGGAAGCGGGCCAGCGCCGGATCGAGGCCCTCGGGCTCCGTATCGACGCCTATCTGCCCGACGACACGTACATCGTCAAGGGCCGACCGAGCGCCTTGCGCGCGGCTTCCAAGGCGGGCCTCGCGAGCTGGTACGGCAGCTTCCATCCGTTCTATAAGCTCAGCCCGGAACTGGGTCTGCGCTCGTTCGCGACCCCGGAGCGGCAGGCCGAGCGGGCCGCCGGCCAAGTCAGGGCGACCGTCCACGTCTTCGTCGGTGAGGAGATTTCGGCCGTCGTCAGGGCGGCTTCAGCCGCCGGGCTCGACGTCGTCTCGCAAGGTGCGATCGGGCGACACGAGCTGGTCGAAGTCCGCGGCAGGTTGGACGCGGTCAAGTCGCTGGCCAAGGTCGGTGCGGTGCAGTTCATCGAGGAGTCGGGCGAGTGGAGCTTCCGCAACGACAAGACGACATGGGTCGTGCAGTCCAACGTGACGAACTCGCGTCCTCTGTGGGACCACGGCCTGAAGGGGCAGAACATGACCGTGGGATTGATCGACGGGGCGATGTCGATGAACCACAACTGCTTCAAGGACCCGAACGGGAACCCGATCGGCCCGAACCACCGCAAGGTCGTGATGTACAGCGGGACGCAGGGCTCGGACAGCCACGGCACGCACACGGCGGGGACGATCGCCGGCGACCGCGAGCCGGTCAACGGTCTGACGTTGAACAACGGTCACGCGACGAAGGCGAAGATCGCGTTCACGAACCTGGGGACGGTCAACAGCAGCAACCTCTATTCCAAGTTCGTCGCGGCCTACAACGCCGGCGCCCGTGACCATTCGAACTCGTGGGGCGACGACTCCACGACGGCCTACACGAGCTGGTGCCAAGCGATCGACCAGTTCAGCTACGACTTCGAGGACGCGATGGTCGCGTTCGCGGTCACGAACCAGTCATTGCTCAAGACGCCTGAGAACGCGAAGAGTTGCCTGGGCGTCGGCGCGACGAACCAGACTCCGAGCCAGCACACGATCGGTTCCGGCGGGCGTGGCCCGACCTCGGACGGCCGCCGCAAGCCGGAGATCTTCGCGCCCGGCATCGGGATCGTCTCTGCGAACGGCAGCAACGATACGTTCGCCTCGCTCTCGGGGACGTCGATGGCGTGTCCTGCGATCACGGGCGAGGCGGCCTTGATCCGTCAGTGGTACAAGGAGGGCCGCTTCGCCAAAGGTTCGGTGACGCCGTTCAGCAGTTGGAACGCGAGCGGTGCGTTGATCCGGGCGACGGTCATGAACGGTGGGGTGGACATGACGGGGGTGAGCGGCTACCCCACGAACAACGAGGGCTTCGGTCGGCTCTTAGCCGACAACGTCCTTTGGTTCCCTGGCGAGCAACGCCGGACGTGGTTCTGGGACGTCCGCCGTGCGCAAGGCTTGGCTCAAGGTTCGTCCCGGACGTTCACCGTGATCGTCAAGGACGCGAACGCTCCGCTCCGGATCACCATGAGCTTCACGGACTATGCAGCGACCGTGAACGCGAGCAGCGCCGCAGTGAACGACGTCGACCTTAAGGTGGTCGCTCCCACCGGATCGACGTACCTCGGCAACGTGTTCAACACGACGTTGGGCGAATCGACCCCGGGCGGTGCGGCGGACGCGAAGAACTCGACCGAGATGGTCGTCTTCAACGCTCCCGTGCCGGGCGCCTATGAGATCACGATCTCGGTTCCCAAGGTGGCCCAAGGCGGGACGCAGGGGTTCGCCCTGGTCGTCAACGGCGACTTGGCCCCCGTCTTGCCGATCGGTCTGCCGTGAACCGTGCAGGCCCGACCACCGGTCGGGCCTGCTTCTGAGATTTCAGCCGTTCAGACGCTGTTCGATGTCCGAGACGGGCGGCGGGGCTTGTGGGGCCGCACTGAGCGGCGGGCCGTCGGTCCGGACGATGTGCTCGTGGAGCTGGTTGCGCAGGTCGTTGATCTGGGCCTGCATCATGTCGAGCTGCTGTCGGGAGCGCACGTCCTGTTGCGGCTGGCTCCTGACAAGTTCCGCCATCTTGCGCTGGTGGCTGGTCAGGATCGCAACGATCGGGATGCTGAAGACGGCCACGACGGCCACCATCGGGATCAGGTCGCCCACGCCGCGCCCTCCTGTCTTTCCGTGTCTTCGTGACGTTCCATCGTAAACTCTTCAGTCCTTGGGGACGGGCTTGGCCATGACCACCGACCGGTACGTCTTGCCGTGCCACTGGTGGTGCCCGACGACCTCGAAACCGCGCCGTTGATAGTACTCAATGAGGTGCGTGGCGGTTTCAGGCGTATCAAGACCGACGGTCGAATAGCCACGGGCCCTCGCTTCGTCCACGACCTTTCGGTACAGCGCGTCCCCCGTCATGTGGCCCCTGTATTCGGGCAGGACGCCGAACTGGCACAGGACGGCGACGTCGTCGCGCTGATAGAGTTCCGGGTCGTCGTCCCAGACGTCGGTCCCGATCGTCACGGTCCCCACGAGTTTCGTGCCGTCGACGGCGACGAACGTGTCTCCCTTTGCGACCCGGTCGCGCGTCGTCGCGACGTCCTGATAACTGGCCGTGAAGTTCCATCCGCGCTCGGCCAGACCGGCATAGGCGCGGTGCAGCAATTCGGTCAGTTCCTCATAGGAATCGCCGTCGTCGAAGGGTCGGATCAGGACGTCGGGGGCCACCTTGACCGACGATACCGCCTGCCCTCAGAAAGGACGACCGGCAGGAGGTCTCGGACGCCTCGGAGCCAGGGTGAACGGCGGAAGTTCCGCGTGCTATGCTGAACCACTTCACGACGAGGTTAAGACGAGTTGAAACAGTACACGCCCGACAAGATCAGAAACGTCGCCATTGTAGGTCACGGTGGTTCCGGAAAGACGATGCTCGTGGAGCACATGCTCTTTACGGCCGGTGCCACCGACCGCGTCGGCAGCATCGATGCCGGAAACACGCAAAGCGACTTCGATCAGCTCGAGTCGAAGCGGAAAATCTCGATCAGCGCCTCCGTCCTTCCGCTGGAATGGCACGACCACAAGATCAACGTGATCGACGTTCCCGGCTTCAGCGACTTCATGGGCGACCTGCACGCCGTCGCGCGGATCGTGGACGCTATGGTCATCGTCTGCGAAGCCAAACGCGACCTCGACGTCGGCTTCGACCTGGCCTGGGACGTCGCCGAGCAGCACGGCCTCGCCCGTTGCATCTTTATCAACAAGCTGGAACGCGACAACGCCGACTATCAAGGGCTGATGGAGACGCTCCACGCCCGTTACGGCAACCGCATCGTCGAGTGCCAGATCCCCATCGGCCATCAAGCGGCTTTCAGCGGCGTCCTCGACCTTCTTTCGATGAAGGTCTACAAGGGTAAGGACAGGGGGCAGGAGATCGAAGAGGCGCCCTCCGGATATGCCGAAGACGCGGCCCGCCTGCGGGACAAGATGATGGACGCGGCGGCCGAAGGCGACGACGTCCTGATGGAGAAGTACCTCGGCGGAGAAGAACTGACGCCGGACGAAGTCGAGCACGGCCTTATGGAAGGCACGTTGAACGGCAAGGTCGTGCCCGTGCTCTTAGGATCGGCCCAAAGCGGCATCGGGGTCGCGACGCTTTTGGACCGGATCGTGGGCGAACTTCCCTCGCCCGTCTACCATCCGTTCACGGCAGTCGACGGCAAGAAGTACGAGGAAGACCCGAACGGCCCCCTTGTCGGTTTTGTCTTCAAGTCTACGGCCGACCCCTATGTCGGCAAGATCAACTATGTGCGCGTCTTCAGCGGCATGCTCAAGGCCGACGACCATGTCTGGAACGTGGGTCGGGAGAAGGACGAGCGCGTCCACAACCTCTTTTTTGCGCACGGCAAGAACCAGGAGCCTGCGCAGGTGGTCTGGGCCGGCGACATCTGCGCGATCGCCAAACTCCAGGACACGCACACGGGCGACACGTTGACGACGCAAAAGGACAAGATCCAGATCGCTCCGGTCGAGTTCCCCGACCCGATCTACCGCGTCGCGATCCATCCGAACAGCAAGGCTGACGAAGACAAGCTTGGTTCGACCCTCGAACGGATCCTCGAAGAAGACCCGACGCTGCGCTACACGCGCGACACGGTCATGCACCAGGAACTGCTCGAAGGCATGGGCGACATCCACATCGACTCGGCAGTCGACAAGCTCAAGACCCGGTTCGGCGTCAACGTGACGCTCGGCGAAGCCAAGGTCCCTTACAAGGAGACCATCAAGGGTTCGGCCAAGGCCCAGGGCAAGTTCAAGCGGCAGACGGGCGGCAAAGGCCAATACGGCGACTGCTGGCTGGAACTCGCGCCGATGTCGCGCGGCGAAGGGTTCACGTTCGAGAACAAAGTCGTCGGCGGCGCCATCCCCAAGAACTACATCCCGGCCATTGAAAAGGGCGTCCGCGAGACGATGGTCGGCGGGTTCCTAGCCGGTTACCCGGTCGTCGACGTGAAAGTCGTCGTCGTGGACGGTTCGTACCATGACGTCGACTCCAGCGAACAAGCGTTCAAGACGGCGGCCAGGATCGGCTTCAAAGCCGCCGCCGAGAAAGCTCAGCCGACGATCCTTGAGCCCGTGATGAAAGTCGAGGTCGACGTCCCCGACGAAGCCGTCGGCGACGTTGTGGGTGACTTGAACACGAGGCGCGGCCAGCTTCAGGGCATGGAGCCGGTCGCGGCGGGCAAGACGCGCGTCAACGCCCAGGTCCCGATGGCGACGATGATGCGGTACGCCCTCGACCTCCGGTCGATCACGAAGGGCCGCGGAATCTTCAAAGCGACGGTCTCGCACTACGACGAGATGCCTCACAACGAGCAGCAGAACCTCATCAAGGAATACGAGAAGCACAAGAAGGAAGAAGAGGACTAAGGTTCAGCAGACGGGTTCTGGTACGGACACCTGCACCAAGTGTCCGTACAACCTCATTCCACCACCCAAGCCACACGGTCCACTGACATTCCCTTCGGTCCTGAGGAGGGGCCGACGGGTATCGGGCCGGTGCCGGTCCATCGGAGACGGCATTTGACGGCGCCGTCCGGACCCACGAACGTCGGTCCGTACGGCACGGTCAACGACATGTCCGAACCTGCCTTCGAAGCGTCGCGAGAGTTCCCTGGCACAAAGCTCCCCTGCACTCTGTCGAAAACTTCGAACACCACGACGCCCTTCTCGAAGTCTTCTCTTACCGAAGCGGCACAGTGGAGCCACGTCCCTTGCTGGGCCGTTACCGTGCCTGAGAACTCGACGTTGAGCGCATCGTGTTGAGGGTATTTCCCGGCATCGAGGTCGAATGCGACCTCAGAACCGTCGACCCGACCAAGGTCGGAGACAGTTCCGGACCTCAGCCGGCCTCGAACCACGTGGACCGCGGACGCGGCTTCGTGGTCCCACCCGACGGCCCGGAGGAACGCGTCATTGTCCGTCGTCAAGCTCCAACGGTCGCCAAAGATCAAGACGTCCCCGAGGCCGTTAGAAGTCAATGCGAAGTATCCGGAGTCATCCGGTCCAGATTGAACGAAGCCGTTCGCAAACACCGAACCGTTCGATGGCCAACGGTCGGACCCGTCTTCCGCTAGCAGTTTGACGAACGACTTCGTCGAACTCCCCATGAGGTCGACATAAGCGACAGCCGCTCCACCGGTACCGGCAGGAGTCACAGAGGACACCGTGACAGGTCGTGCGACAGGGAGTCCGACGTCTCGCGACCACAGGACGTTACCGTTTTGATCGATGCGCGCGGCAAACTGGCTGCCGGCCACCGTTCTATTCGGGTTATGGAACACGAAGGTGCCCCCCTTGTGATCGGTCGCGAATTCGATCTCACCGGCCGCAGTCGTCACCCAATCAGACTTCTTACACCTCCACAACAATTGTCCTGTCGGGCCCACGCGATCGATTTCGACTTTCGCTACAGAGCCGCCGTCATACTGTTGGGAGGCGAAACAACCCCCTTGACCGTCGGACATGCACGACAAGTATCCGGAAAACGAGCCTTCGTCCGTATACGTCCACTGGGTCGCTCCAGAGGACGTACACTTCACGACGGTACTTCGGAGCGTTCCCGTAAACCGCCCGCTTCCCGCAAGGATGAAACCACCGTCACCCGCAGCGCAGACCGACCACATCGAACACTCGCGCCCCGGATCCAACTCGAAGGAGCTCACTTCCTGGCCCGCTCCGTTGAATATCGTTACCCAGGTCTTCGCCACGCTGCCGAAACTCGGCGACTGCCCTCTCACGACGATCGCCCCACCGTCCGATCGAGGAACCACTCCTACGAGAAACAAGTTGACACCGACGTTGCTCGAAGTCGACCAAAGCACCTGCCCCTCCCGATCAAGCTTCGCAAGCTGAAAGTTCGTTCCTCCTGAACAGTAGAACTGTGACTGGTCCTTGGCTACGACGACGGCTGCGTTCTCCGAACCACCTTGCGAGAGCACGGTCCTCCAGAGCTCGCGTCCGTCTTCACTTCGGGCCATGGCATACGTGGACGTCGGTCCCTGGAATCCAGGCTTGATCGACTGAACGTACGTATAAGAGATCCCGGAAGAGCCGGCCATTGCGGCATAGACGGTGTCGCTCATCGACACGTCGAGGGCCGTCTCCCGTTCGACGACCAATTGGCCGGCCGCATCGTAGGACGCGAACTTCGAAACGAGCGCCGGGACGAACAAGAGGATCGAATCATCGAGGCCGCCCGCCCACGTGCCGGTCGAGGGTAGCGGAATACTGAACTGCAACACTCCTGTCGGACCATAATGTTGGACAAGTTCTGCCGATCCCGTGCATCGGACCGTGACACCGCCGTCAAGTGTGGGCCTCAGACCGGAAACCGACGAACCGATCGTCAAGACCTTCTGGATCAAGGTGTTCCCTGCGGTATCAAGGAGGGCGAACGCGCACTTGTTGTCAAAGCCTCCTGTTCCTCCGCCGACCGCTATGCGACCAGAAGCACCGGTCGTGATGGTCACGGTGTTCGTGAACGACAATGACTTCGACCATTGCTGCGTCGCGATTGAAGAAAACAGCTTCACGGTCGATCCGCTCGCAGTAACGAATCCGCTGGAATGCCCGGTCAGGATCCGGATCCCAGGGACAGTCGCCTGCCCCAAGAAAGGCTGAAAGAGGGCTAATCCTCTTACGTTTTCCCCAAAACGGAAGAAGACGTTCCCGTCTGCCGAGACACAGAGGTCGCTAGGCGAAGCATCGACGTTGGAGTTGTCCGGGTCAAAGTCCGTCGTCCAGATCAGCGAGCCGCTTGAGTCAAGGAACTCGATCCTAGCCCCTCGTGAGGAGTTGTTCTGCTGCTTAATGGAATAGGCGACGGCACACCCACCCCCGGGCATCGCGCACGCCAGGACATTCCCGCCCTGATACGGGGCGACTTCCCGGACGAAAGACAACGAGCCGTTCAACGTCCACGCCGCCACGCCACCGGAATTGTTCGGCAAATTGTAGCTGAGATAGATCTTGTCGCCGGCTGTAAACCTTCGAGGTGTCAGTTCGGTGGACGGTATGTACCAATCGAGCGACTTACGTAGGCAATCCTGGCCCAAGACCTCAATGGCTTTTCGATCGAGACCCATGTACCCTGCCGCCCAATCGCCTGTGGCGAGTGGCAACAGCACGGGCACCGTGCCACTCGGCCAGCGTAAGTCGGTCGCGACATCGAAAAGCAGCTTGGCCTGTCCATGACTCGATCCGGTGAGGCAGGCTACAAAGATCCCAAAAAGCAACCTAGAGTAGCGCACGGTACTGAATACGATACCGCGAAACTTGTGGACGAACGTCCCGTCAATTCGGCCGGTTAGCCGTTCAGGCCGCGATCTGGAACGTGTCCTGGGCCTTAGCGATTTCCTGCGCGACGACGTCTTTCACGACGCCTAACTGCGCTTCGGAGATCGCGAGGTGCTCGGCGGCGGCTTCGTCGGTCGGCGGTGCTGGAAGCCCGCTGTGCATGAACCCGAGTTGCCCGGCGACCGTGTTCGACAACGACATGACGGCCGCAGCGTCGGCGCCCGGTGAGAACGGGTCGAAGAGACCCTGGTCTTGGATCGCCTCTTGGATCAGGGCGCTCATGCCCCACTTCTTGGCCAGCACGACGCCCACGCCGATGTAGGAGAAGCCCAGCGCCCGCTCTTGGACGTCGGTCAACGGTTGCCCGGCTTCACGGGCTTTCAAAATCGTCGCATGCAAGTCTTGAGGTACGAACTTATCCATTGCAAGGATGCCGATTTCTTGCATCATAGCCGCGCAAAAGAGCTCCTCCGCCCGTGCAGGGAACTTGATCTTGCCAAGGATTCGGGCCGTCGTGGCGACGGCCAACGAGTGGCGCCAGTAAGAGAGTTTGTCGAAACTGGGGCACTGGGTCCGGCCAGAAATCATCTGCTGCATCGCGATGCTGATCACGACCGAGCGGACCGTGGTCAGCCCCAAGAACGAGATCGCCCGTCCGATCGTGGGAACGGAGGTGGCGCCGTAGTAGGCCGAATTAGCGACCTTGAGGATTTTGGCCGTGATGGCCGGGTCCATTTCGATCGCACGCTCGATCTCTCGCGGACTGGCGTCAGGATCGTCGGCCAATCGCAAGACCTGGCTTGCAGCCTGAGGCAAAGTCGGGAGGTTTTCGCTCCGCGACATTCTGATTTCAAGGCTCGCCAAGTCCACAGGTTTCATTTTCGGGTCGGCACGCTTGAATCTCGACCTGTCAGAACCCTAAGGATCGTCAGGCACGACGCGGGCCAGGACGGAGGCGGGACCTGAAACGTCCACACCCTCTGGCCCGTCACTTGAGTATGGTACGCTCAAGCACCTGAGCGTATGACCGTCATGGGCAAGGACTACTATGCAGTGTTGGGCGTTCCAAAAGACGCCGACGACAAGGCGATCAAGACCGCCTATCGCAAGCTTGCCCGGAAGTACCACCCGGACGTCAATCCGAACGATCCCACGGCCGAAGCGAAGTTTAAGGAAGTCGGCGAAGCGTACGCGGTCCTCAGCGATCCGACCAAGCGGGAAAAGTACGACAGGCTCGGCCCGCGATGGGAAGAGTCCCCTGACTTCGGAGGGTACCAAGACTTCCAGAACGTCGAAATGGACTTCGGGGGCCTGTTCGGCCACTTGTTCGGCATGGGCGGAGAAGGGTTCGGTCGCGCGAAGACCGTCGCCGCCCGGGACATCGAGCGGTCCGTCGACGTGAGTCTTGAGGAGATCGACTCGGGCACCAAACGGACGCTGACGTTCCAGACAGAAGACGCCTGTTCGACGTGCGGCGGAAGCGGTCAAGTCCGACTGTCCAGCGGCACCCGCACGGGCGCTTGCCCCCAGTGCCGGGGGACGGGCCTCGTCCTCAACTCGCGGAAGATCGTCGTCAGCGTTCCCGCAGGATTCAAACCGGGCGCTAAGCTCCGTGTCTCCGGAGGCGGTTCGAAGGGATCCAACGGGCGGGCCGGCGACTTGTTCGTGAAGATCAACCTCCTGCCCCATCCGACCTTCAAGTACGACGGCGAGTCGACGGAGACCGACGTCGCCGTTCCCTTCGCGACAGCGGCCCTGGGAGGAGTCGTGTCCGTACCGACCCCGCGAAGTTCGGGCAAGTTTACGGTTCCGGCAGGGACGCAGGGCGGACAGATGTTCCGCCTGAAAGGTCAGGGAGTCGGTAAGTCCGACCTCATGGTCCGCGTCAAGATTTCCGTCCCGAAAGCGCTGAACGCCGAGCAACGACGCCTTTTGGAGCAGTTCGCCAAGCTCGAGGTCGAAGCGTGAGGACGTCGGGGCGGCCGGTCTACATGATCGGGGTCGCGGCCGAACTGTGCGGCGTCCACCCGCAGACGCTCCGACAGTATGAGCGTCTCGGACTGGTCGTCCCGAGCCGGGTCGGTGCCAAGAACCGGTTGTACAGCGACGAAGACGTGCTCCGCGTCCGTCGCATCCAGCGGCTGACCCAGCAGATGGGGGTCAACCTTGCCGGGGTCGAAATCATCTTGCGGCTGCTCGACGATATGGAGGACCTGCAACGCGATTGCGAGCAACAGATGAACGACTACGCGGCCGAGGTCGAACGTCGGGTCCAGAACATGCTCGCCAACTCGAGCACGCCCGTACGTGCGGACGAGCCGCTTTTGCCCGTCCTCCGGTTGCGGCGTCGGGACAAGGGCGAGCTCTAGGGTCCGGCCGATCTCCTTGGTTCCAGTGGTCGGTCCGGTATCCTCCCGCCGTGCCCAAGCCGTCGACACGACTCGAGAAGATCCCGCCGTACCTGTTCTCCGAAATGGCCCGCATCAAACGCGAAGCCATCGCCCGCGGCGCGGACGTTATCGACCTTGGTATCGGCGACCCTGACCTTCCGACTCCGGTCCCGGTCCGCGAAGCCTTGAAGAGGGCCGTCGACGACCCCTCCACGCACCGGTACGACGAGACCGCCCTCGGATGGTTGAAGTTTCTCGACGCAGCCGCCGCGTTCTATCGACGCGAGTTCGGAGTCGCCCTCGACCCGCGGACGGACTTTTGCCAGGTCATCGGCAGTAAAGAGGGTCTCGCCCACCTTGCCTGGGCGTATGCAGACCCGGGCGACGCGGTCATCGTGCCGAACCCTGCCTACACGGTCTACAAGGTGAACGCGCTCATGGCCGGGGCGGACGTGTTCGAAGTCCCTCTGATGGAGAAGCGCGGCTTTCTTCCCGACTTGAGCGAAATCCCGACCGACGTCGCCAAGCGGGCCAAGCTGTTCTACGTCTGTTACCCGAACAATCCGACGGGCGCGACGGCAACGCCGGAGTTTTACGCCGACCTCGTCGCGTTCTGTCGCGAGCACGACGTGCTCGCCGTCAACGACATGGCGTACGGAACGGTCTGTTACGACGGTTACAAGAACCCGACGGTCCTTCAGGTACCGGGCGGCAAAGACGTCGCGATCGAGTTCCACTCGCTCAGCAAGATGTACAACATGACGGGCTGGAGGCTCGGGTTCGCTTGCGGGAACCCGGACGCCGTCGCCGTCTTGCAGCGGCTCAAGTCGAACATCGACAGCAAGGCCTTTCCGGCCATTGCCGAAGCAGGAGCCCACGCCCTGGACAGCGTTTCCAACGACGACACCATCGCCCTCTATCAGAAGCGTCGGGACAATCTGGTCGACGGTCTCCGATCGATCGGTTGGAACGTTACCAGGCCGAAGGCGGCGTTCTACATTTGGGCCAAGGTTCCCGTAGAGGGCATGTCGAGCGCAGAGTTCGCGGGTGCGCTGTTAGAGAAGGCCCATGTACTCGTCATTCCGGGCAACGGGTACGGGACGGAGGGCGAGGGATACGTCCGGATGAGCCTCACGTTGGTCGGGGACAAAGAAGGAGAGCGGTTCGCGGAGGCGGTCAAACGGATCGCGGCGTCCGGGCTGATCCCGCAACCGAGCGCGGTCTAGGACCGTCTTCGTGCTGTGACGGCCCTTCTAAGTGGACAAAGCCAGGCGATGCAGCAAGAAACGTTACGCGAGCTCTTGGTCAGAGCCGAAGAGATCCAGCAACAGAGTTCGGTCGAGATCGAAACACGTTCCGAGGTCCAAGAACTGATCGTTGCGGCGGAAGAGTCCGGTGTATCCCGGGACGCGATCTTGCAGGCCTTGCGCGAGCGTATCAGCGCGACGGAGAGACCCTTGACCGAGGGCGAGCTCGCCTTCGTGACCTCCAGCGACGGACACCAGTACGTCGCCAGGACGCTGGACGTCGGGCCCCATTCGGTCAAAGTCAGGTTCCTTAAAGGCGGCGAAGCGAGCGTCCCCCGCACGGACGTCAAACCGTTGTCCGTCATGCCGGGACAGACCCTTTGCTGCCCTTGGCCGAATTGGGGGTGGTGGAACTGCAAAGTCGTCGGTTACGACCCGGAAAACCTGATGGTCCGCGTCACGGACGGTTGGACGGAACAGGCGTCGTTCCATCTCTCGGACGTCCGGCTGAACAAGCCCTCCGCGCCCGGCTTTTCCCGACTCAAGGACAAGCTGTTCGTGGTCGGCATCGCCCTCGGAAGCGGTCTTCTCGGAGCGCTGGTCCAGTTCTTGCTCACCCGACCGCGTTAAGCCCTCTCGGCTAACAGCTTTTCGATTGCGGGGAAGACGTCGTCGAGCTTTTCGAACCGGAACTTCCGGTACGACCCTTTACGGTCGATGAAGCTGAACGAATACTGGACTTCGCCTTCGGTCGGGAACAGGGCCTTGGTCGTCGCTCCGTCTTTGTCGACCATCACGGGCCAGTTCACGGGAACGTGCCTCTGGACGTCGGTCCAGATTCTCGTCTGCTCGCCGTCCAACGTCCCGGAGAACACCCCGAAAGCCGTCAGTCCTTTCCTCCCATATCTGTCCAGAGCCTGACGGACGAGCTTGGCCGCGTGGTCGTAGCCACAACAGAAGGTCGGCGTGAAATGGACGAGGACGACTTTGCCCTTGGCGTTCCGAACGTTGAACGGGTCGGCCGCACCCATCCAGCTTTCGGCACGGAGGACGGGAAAGGGGACCGGCGGGCCAGCGGGGACGAGCGGCCGGGCCTGTGCGGCGAGGACAAGGGTCGTGAGCATCCGTGAGGTTCCAGACGCGGAGCCACGGGTCCGGTTTCATCGGCCCCTCAGTGCGAAGGTACCCTCCCCGCTCTCCGTATGCCGCTGAGCTTCGACGAGGCCGTCGCCCGAGTCTCCAGTCTCCAGAACAAAGGCTGGCGGCTCGAACTCGACCGGATGCGCGAGTTAGTCCGACGGCTCGATATCGGGCATTGGCCCCGCTTCGTCCACATCGCCGGTACGAACGGAAAGGGCAGCGTCACCGCGTTCGTCCAGAGCCTTCTCATCGAACAAGGCTGGAGGACGGGCGCCTATTTCAGCCCGTACGTCTTTTCCGTGCGGGAACGGATCCAGTTCACGGACCCTACCGATCCTGACCGCAACCGGCTCATTCCCCCCGGACACTTCGCCGGGTTGGTCGAAGAGGTCTGGCCGATCGCCGAGAGTCTAGAACCGACCGAGTTCGAGGGCCCGACGGAGTTCGAGTTCAAAACGGCCATGGGGTTCCTCTACTGGTCGAGGATGAAGGCGGACTATGTGGCTCTGGAAGTCGGTCTGGGTGGTCGTTTGGACGCGACGAACGTGATCGAGTCGCCTGCCAGTTGCGCGATCGTCAGCATCGGACTCGACCACACGCACATTCTCGGGGAATCGCACGCGCGCATCGCGATCGAAAAAGCGGGCGTGATCAAGGAAGGTCGGCCCGTCGTCGTAGGCGACGTTCCGGAGGAGGCGTTCTTGGCCATTGAGACGATCGCCAAAATCAACCAGGCCCCGCTTTGGCGGGTCGGTCGCGACTTTGGAGTGAGCACGGGCTTCGACGGCTTCCGGGTCCAGACACCGGGCGGTTCGTTCGAGAGACTGATCCCAGGCATCCAAGGGTCCGTCCAGCCGCACAACATGGCGGTCGCCATTGCGGCCGTCGAAGCGGCAGGAGCGATGCGCGAGCCTCGAAAGGTGCCCCACGGCTGCTCCCGGGCGACGGCGCCTGGGAGGATGCAGTCGGCCGTTTGGAACGGTCAAAGGTTCCTCCTTGACGGCGCCCACAACGCCGAATCCTCCCAAGCGTTGTGCGAAAGCCTGGCGTCCCTACCCGAAGAGCCTGGGCGGATCGTGCTCCTGACGGGGATGTTGGAAGGGCACAAGCCCGCCGGGTTCTACGAACCCCTGTCACGGATCGTGGACGAGGTGCGGTTCGTCCCGATCGACTTCCACCGCACGAGGAGTCCAGAGGACCTTCAAAGCGAGGCTGGCTGGTTGTTCCCGCGTTCCTTCTCGCATGCCGACGTCTCGGAGGGCCTACAGGCGGCGATGGCGTCACGACCCGACCTGATCGTGGTCACGGGCAGCTTCTACCTTGTGGGCGAGGTCGGACGGGCCATCGGACTCGGCTGACGACCTGTTCCGGCAAGGCCGAAGACCGTCCGGTTCGAGCCGGTGTCCCCTTTTTGGCCGTCAACCATCGGCGCATACCCGGGCGCTAGTCCGCCGATCCGAACTCGGATCGCATTCGGGCACGGCCGTGGCCTGAGAGACTTTGAGTCCGTTCCGAGACGTGCCGAGTAGCGAACGGAGCCCAAACCGCCGATAAAAAGGAGGACGGTCTTCGGACTGTCCGGCCACTAGGCATGAGATCCGATTCAGTTCAAGAGGGCAATCCGTTCCTGTCGAAGAGCCGAGGGAGAGCGCTATGGCGCGACGCCGTCGGCCCGATCGTCGTCTTGCTCGGCATCTCTGTCGTCCAAAACCTGACGACACACTTTCCCGATCTGCCGGATCCGGCCCCGCTCATCCTCGTCTTCGTGGTCGTCGCGGGCTATCTGACGAGCCTGAACTCGGCGATCCTGTGCAGCCTCATCGCGGTGGCTTATGCCTTGGTCTTCCTGGCCGGTCGGCCCGGAACCGATCACACCGTCTTGTCGAACGTGGTCGAATGCGGTTTCGTGGCTGTGGCCGCGCCGATCCTGGCCATAACCGGGGCCCTCTTGCGGCAAAGCGCCAACCGGAACGCCGACGCGCTTCAAAAGCACTTGATGAACACGCCCTTAGGCGTCATCGAGCTTTACGAGGACTACGAAGTCCGGCTCTGGGCCGGATCGGCCGAGGCCATCTTCGGCATCTCCGCCAAAGACGCCGTCGGCAAGAACCTCTTCGAGCTGGCGGGCGTGTTCTTCGACGAAAAGGACGGCCTGGACATCCGGATGCTGCTCGAAGAGTTGCAGCACGGCCGAAAGTCAAGGGCGGTCCTTCAGACGAAGTCGCATTCCCGGAGTACGGGCGAAGGCCATTCCCGGTGGTTCTGGTCGAGCCCGCTCGACTCGCGCGGGAAGCACTCCCGGTTCCTTGTCCTCGTCGAGGACATCACGGAGCGCGTCCACGCGCGACAAGAGCTCGAGCGGAGCAAGGGCGAGATCATCGAACGTCTCGTCCGGGCGACCGAGCAGCGTGACGGTGGAACCGGTGCCCACGTCGTCCGGATGGCCCGCTATTGCGAGGCCGTCGCCGAGTCGATCGGACTGCCGGAAGAAGAGTGCAAGATCATTTTGACGGCCGCTCCGATGCACGATATCGGCAAGATCGGGATCGGAGACGAAATCCTCCTGAAGCCGGGCAAGCTGACCGAAGAGGAGTACGAACGGCTCAAGTTGCACACGCTTATCGGCGCCGATATCCTGATCGGGAGCGACAACAAGCTCGTCCAAACGGCCGAGCAGATCGCGCTCACGCACCACGAGCGTTGGGACGGCAAAGGCTATCCGAACGGTCTGAAAGGTCAAGAGATCCCTCTCTCGGGCCGGATCGCGGCCGTTTGCGACGTTTTCGACGCCCTGACGTCTCCACGCCCTTACAAGCGCGCCTGGTCCGTCGAGGAAGCGGCCCACGAGATCCGGAACGGCGCGGGCACCCACTTCGACCCGGTCGTCGTAGACGCGTTCCTCTCGGTCCTGCCCCGGATCAAGGCCATCAAGGACGAGTTCGAACCGAAGCGGACGTCCGACGCGCGCAAAGCAGCGTAAAGTCCGCCCGGTATGCTCGCCGGATGCGCATCCTGGTGACGAACGACGACGGTGTCCGGGCCGAAGGCATCCGACACCTCGCCGACGTCGCCGCCCGCTTCGGTGACGTGAAGATCGTCGCTCCCGACCGGGAGCGCAGCGCCTGCGGTCACGCCATGACCATGCGCGAGCCACTCCGCGTCCGAACTTGCGACGTCGACGGCCACGAGGCGTACGAGGTCAACGGCGTCCCGGTCGATTGTGTGAACGTCGGCTTGACGGTCGCCTGGCCCGAGGGGTGCGACCTCGTGCTGAGCGGGATCAACAACGGCCCGAACCTCGGGTTCGACGTCACCTATAGCGGAACCGTCGCAGGAGCCATGGAGGGGTGCATCAACGGAATCCGGTCCTATGCGCTCAGCATGTGCGTCTTCGCCGACGGCGCTCCCTTCCACTACGAGACGGGTGCCACTTGGCTCCGAGAGAACTGGGCGCTTTTGGCGAGCCTTCCCTTGCCCGAGATGTGCTTCCTGAACGTCAATGTTCCAGCACTCGCGTACGAAGAGATCGAAGGCCATAAGTTCGTCGGCATGGGACAGCGGATCTATCAGGACCGCGTGGAACGGCGGGAAGACCCTTGGGGACGGCCCTATTATTGGCAGGGAGGAGTCGTCGTGATGCGGCCGGACGAGGCCGAAACCGACGTCTGGGCCGTCACGAAGAGTCATGTCTCCCTGACACCTGTCAGCCTGGATTGGACGGACCGAAAGGTCCTTGAAGCCTGGAAAGTCCGAGCAGCGGCCGTCAAGGCTTGAACGCCTCAGCGATCGCCGGGTCATGGAACTGTTCATAGCTGACGACCGAACCCTGCTCGAACCTCCAAACAAAGGCCCATCGTGTATGGGACGTCTTGCCTGTCGAACGGACCTTGCACGTGAACGTCCCAAGTGAGACGACCGTTTCTCCTTTGGCGACGTTTTCGATAACTTCAAATGCCATAACCTCTACTGATTCGTCGAGTGTGCGAAAGAATGCCGCCGCACCTTCCCGTCCGGTCCAGTTTCCGCCCCAGGGTACGACAGGGTCGAAGCGACACGTCCAGGCGACGTTTTCGTGCAAGTGGCCCAGTATCGTCGGAACATCGTTCCGGCCAAAGGCGTCGTAGACCGCCAAGACCGTTTTCAGGTTTGAGGACAAGGGTGCCGTGGTGCTCATGACGCGTCGAGTGTCGATCACAGGACTGACAAGATGCACGCACGCACATGACGATCGCCTGAACCTCGTTCGCCCTTTGGCCCCTGAAGGTCTGACGGAGTGCGGTCCCGCGCGTCATAGGAAGCATGAAGGTCTCTCCACGGACGTTCGCCTGGGCCGCTTCGCTCGGCCTCGCCGCCTGTTGCGCCGCAGGAATCCGCCAGCACGAAGCGTCACGCGACGTCCGAGAAATCTCGCTCGAACGGACGCCCTGTTTCGGCGGATGCCCTGTGTACACTGTCACGTTCAAGTCGGACGGGACCGTCCACTTCTCTGGTAAACGCTACGTCGATAAGACCGGGGAGTACGAAGGGAAAGTGGCGCCTGAAGAGGTTGCGAAACTGGCCAAGGCGTTAGACACACTCGGATTCTGGAAACTCGACAAGGACTATTCTGAACCGATCACGGACCAGTCGCACCAGTATGTCCGGGTCACGACCGACAAAGGCGTCCGTACGGTCCATCGTTACGGCCGAAAGGCGCCGGACGAACTGTGGATGATCGAAACGATGATCGACGGGATGCTCTACAACGTCCGTGGACTCGAAAAAGTCCCGTCATAGCCTTCGTCTCATCCCGTCGGCCAGCTCGGAGACGAAAGGAGACAGAGCCATGACGACCGCACTCACAAGCGAACGTCATGGCCGTCAAAACCCGTTCCGACCCCCCAGGATCATTCCACGGCTTGCGTCGAGACGGCTTTGATGACTTCGTCCGGAGTCGTCACTCCGGCCAGGACTTTGTTCTTGCCGTCCTCTTGCATCGTTTTGAAACCTTGCTTTTTAGCGACGGCCAAGAGTTCGGGATAGCCAGCTCCTTCATGGATCGCCTGCTTAAGAGGACGGTCTCCGATGATGAGTTCGTACACGCCGATACGGCCCTTGAACCCGGAACCGTTGCACTCCGGACAACCTTTGCCCTTGAGCAGTTTTGCGCCCGGCATGTCCGCCGCCGTGCAGCCGAGTTCTTCGAGTTCGTCACGCGAATAAGGGAACGGTTCGGAGCACTTCGTGCAGTTCCGGCGGACAAGGCGCTGGGCCATGATCCCGACGAGGACGCCTGATATCAAGTACGGCTCGGCGTTCATGTCGACCATACGGCCGATAGATTCGATGGCATTGTTCGTGTGGAGGGTGGACAGCACCAAGTGTCCCGTCAAGCCGGCTTGGATGCCGATGGCGAGCGACTCGGGGTCGCGCATTTCACCGACCATCATGACGTCCGGGTCTTGGCGCAGGAACGCGCGCATGACCCGCGGGAAGGGTGTGCGTTCGGTCACTTGGACCTGGGCGATGTTGTCGTCGAACTCGTATTCGATCGGATCCTCGACCGTCACGATGTTGCGCTTCTTGCGGTCGAGCAAGTTGAGCGAGGCGTAAAGCGTCGACGTCTTACCGGAACCCGTCGGCCCGGTGACCAAGATCAGGCCGTAAGGCACTTGGATCAGGTTTTTCCACTGTTCGCGGACGTCGTCCGACATGCCGAGGCCGTTGAGGTCGACCTTCATCGCCTGGGGGTCGAGAAGACGCATGACGAACTTCTCGCCGTTCAGACAAGGGATGCACGACGCGCGGGCGCTCAGCTTGCGGTCGTCATATTCCATGTCGATGCGGCCGTCTTGCGGCTCGCGCTGCTCGTCGATGCGCATCCCGGCGGACAATTTGAGACGTGCGAGCACGTTTTGCGCCTGCTCCGGCGGAAGCTGGCCGTTGTCGTGCAAGATGCCGTCTTGACGGAACCGGATCCGGAGCTGATCCCGCTCGGGTTGGAGGTGGATGTCGCTCGCCTTAAGGTCGAGCGCGTTCATCATGATGTTGTCCACGATCCCGACGGCGAGGCTCATTTCGTTGCCCCCCATCTCGCGCGACTGCCCTTGTTCGCGGATGATCAGGCGGAACCGCTTCGCGGCCCCCCAGTTGCCTTGTTCGGAAATGCTCATCGGCAAGGTCTAGTGTGAAGCCTGACGGTAAGGGGGGTCAAGGGTCGGCGCGCCGTTCGGTCCGCCCGGAACGCCTCTCGATCCGCCGGACCATCGGCGATCCGAGCCCGAACGCCGATTCTGCGGCCCGACAACGGTCCAGGTCCGAAGCAAGCCCCTCGACGTCTCCTAGAGCCTCGTGGATCCCGGCCAAGGCGACGTCCGCGTTGTACCGTTGAAGGGCGCCTTCGGCACGCTCGCGCAGGCGTTCGACGGCCCGGAGCGACGCGGCGTCACGCGACACCGAAAATTCGATGTCCCGCTCGTTCAGTTCGACCAGGAACGCGATCGAGGCGTTTCCGGACCGGTCAGCCCAAGTCCCTGCAAGACGGCACCATTCCCGCCCCGAAGGGCCTGTCCGAAGCGTTCTTGCGATCCTGGTGAGCTGAAGGAAAGTCTGGGCTTGTTCAGGGCCGGGTCGCATGGCCAGGACGCGCGTTCCGAGTCCGCTGGGATCCTTGAGCATCCCTCCGACCGAACTTCGGGCCAACCCGATCGTTGTCGCCAATGCCGTCGCCTGGTCTTGGCCCGGTTTGGCCGGTGACCCGGCACGTCGGAACTCCGACCACAGTTCCAGAGCGCCGCGGTGGTCTCCCATGATCATGAGCCCGTGAACGGCGTCGGAAGCCGCCGGCCACACGTCTTCGGCATCGAGACGGCCGCGAAGAAGTCCGTCCCAAAGCGAGTAGACGCAGACGCGCGAAAGTCCGCCCGGAACCAGGAACTGCTCGGCCATTCCCTGCACGGCCTGCCCAGAGGACGCTTCGAACACGCTGCGGGACAAAGTGTCCGCTTCCAGGGGCGAGAGTCCGACGGCGGACCCCAACCGCTGGAGCGTCTCCGGTCCAGGAACCCGCTCGCCTGTTTCGTACCGGTGGACCGACGGCTGGCTGATCCCGGTCGCCAAGGACACGTCCTCCATCGTGAGACCGGACCGGTGCCGGGCGGACCGGAGCAACCGGAGCACGGGACGGCCCCCGCCGTCCGAGTCGTCGTCCGAACGAGGGCCACGGGCTTCGAGACCGAACGCTTCCGCCCGGCCGCCCCAAGCCGCCACGACGTCCGCCGCTTCCTGGACCGATGGGAGCCCGCGGCCTGATTCCCACCGCTTCAGGGTGGCGGGCGAAACATCGATGGCCGCAGCCGCTTTTGCGACGGAGAGCCGATGCGATTTTCTCGCCGCCCGGAGAGCGGCGCCGATGGCCCGCTTGTCCATCGGAGTCCATTGTAGTGCGGTCCGGGAGGTTTCTTTCCACGAAGTGAGCCGGTTTTGCCCTTCTGGTCGGTGTCCCGGAACGGTCTATCCGCTACGAGGGCCACGGCCCTAAGGAACACCATGAACATGATGAACACCCGGCGTACGGCCCTGACCGTCGTCGCCTCGATGCTTGTCCTGGGCGGAGCCCAGGCTCAGACCTGGTACATCGGGACGAACTTCGCAACGTCCGTCGCCCAAGAGTCGGCCTGGCAGACGGCCGTCGGAGGCGCTCCGCTCGAGAATTTCGACTCCGACCCTTTGAACAAGCCTTACGGCAACATCTCGACCGTCGGTCTGACCGTACGTACGTACGCCGACACGACGCAGGCCCTGGTCACGAACGGAGGGAACACGTTCACCCGGAGCGGCGACCAGTTCCTCTGGAACACTTCGCACCTGAAAACGTACTTCGACGCCAACTCCCTCTTGTCCGCCTTCGGTTACTGGGCCGCGGGCGGGGACGGGGACACCCACGTCGTGAGCCTCTTCGACAGTTCAGGCGCATTGATCGGTACGAACACTGTGGTCGCGGGCCAAAACCTGCCGTCCTTCCTCGGAGTCGTCTCGAACGTCCCGATCGCCACGGTCCTGATCGAGGCGCCCGGTTTCGGCGGAACGTTGGACAGCCTGGGGTTCGACGACGTTCAGACCAAAGCCGTACCTGAACCCGCGACGGTGGTCGGATCAGGCCTCGCAGGTCTCGCGCTCGTCCGTCGAAGACGACGCCGGACAGAGGCCGCCTAGCGCGAAACCAGGGGTCTGGCTCCGACCCTCTTGTCCGAGTGGGGCCAGGCCCCATAATGGTCGAGGGAGCGGCCCTCGATGGACCGGTCCTTGAGGGCTCTCATGGTCCACCGCTTGAACCCTGACGTCCTTTCGGCAGGGTACGCGCAAGGGGCGTTTCCCATGGCCGACGAGCGCGGCCGAATCCAATGGTATTCGGTCGCGCGCCGTGCCCTTTTCCCCATCGAGGGTGTCCGGGTCTCCCGGTCGTTGCGCCGTACGATCGCCAAAGGAACGTTCGAAGTCCGGTTCGATACAGCCTTCGAGGACGTCATGCGGGCGTGTTTCCGGCCTGACGGCAACTGGCTGACGGAGGAGTTCGTCGAAGCCTATTCGGCCTGTCACCGCCAAGGATGGGGGCACTGTTGCGAAACATGGCGGGCAGGCCGCCTCGTCGGAGGGGTCTATGGCCTCGCCGTCGGGCGGAGCTTCAGTGCCGAGTCGATGTTCCACCGGGAGCCAGACGCAGGCAAGGTCGCCCTTTGGGCGCTCGTCAAAAAGTGCCGCCAACTCGGCTTCTGGGTCTTCGACGCCCAGGTCCAGAACCCCTTCCTCGAATCCCTCGGCGCCTTTGAGGTCACAGAGTCGCGATTTTCGGCCCTGCTGCAGGGCGCCCTTCTCGCCGAGACCGACTGGAGCCGGGGCAGGCCTGTCTGAAACCCCGTAATCTCACAGAGACGGTGCCCCTTCCCCTCCCCGATCATCCTCATTGGAGCCCCATGGACGGGGCCCGTGGGGACACGGATGGCTCGAAGACAGCTCAAAGTCGTGAAGCTCGTCGAACCGGACCTTTGCTTAGAGTGCAGGTTCGCGCAGATGGCTTCGGTCGAAATGAAGGACGGTACGGTTCAACGCATGATCCACTGTCGAAGGCTCGACTGCGACAACTGGGACTACAGCACGGCCGAGGCCGCGAAAGGCGTCCAGGTCGACGAAGACGCTGCCTGACCCCGAAATCCGATCGATCGGGCGCCTTGCTTTACGGCGGGCGCCCGTCCTTTTATCCGGGCGCGACGGTCGCCACTTGAGCTTCGGCCAACTTCGACGTCCAATCCTGGAACGCAGCCCGGGCCGCAGCCAGCTTCATCTCCCGCTTGACGCCCTTGTCACGGACCGGAACGCCCGGATCGGGCAACAACCCCCAATTGACGTTCATCGGGGCGAAATCCCTCTCGGTATCGTCGCTCAAATGGCTCAAGAGCGATCCGAAGGCCGTCTCCCGAGGGGGTTGCGGAGCGTCCGAACCTTGGATCCGGGCCAAGACCGAGAGCCCGGCCCAGATCCCCATCGCTGCGCTCTCAACGTAACCTTCGACGCCTGTCAATTGCCCTGCGACGAACACGCCGGCCCTGTCGCGTAGCTCGAGCCAAGGGGTCAGGACCCGTGGGGCGTCGAGGTACGTGTTCCGATGGATGACGCCGAAGCGCACGAATTCGGCTTCTTCGAGTCCGGGGACCATGCGGAACACGCGCTTCTGCTCCCCGAACCGGAGGCGGTTCTGACAAGCGACCAACGAATAGAGCGTCCGGTCCCGGTTCTCGGGCCGAAGCTGCAGGGCCGCATACGGCCGACGACCCGTTCGCGGGTCGGTCAATCCGACGGGCTTGAAGTTCCCGAACGCCAAGGACCGCTCGCCGCGCTCGGCGATCACCTCGATCGGCATACATCCCGAAAAGTAGGCGATCTTCTCCATAGCCGCCTCGTCCGAACCGCCCTCGCCCGCACGGACCCCGCCGGCCTCGAAGGCATGGAACGGCACCCGTTCAGCCGCGACAAGTTCCCGGACGAAGGCCTCGTACTGGGCTCGGTCCAAGGGGCAGTTGAGATAGTCGTCCCCGCCTTTGTCATAGCGGCTCTGAGCGAACGCCACGCTCCGGTCGATCGTCGAGGCGTCGACGGTCGGACTGACCGCATCATAAAAGTGAAGGTGGCGGCGGCCCGTGACCTGTGCCAGCCATTCGGAGACGTCGTCGGTCGACAGCGGCCCGGTCGCTAGGACGGTCGTCTCGCTTCCCAGGTCGGCGGGCGTCCACGGTCGGCGGACGGTCTCGATCGACGGGTGCGACCGTAGCTTCTCCGTGACCGCCCGTCCGAACGCCTCCCTGTCCACGGCCAGCGCCTGCCCTCCGGGGACTTCGTGTTCGAGCGCTGTGGCGATCACGACCGATCCGAGCGCGGACATCTCGTCCTTCAGGAGACCGGCTGGGGAGTCGGGAGACTTCGATTTCAGGCTGTTCGAACAGACGAGCTCGGCGAACCACTCCGTCGTATGGGCGGGCGTCGTCGCCTCGGGGCGCATTTCGAACAGCCGGACGGCCGTCCCCCGGCTTGCCAAAGCCCAAGCTGCTTCGACCCCCGCGAACCCGGCTCCGACGACCGTCACCACGACCTCGATTGTGCCCTTCTGCGGCCACGACCAGGGGGCCCCGTCGTTTCAGACGAAGCTTGACTCTCTCGCGTAGAATGGCCGACGTGAGGTTACGGAAGGACCTGGTTCGACGGGCTGTCCTGAGGACGGCGCCGGGGGTCTTCGAGGAACGTCATGCGACGTGGCTCGAGCTGTTCTACGACCTGGCGTTCGTCGCCGCGATCGGTCAGATGTCGCTCAGCCTTTCGGCCGACTTCACTTGGAACGGCGTGTCCCGCTTCATGCTCCTGTTCATCCCCCTTTGGTGGGCCTGGGTGGGGCAAGCGTACTTTTTGTCGCGCTTCGACTCGGACGATTTGGTCCACCGTTTGTTCGCGTTGCTCCAGATCATGATCGTGGCCGTCCTTGCGGTCTACGTCCCTTCGGCGTTCGAGGGCCATTATCACGGGTACCTCCTCGCCTATGTCGGACTCCGCGTCGTGCTCGTCGCCCAGTACGTGCTCGCCGGCATCCAAGTGAAGCCGGCGCGGCTCTTGGCTGCGACGTACGCCGGAGGGTTCGCCTTAGCTGCGGGCATCTGTGCTGCGTCGCTCTGGGTGCCGAACGAGATCGTGCCGTTGGTGTGGGGCGTCGGCCTCTTGATCGATCTGGCGACGCCGTTCGTCTTCGCCGAGCAGTCCTTGAAGATCCCGCCTGACTATTCCCACATTCCGGAGCGTCTCGGCCTCTTTACGATCATCGTTCTGGGCGAGGCGATTTTGGCCGCCGTCAGCGGCATGCGCTACGAAGGCCTCGGCCCCCAGGCCAAGGTCATCGGCCCGCTCGGCCTCGGGCTGGCGTTCGCGTTCTGGTGGATCTATTTCGACGGCGTCAAGGGCCATCAGGTCCAGATTCCGGTCGAACGTCGGGACGTCAAGCGTCTCATGCTTTGGCTCTTCAGCCACATGCCGCTCGCTGCGGGGATCGTCCTCACGGCGGTCGGGGTCAAGCACGCGATGACGGAACACCACGGGGCCGGGGGTTCGAGCCAGAGCGCGGCGATCCTCGTGACCGGCGTCGCGTTGACCCTTGTCCCGTTGCACATGATCTACTTCGCCAGCTTGAACCGCAAGTTGATCGCGATCGCCCAAAAGATCAGTTGGCCGCATCTCGCTACGACCTGCATGGTCGCCCCGATCGGTGCCGTGTCGTCCGGTCTCGATCCCTCCTGGCTCGTGACGGCCCTGTGCACGATCGGCCTCGTCCACGTGGTCCTGACGTTCCGCGACCTTCCCGAACTCGACGAGCTTCTGCGTCGCGTCGAATCGGCCCGGCATCAGACGGCGAGCAACGTCTAGACCATTTTTGCGACGACGGCGTCGCCCATTTCCCCGGTGCTCACCAGCTTGGTGTTGGACTCGAAAATGTCGGCCGTCCGGAGGCCCTCGTTGAGCGCCGACTCGACGGCGGCCTCGATCCTGTCCGCCGACTCCTTCTCGCCGAAAGCGTAGCGGAGCATCATCGCGCCGCTGAGAACGGCCGCGAGAGGATTGGCGCGGCCTTGACCGGCAATGTCCGGTGCCGAACCATGGATCGGCTCGAAGAGTCCGAACGTTTTGTCCGACTTCATATCGCCGAGACTGGCGCTCGGCAACAGTCCGAGCGACCCTGTGATCATGGAGGCTTCGTCGCTCAGGATGTCGCCGAACATGTTCTCGGTGAGGATGACGTCGAACTGGGCCGGGTCGCGGACGAGCTGCATCGCGCAGTTGTCGACGAGCATGTGCTGCACGCTGACGTCAGGGTTGTCCATCGCGATGCCGTCGACGACCTCGCGCCACAGCCTGGAAGTTTCAAGGACGTTGGCTTTGTCCACGCTCGTGATCTGGCGGTTCCTGGCCCGGGCGATATCGAACGCTCGATAGGTGATGCGTTCGATTTCGTGGCGGGTGTAGACGCACGAATCGACCGCGCGCGAGCCATCGGCCGCACGGTGGCGCGGTTCGCCGAAGTAGATCCCGCCCGTCAGTTCCCGGACGACGACGAGGTCCATCAGGTTACGGCCTTCCTTGAGCGGCGAAGCGTGCAAGAGCGGCCTTAACGTCTTGGCGGGCCGGATGTTGGCGTACAAGTCGAGCTCCCGTCGCAGCCGTAACAGACCGCCGATTTCGGGCCGCATCGCGACAGGCTCGATCTTGTCCCACTTCGGACCTCCGACAGCCCCCATCAGGACGGCGTCGCTCTCGCGGCACAGTTGCACCGTGTCGTCCGGCAACGGGTTGCCGGTTTCGTCATAGGCCACGCCCCCAAGGAGCCCTTGCTCGAATTCGAACTGGAGCCCGGTGGCCCGCAAGACCTTGACGGTCTCGTCGATCACTTCCGGGCCGATGCCGTCCCCCGGCAACACCGCGACCTTATAAGGCATGGAGGCATTATGCCGGACGGTGGCGGCCGCCGGCCGGAGGTCCGGCCCGGCCCCGAAAGTCGGTGCGATGTCCCGACCCCGACCCATAATCCCCGAGTGACCGCTCCCCTCCTTCTCGACCTCGACGGGACGCTGATCGATTCGGAGCCATGGTACAAAGGCACCGAAGTCGACATCCTCAACGACCTCGGCGTCCCGATCACCTTGCCGGAAATGGAGGAGTTCACGGGTCTGACGCTGCCTGTCTGGCTGATCCGTGTCGAGCAGAGGTTCGGCAAGGCCGTGGAGCCGGCGGCGTTCCTCGAAGCCTATCGGCCTCGCATGGTCGCCCACGTGCAGAACGATATCCGGCTCTTTCCTGACGCAGAGCGGTTTCTGGAGTCCCTGGACGGTCGGCCGGCGGTTCTCGTCACATCGTCGCTCAAATGGTATGTGGACGAAGTCCTCGAGCGGTTCCCCTTGATCGCCGACAGCGTCTCGGGCGTCGTGTGCGAAGCCGACGTGACGATCGGCAAGCCTGATCCCGAACCCTACGTCAAAGCGGCCCAAAGGCTCGGTGTCGATCCGGGGACGGCGTGGGTCGTCGAGGACGCTCCGAACGGCGTCAAGTCGGGCCTCGACGCCGGTTGCCAGGTCGCGTGGATGGACCGGAACGGCCACCCGATGCCCCACGACCCGCACCTGACGGTCCACACGTTCGAGGAGTTCAGCGAAGCGCTCGCAAAAGGCTGAACGTCAGACCACGATGCCCATGACTTTGACGACGACACGTTTCCGGCGTCGGCCGTCGAATTCGGCATAAAAGACCTGCTGCCACGGGCCCAGGTCGAGCGAGCCGTCCGTGACGGGCAACACCACCTGGTGGTGGATCAGAAGGTTCTTCAGGTGGGCCTCGCCGTTGTCCTCGCCGGTCCGATGGTGCCGATAGTCCTTGGTGGGGGCCAGTCCCTTCAGCCACTCATGGATGTCTTCGATCAGACCGCTCTCCCAATCGTTGACGTAGACCGCTGCGGTGATGTGCATGGCGCTGACAAGCACCATGCCGTCGGTGACTCCGGACCGCTGGACGATCTCCTCGATCTCGTCGGTGATCCGGACGAACTCCTCGCGGTTGCGCGTCTCGAACCAGAGGTATTCGGTATGGGCCTTCATGGAGCGATTATCTCCGGACCGCGCTCGCCGCCCGCTCCGTCCTTCCGGACCCCTGGTATCCTCATCAGCCCGATGCGAGCCGGACAGCCTTCTGCAGGACGATTCGTGCAGTGCTCCCACTGCAAGAAGACGCTCTTCGCAGCGGAGTTCGAAGCGAACCTGAAGGTCTGCCCCTACTGCAGCCACCATCACCGTCTGACGTGGCGCGAGCGCATCGATTGGACGTTCGACGAGGGCAGTTTCACCGAAACGGACACCGACCTCGTTTCGGGCGACCCGCTCCAGTTCCCCGATTACGAGCCGAAACGGTCTTCGGCCGAACAGAAGACGGGCCAAGCAGACAGCATCGTCTCGGGGCTTGCCCGGCTGACCGGGGTCGCTCTGAGCGTCGCGATATCCGACTTTCACTTTATGGGCGGTTCGATGGGTTCGGTCGCCGGAGAGAAGATCGCCCGAACGCTCGAACGCGGCTGTGAACAACGGTGTCCCGTAGTCATCTTCTGCGCAAGCGGCGGTGCGCGCATGCAAGAAGGACTGCTCAGCCTGATGCAGATGGCGAAGACGACCGCAGCCGTCGAACGGTGCCGCGCCGAGGGCGTCCCTTACATCAGCGTGTTCACCGATCCGACGATGGCGGGCGTGCTCGCGAGCTATGCCTCGGTCGCCGACGTGATCCTCGCCGAACCCAAAGCCTTGGTGGGGTTCGCAGGGGCGCGGGTCAGCAAACAGGCGCAGGTCGTCAAGGCGCCGGACAACTTCCAGCAGGCCGAATGGGTCTTGGAATGCGGCATGCTCGACCGGATCGTCGAGCGCCGGGACATGCGTCCGACCCTTGGCTCGCTCGTCCGGATGCTCGGCGCCCACTTGCAGGGTCCGGCGGAGGTGGCCTGACGTGGCGGCGAAATCGTGGCGCGAATGGATGAAACCGCTCCTAGAACTCGAGGAGCTGATCACGAAACTGAAGTCGGCTGCGGCCCGGGAGACGGACGCCGGCCGCCAGGACGACCTGAACGCTCAGATCGCCAAGTTCGAAGAGCGTCACGAACGGATCATCGACCTGATGTTCTCCCGGCTCGGCGCCTGGGAAGAGGTCTTGCTCGCCCGCGCCGACCCGAGACCGTACACGCTCGACTACGTCAATTCGATCTTCACCGACTTCCTTGAACTGGACGGCGACAGGCGGAACGGTGCGGACCATGCGATCGTCGCAGGGCCGGCGATGCTCGAGGGCCGACCGGTCGTCGTGGTGGGCCACCAGAAGGGCCGCAACATCCAAGAGCGGACGTTCCGGAACTTTGCCATGGCCAAACCGGAAGGGTATCGGAAGGCTGTCCGAATGTTCTCGATGGCCGAGCGGTTCCGGTTGCCCGTGGTGACGTTCGTCGACACGCCGGCGGCCGACCCCGGTGTCGAAAGCGAGAGCCGTGGGATCAGCGAGGCGATCGCGGCAAGCATGCTCGCGATGTTCGAACTGACCGTGCCCGTCGTGAGCGTCATCATCGGAGAGGGAGGCAGCGGCGGTGCGATCGGGATCGCCTGTGCGAACAAGCTGTTCATGCAAGAGCACGCGGTCTACTCCGTGATCCCGCCCGAAGGATGTGCGGCGATCTTATGGAGAGACCCGGCCAAGGGGCCCCAGGCTGCGGCCGCGCTCCGGTTGACGTCGCGTTCGGCCCTCGATCTGGGCCTCATCGACGCCATATTGCCGGAACCCAAGGGCAGTGCTTACCGGAACCCGTTGGAAGCGGCCGAAACGGTCCGGGCCGCGGTCACGGAGGCCTTGGCCGAACTTGACGCGATGTCCCCGGAGCAGGTCAAGCGCCACCGTTATGACCGCTTCCGGGCGATGGGCCGCTGAACCCTACTCGTATCCTGGCCGGGACGCGACTTCGAATTCGTACAACCCGGCCATGGCGTACGGCTCCATAGATCCGACGGTTTCCAACTTTTCGAGCGGTTCCGAGACATCGGCACCGTCCGGAAACGCGATGGCGCCGAGCATGCCCCACTTGTGCCGCAGGATCCCTTCCAGGTCGGCTGACGTGTTGCGTGCGTGCCCTGCCGGATACATGACGAGCCCGGAATCGTGGCCGTCGATTTTGACCGACGTCGGGATGCCGTCGGGGTACTTCGCGTCGTACTCCGGACCGCCGTGCGTGAACGTGATCTTGTCCATCAGCTTGCGTGTGACGGGATGGAAGACGGCCGAGTCGTCGACCTTGTAGTCGTAAGGCGAGAGCATCAGCGCCTTCCACCAATCGTCCGACGTGCTTTCGGTCATGAGCCCGGACTTGTGCTCGAGCGCCTTCCTGACGAGCGTGGAGACGATGTAGGCCATCGAGTGGTCGGCGCTTTGCCGGGTCGTGGGGTTCTTCTTCATCGGATTGCCGATGATCCCGAACGCGGGTTCGTACGCTACGATGACGATCTCGCCGATGGCGCCTCCTTGAGGATCGTCGAGCAGGGCCGGATTCGCGGCGAGAAGGTCAATCACCGCTTGAAGGGCGCCGGCGCTCTGATGCTCGTAAAGCCCGAGCTTGAAGTGCATGCCCATCACGGCGAAGTCGTCTCCGGTGTGGGACAGGACAAGGTCGAAGGGCGCGTCGCCCTGCTCTTTCCAGCGCTCGGCCCCCTGAGTCGTCGGCTCGAAGAACCGGAAGATCGCTTCTGGGTTCCGAAAGACGTCGCGCGGGCCGACGAAACCCGCCATGGACCGCTTCACGCTCAGGACGGCCGCTTCGGTCGAAAGGGCCGCGCTCGCCCCTTTGGAGTCGGACAACTGCTTTCCGGCCCGTATCGCCCGCCACGGCACGTAATGGGCCACGACCATACCGATCGCGCTCTCGATCTGTTCGGCGGTCGCCCCCATCAGGGCGCCATACGTCGCGGCCGAGGCGATGGCGCCGTGGACGACGTGGTCGATCTTATAGCTCTTGAGGCTGAACACCTCGGCCAGTCGCCCTCGGATCTCGTCGAGCAGCACCATGGCACGGAGGGCGGTCGCTCCGTCCAGTTCGCGTTGTTGGCATGCGGCGACCACGACCGGATAGAAGTCGTTGTGCCCGAATTCGCCGGCCGTGTGGCCCGTTTCCGGCCGGTAGCCGAAGTTCGTCCCGTTGCTGTCCCATTCACGCACGGCCGAGCAGTTGGCCGCGATCGCCTTTTCCGCCCAGACTTGTTGGTTGCTGCCGAACACGAAGGCGGACCGGCCCGGATCCGCACACCGATAGTCCAGAGCCTCGTTCCTGAGGACCGTGGGAGCGTTGGTCTGTAGGGCTAGAGCCGAAAGTCCGCAGAGAACCGAGTCGGTGTGGAACCACCTCGTCCGTTTCAGGACGGCCTCGCTCGGCCCTGGCCCCAGCTTTCCGGAAACGAAATCGAGGGCGAATTGGCCCAGTCCGAGGGCTTGGTTCGAATCGCGAGGCAGTGTGACCGACGTCGACATGGAAGGCGCGAGTTTACATTCCTCGGCCCTTCTGTAGCCTTACCGACGGGGGGCCTACCTGACGAGGAGGGCCAGGTCGATGAACTGGCCGCCCGTGTCCTGGTGACAGTGGACTGCGATCAGGTTGCCTCCGGTCCGCAGGGCACCTTTGACTGCGTCGGTGACGTCGAAACCCTGGTATCCGTCGTTCCAGGCCCCTCGTGCCGAAGCCCAGACCCGTTTTCCATTGACGTAAACCTCCGCCGCATTGTCGTAGTGGACGACGAGCAAGGCCTTATTGACCTTGGACGAAGGGGCCTTGAAAGCCTGTCGGAGCCAAATGTCCGGTGTCGTCCAAGCCGTGACGATGTCCTTTTCGAACCCCCCTTTACTGCCGAACCCTCCGGGCGAGACGTACCACGACGCGTCTGCGAACGACCGTCCGGCCCAGTCGGCCGGCGGCTTCTCGGTCGTCGATTTCCAAGCCGTTCCGCCTTCGTCGCGAGCCGACCTCACAAGGACTTTCCAATCGTCCTGGGACGGTCCGACGTCCGGTCCTTGCTTTTCGATGGCGGCAGGGCGCGACAAGATGCGGTGAAGCCATTTCACGTCGAACTTAGGTTTTCTGTCGAATGTGTAGACGCCGTTCCTCTCTTGCTCCACATCGGTCAATTGCGTGTAGCAGAAACCGAACATGTTGCGGTTGTCGAGAAGCGCGTCGCTCAGGCCCTTGAAGCGCGCATAGAACTGGCCCATGGATTTCGGCGAGTCGCCGTATCCCCACCCCGCACCGGTCGCCCAACCGATCCCGCCGTATTCGCTGACCATGAACGGTACGCCCTTCCCTGTTCCTGACCCGTATCGCGCGGGGAGTCCGCTGCTTCCGACGGCACTGTCCCAACGTTGCTTGAAGGTGACCGGGTTCTGATCATAGTCGTGGGCGTCGAGGACCTCGGGTTCGGGGAGTCCGTGAGCGTAGCCGCTGCTGTCGATGACGGGCCGAGTCGGGTCCAACGTCTTCGTCATGGCGACGATCGGGTTTTGGAGCCATACGGCTTCCCCGGGAGTCTCGTTGAACGGGCACCAACCGACGATGCTCGGGTGGTTGCGGTCGCGGACGACGATCTCTTTCCACTCGTCGGTGACGGGACGCTCGATCTCCTTCTTCTTGTAGTCCAGTCCCCAGTTCGGGAACTCGCCCCAGACCAGGTAGCCCAGCTTGTCGGCCCAGTACAGGAAGCGGGGTTCGAAGACCTTCTCGTGCAAACGCGCACCGTTGAACCCGGCCGCCATCGAAAGTTCGATGTCGCGCTTGAGGGCCGCGTCCGAAGGGGCCGTCCAGACACCGTCGGGATAAAAGCCCTGATCGAGCACGAGACGTTGGAAGACCCGCTTGCCGTTGATCAGGATGGCCCGACCGTCGACCTTGATGTCCCTAAGGCCGACGTACGTGTCGACGGATTCCAAGGCCTTTCCGTCCTTCCCGAAGACTGTGAACCGGACCGGATAGAGAAAAGCCCGTCCCGGCTCCCACGATCGGGGGCGAGGCACCCGGAGATCGACGACCGCTCGGCCGCCCGAGTCGACGGGGAACGACTTTGCCGCAACGGCGGTGCTTCCTTCAAAGATCTCGGCCACGACCCGTTGTCCGACTTCTGCACGGCTCAAGGTCAGGTCGTACTTGACACGCCCCGTTTTGGGGTCGCTCGTACGCAAGTGGGCCTGCGAGACAGAACTGGCACCGACCCCCTCCAGCCACACGCTTTGCCAGATGCCCGTTGTCCTCGTGTAGAGGCACCCGTAGCTGTTCAACTCCGGACACTGTTTTCCGAGTGCTTGCACGCCACTGCGCGTATCGTCGAAAACGTGGACGATCAGCGTGTTGTCACCGGCCTTCAGAGAGTCTGTGACGTCCATGTCGATCGGTGCCGAACCTCCCGTGTGAGTACCGACCTTCCGGCCGTTCAGCCATACCATCGTGCGCCAGTCAGAGGCCCCGATATGGAGGACGGTCCGAGCCGAGAGCCAATGCTCGGGCCGCCGGAAGGACCGCTTGTACCAGACGTTCTTGACGAACCCCCTCCGCCCCAACCCGCTCAAAGCACTTTCGCGGCAAAACGGGACCGAGACCGTATCCGGGAAGTCCTTATCGCCGAGCCAACTCTGGTCGCCGTTATCGTCCGTTTCGGCGAACTGCCAAAGACCGTTCAGACTGGTCCACTCTGGCCGTCGCCAGTCCGGGCGAGGGTGCTCGGACCGGGGTGGACCGACAAGGGTCGTCGCGCTCGCGGCGCAGAGCGTGAAAAGGACCGCGGACATGTCGGGAATGTACCTTTGGTCAGGGCCGGCCGGATAGCGCCATTCGAACTCCCTGGGACGGCGGCGGATGCCATAATCCGAGCGCCCCATGAAACCCACCGTCCTTGTCCTGGGCTCCGGCCCGATCCGCATCGGACAGGGGATCGAATTCGACTATTCGTGCGTCCACTGCGTCTGGGCGTTGCGGAAGGCGGGCTATCGCGCCGTGATCGTCAACAACAATCCGGAGACGGTCAGCACGGACTTCGACACGGGCGACGGCCTGTACTTCGAGCCCGTGACCCTTGAGGACGTCCTTCGGATCGTGGCCCACGAGAAGGCGGACGGCGTCGTCGTCCAGTTCGGCGGTCAGACAGCGATCAATCTGGCTGCCGGGATCGAAGCCGCCGGAGTCAAGGTGTTCGGCACTCAACCGGCTGCGATCGCGGCGGCCGAAGACAGGGACCAGTTCGAGCGCCTTTTGACGAAACTCGGCGTTCCGAAACCGGCGGGCCGGGCCGTCAGGTCTCTCGACGAAGCGCGGCTCGTCGCGGCGGAAGTCGGTTACCCCGTCCTCGTGCGTCCCAGCTTCGTCCTCGGCGGCCGCGCGATGGACATCGTCTTCGACGAGGGCCAGTTAAGCGGGTTCTATCAGGAGGCCGAAGACGCGAACCCGGGGCAGCCCGTGCTCGTGGACAAGTACGTCCTGGGCAAAGAGGCCGAAGTCGACGTCATCTCCGACGGCGAGGATACGCTCGTGCCCGGCATCATGGAGCACGTCGAACGGGCCGGGGTCCACAGCGGCGACTCGATGGCGGTCTTTCCGCCGGTCAGCCTCAGCCTGGACGTGCAGTGGCGCATGGTCGAAATCGCCTGCCTGACCGCCCGCGAACTGGGTGTCAAAGGCGTCATGAACATCCAGTTCGTCGTCGAAAACGACGAGGTTTCCGTGATCGAGGTGAATCCGCGCGCGAGCCGGACGGTGCCTTACTTGAGCAAAGTGACGGGCGTTCCGATGGTGGCCCTGGCGACCCGGACGATGATGGGCGGCACGCTCAAAGATCTGGGGTACGGGAGCGGTTTATGGTGCCGTGGCCCGGCCGACGGGGGCGGGCCGAGGGCGGTGGGCAAGGACGAGTTCCTTGCGGGACGGTGTCGCCAGTCGAACCTCTTCGCCGTAAAAGCGCCCGTCTTCAGTTTCCAGAAACTAGCGAAGGTCGAGCCCTCCCTCGGGCCGGAGATGAAGTCGACAGGCGAAGTCCTTGGTATCGATACGTCCTACGAGTCAGCCTTATACAAAGCGTTGGTCTCTAGCGGAGTGACCTTTAAACGCAAGGGTCAAGTGATCGTGACCGTGGCGGACGCCGACAAGGCGGCGATCGTCCCGATCGCCGCCGACCTGGCGGCACGCGGCTATTCCTTAGCGGCGACGGGCGGGACACACGACGCGTTGACGGCAGGCGGAGTCAAAGCCGAGCGGCTCAACAAGATCCAGCAAGGTTCGCCGAACATCCTGGAGAGGCTGTTCCACGGCGAAGTCAGCCTGATGATCAATACTCCCGGACCGGCCAACCTTGCAACGGCCGACGCGGCCCGGATCCGGAGGGCCTGCATCGAGACGGGCGTGGCCTGTGTCACGAGCATCGATACGGCGGCGGCCCTGGCCAAGGCCCTTGCCGTCTTCGAAGACCCGTCGCTGTCCGAATGCCGGACGGTCACGGAATATTTGGCCCTTTAGTTCCGGCGGCCGAGCGGCGTGACCGGTGCCCGGTCCCGCCTGGTATCTTGAAACCAGATGCCGGACGAGCAGCCCGACGATCAAGGTGAATTCGAAAACCCGCCGTCGTTCTTCCCTTATGACGAAGAGTCGATCGTCGAAGGGCACCATCCGGGCGATTACGGCGAACCTGTCTCCGTTCAGGTCGAGGCGGTCTTCCGGACGGTCGCTGGAGACACCGAACAGCACTTCGTCCTGCTCACCGATTCCGACCGGAAGCTACCGATCATGATCGGGCCGTTCGAGGCGGCCTCGATCGCCTACGCCCTTGAGGGCCAGCATCCGGACAGGCCGATGACCCACGACCTGTTCAAGAGCCTGTTGGTAAAGCTTGACGCGACACTGGACAGGATCGTCATCGACGACCTGTGGGGTTCGACCTACTACGCCAAGATCTATATCCGACAGGGCGAAGAGGAGGCCGAGATCGACAGCCGGCCTTCGGACGCGATCGCCCTGGCCGTCCGGCTGGACGCTCCGATCTTCGTCGCGGACGGGATCCTCGACCAGGCCCAGACGTGAGCCGCCCGGCCCTCCGGGTACAATCCCTCGACTCGCGCTCGTAGCTCAGTGGATAGAGCATCAGCTTGCGGAGCTGAGGGTCGGAGGTTCGAGTCCTCTCGAGCGCGCCACTCCCCATTCCGGTACCGTTGCCGGGTTCATCCTTCCTTGGGGCACCGATAAGTCTTGTAGGTTCAGCCATGCATTTGGTGAGAAATGGGAGACTGATCCTGCCTGGCGGGGACATGGTGGCAGGCCTGGTCAAGGACTTCTTGAACGGGCAGTACGACATTTCGGCGGAGGCGCCGGAACTGGTATTGGGCGCCCGCGTCCAGGTCCAGAGCATGACGGACCGGTTCTTCGCCGTCCGTTCCGACGAGGTCAACAACCTTCCTTTGCCTCCGATGACCTCGTGGGCCCTTAGCTACGGTCTGGACGGATCGAACGTGTCGCTGACGACCGTCTGCCTGGCCCGGCTCGATGACTGCAGGTTCGCCTTGGCGTACCCCGAAGACCTTGTCATCGGACCGGCGAGACGTCATTACCGGATCATGACCACCGGCGACGACTCGTTCCAGCTCTCCGTCAACACGAAAAAGGGCAGCTTCTTCGCCGACGTGGTCAACGTCAGCTTCAGCGGGATGAAAGTCAAACCGATCGACTCGTGGCAAACGGTCGGAGACGAAAAGGAAGTGATCGTCAAGGGCCGGCACCGGGGCATCCTGTTTTCAGAGGCTGCGACCGTCGCGTGGGACGGCGACGGTACGCTCGGTCTCGTCCTCAAGGCGCCCGCCGACCAGACTTCGACCGAGCACGCCTGGAACAACATCGTCCGGCGCATGGCCTATGACAAGTTCATGGGCAACGGGCGAGCGGCCTAAAGGCCGATCCCGTCGCCACGCTTGGGTTCGCCAGGCTTGAGTTTTCCTTCCAAGTCCATTCGCAGCGAGGCGAAGAACCGTGCGGCGGCGTCCCTGGCTTCTTGCGGCCCGAGACCTGACGCTTCGAGCAGCCATTGGTCCGTCCCCTGGCCGACGACCATCAGCCTTCGAGAGACGGCTTCCCCTTCCGGCCCCGTGTACTTGACCCAGGCGTAGACGTACGGGAAATCGGACTCCAGGATCTCCTTTTCCTGCTCGACCTTAAAGTCTGGAGCTCTTTCTTTGGGCACGGCCAATCGGGCGGCAAGCGTGTCCTTCGGGTTCAAGACCGTTCCGGGTTTGGCCTTCAAACGGGTAAGGGACAGTTCGGCGTCGCCGACGTTGAAGGCGATACCGACCGACTTTTCGGTCAGAGCCGCCATCTTTCCGGTCCACTCGACGACCTCCTCGACAGGTTCGCCCAGAGCCTCGAACGAGACCTTGAGGGTCTGACTGGCGTACCGTTGCCACTTCTCTTGCTCGACCTGGGCCGATGCGGCGGCTGCGGACAACGCCAGGGTCAGGGGTAAAAACGTCTTCAAGATCGCGCGCGCCATGGCTCTTCTTATTCTTGGACGTTCCTGGCCCGGTCACGAACCGTTATGGGCGAAGAACTCACCAAGAGCCTGTTCCTGACCGGCCTTCACTGCGTCAAACGGCTCTACTTGACCGTCCGAAGTCCAGGGGCGGCCGAGCCGCCGACAGAGGCGGACCGCTACCGGATGGAGCAAGGCCGAAGACTCGGCGAAACCGCTCGGGAAGCCTTCCCTGGAGGCGTCCTCGTAGGACCAGACCCTGGATTAGCCGTCGATGAGACGCGGAAGGCCCTTGAATCCGGGGCCGACGTCCTTTTTGAAGCCGCGTTCGTCAGCGATGGTTGCTTCGTACGCTGCGACGTCCTCCGGCGGACGCACGCCGGCTGGGACGTGATCGAAGTCAAGGCGAGCAGTAAAGTGAAGGACGAGCACATCACGGACCTCGCCTTCCAGGTCATGGTGGTCGAGAGTGCGGGCCTCACGGTTTCGAAGACGTTCGTGATGCATCTGGACCGTGAGAAGGGACGGGGCGACCCAGGATCGTTGTTCACCTTGACGGACGTGACCGGTCCTGTCCGTGACGAACTGGGGGCCGTCCGCGACCAAGCTGCCGCCTTGCGCCGTGTCTTGCAGTCGACGGTTCCGCCCGATGAAAGGACGAACACTCACTGCGAAAACCCTCCGTGCCCGTTCTATGCGCCGTGTCACGAAGGGCGGCCCGACGACGACCTCGTCTTCCTTCCTGGAATCCGGAGGACCGCCGTCGTCAGGTTTCGGGACGAGGGGATCGAGACGATCCGACAGATTCCTGCCGACGCGAAGTTGACTCCCGCGCAACACCGGGCCAGGCAGGTCGTCTCGAACGGGGCTCCTTTCCTTTCAGCGGGGCTACGCGAGGCGTTGGCGGCGGTCCGGTTCCCCGCCCACTTCGTCGACTTCGAGACCGCAGCCCCTGCGGTGCCGTTGCACACCGGACTCGGACCGTACGAGAGTTTTCCGTTCCAATGGTCCGACCACGTCCTCGTTTCGCCGGACTCCGAAGCCGTCGAGCGGTCGTACCTGCACGATGGGAAGGGCGATCCCCGCGAGGAGTTCGCTCGAACGTTGTTCGAGGCCACCGAAGACGCCCAGAAGGTCGTGTTCTACTCGCCCTATGAGCTTTCGACATTGAAGGCTTTGGCCGTTGCAGGCGTTCCTTTAGCGCGCGAGTTGGTCGAGCGGTTCACGCAGAAAGGGTTCGACCTTTTGACCGTCGTCCGAGAGCACGTGTACTTCGAAACGTTCCGCGGCTCGTTCTCGATCAAAGCGGTCCTGCCTGCCGTCGTGCCGGGGCTATCGTACCAAGGGTTGGCGATCAAGAGCGGGGAGACGGCCGCGATCAAGTACTTGGAACTCACGTCGGACGGCTTGAGCAGTGCGGCCCGTCAGGAGACGCGGCGCGCGCTCCTCGAGTACTGCGCGCTCGACACCCTCGCTATGGTCCGCCTCTATAAGCGGCTGACCGAACTCGCGCCGTAACGTTTCAGTCGTTCACAAAACTGCGAACGTCGTCCCTCAGTTGCGACAGGCACGGCAGGTTGATGTACATCATGTGCCCAGCCTCGTAGTACTTGGTCGAGACGTTGCACCGGATCTCGGGATCGAGCCCCATGTGGGCAAGGGTGTACTCGGTGGCGAAGTAAGGCGTAGCCAGGTCGTAGTAACCGCTCGCGACGAAGATCTGCATGTGGGGGTTCTTGGCCAAGGCGGAGCGGAGCGCTTCGCTGGTGTCGGGATGACCCTCGCCGGCGCTTCCCCAGTCCCACGGCTTCTTGATCCCCTTGAAGACTTCGTAGGGCAGGTCGGTCTCGTAACCGAGCTCTTGGCGGACGTATTGGTTGAAGGTCGACGTGTACGGCGGCATGAGCATCGACATGCTCGGATCGTGGTCCGGCTTTTCGGCGTGGCCTTTCGTCCAGTCGTCGATACCCTTCATACGGCTGTCGAGCCTGCCGACGGTCCGCCGTTCGCCGCGTAAGAGCTCCTTACAGAACGCGTGGATGTTGATCCGGAGGTCGCACTGGTCGACGAAGCCGTGCGACAAGCCGGTGAACCTGACAAGCTCGTCGATCGTTTGCGACCGGGCCTCCCGGTCGAGCGAGTCTCCCGCAAGTAAGGCTTTGGCGTACTGTCCGTTCGCGAAAGCCTCCACTTGTCGGAGCGTGGCGGTCAGACTGTGCCTCAGGTCACCGGACAGCTTGTTGTGGAACCAGGCGGTCGCGGTGTAGGTCGGAAGGAACAAGGGGTAAGGCAGGTCGTTGCCGCGCCCGAACCGGGCTGTCTGGAAATTGAGGATCGAGGACACAAGGACGATGCCATTGAAAGCGACGCCCATGTCGATCAAATGACCGGCCAACCCGGCAGCGCGGGTCGTCCCGTAACTCTCACCGACCATGTAGAGCGGCGACGTCCAGCGACCGTTCCGGGTCAAGTACAAGCGGATGAAGTCGGCGACGCTTTCGACGTCCCCTTTGAGACCCCAATACTTTTCAGCGTCTTCGGGCGTTTTGGCCCTGCTGAAGCCGGTTCCGATCGGATCGATGAAAACGAGGTCGGCGAATTCGAGCCAGTTCGCCTCGTTGTCGACAAGCTCGTAAGGGGGCGGAGGGAGCGCTCCGTCGTCGAGCATCTTGACGCGCTTGGGTCCCAATGCGCCTAAGTGCAGCCAAACGGAGGGCGAACCCGGACCACCGTTGAAAGAGAACATCAGGGGCCGGCCCGCGGGAGCGTCGTCGAGCGTATAGGCCATGAAGAAGACCTGGGCGACGATCTCTCCCTTTTCGTCCTTGAGCGGCATGCGGCCTGTCGTGACCGTATATTTCAAGCCCGGCCGTTGGTGGTGCGTGACGACGACCGGTTCCTCGGTCAGTTCGACGGGCTTCTTCGCCTCTTCGGCCGCCTTGGCCTTCTCTTCCATGCGGAGATTTTACTGAGTCGGGCCCCTGGCGTCTCGACCTTGAGCGTTTCCGCGGAACATGCCTTAGGGTCGGAACGGTCCTTAGTCCATGACAAATTGCGCCGGATCGCGCGTCGGGCCCGTCTAGAATCCCCAAAGGTGCAGACCATCGACGACGCAGCGCAGACCGATCCAGGCGGATCACCGGAAGCTCCCGCATCGTCGATCTGGCTCAAACCGCTGTTCACGTCAGCCGTCTTCGTCAGCGCGTTCCTTCTCTTCTTGATCCAGCCGATGTTCGGCCGCATGGCCCTTCCGTTGCTCGGCGGAGCGCCGTCTGTCTGGAACACGGCGCTCGTCTTCTATCAGGCGACGCTTCTCGGCGGCTACGCGTACGCGCACTGGGCGTCGAAGGCGCTCGCCAGGCCACCGCGGATCTGGATCCACGTCGGGCTCGCGCTTCTGGCGTTTCTGGCGCTTCCGATCCGGTTGCCGGGCATCGGCGACCCCCCGACCGATGCGAACCCGGTGCCATGGCTGCTCGGACTGCTCGCGATCGGCGTCGGACTGCCGTTCTTCTTCGTCTCGACGACAAGCCCGCTGGTGCAACGATGGTTCAGCCGGACCGGTCACAAGCAGGCGCAGAACCCGTACTTCCTTTACGCCGCTGGCAACGTTGGCAGTCTGGCCGCCCTGCTCCTGTACCCGGTGGTTTTCGAACGACAGTTGGACCTGCAGGTCCAGAGCACGGTCTGGTCGGCCGGTTACGGGCTTCTCGTCCTCTTGCTCGTCCTGTGCGCTTGGGCCGTCGGCCGCTCACCCTCGGTTTCCACCGTTCAGAAGGGTGACGACCTTGGACCCAAGCCGGAGGCGAAGCGAAAGTGGAGGTGGATCGCTCTGGCGTTCGTGCCGTCGAGCCTCTCGATGGGCGTCACGACGTACATTTCGACCGAAGTGGCGGCCGTCCCCCTTCTGTGGGTGCTCCCTCTTTCGCTGTACCTCTTGACCTTTGTCATGGCGTTCGCGGACCGTGGCCGCATCCCGACCCGGTGGATCCGGCCGTTAGTACCGTTCGCGGTCGTGCTGCCTTTGATCGTCACGGTCGGCCAGTTCAAAGAAAGCCGCCTCTTGGGGATCGGTGGCGGGATCCTGTGTTTCTTCGTCTGTTGCCTGTTCTGCCATTCTGAGCTGGCGGACGACCGTCCTCAGCCCGGGAGGCTGACCGAGTTCTTCCTGTGGGTGTCGTTCGGCGGCGTGCTGGGCGGGATCTTCTGCGGGATCCTCGCCCCCTTGCTCTTTAAGCAAGTCCTGGAGTATCCGCTCGCCTTGGCGTTGTGCGCGCTCCTCGTGCCCGCGTCGAACTGGAAGCTGGCGAACCTCTCCTGGGCGGCTCTGGCCTTGACGGTTGGCGCCTCGTTCCTGTGCTTGGTCTGGCTCAAGCAGTACGACTACTGGAACGAGCAACAGACCTGGAAGGCGATGCTCTTCCCTGCGGCCCTGAGCATCCTTACCGCTTTCAGGCCCGTCGCCTTGGCCATCGGGACGTTCGTGGTGGCGACCGTGCCCTTGTTCTTCGGACCCTATGCGGACGGGCGGGCGTACCAAGCGCGGGGATTCTTCGGGACCGTCTACGTGCGCGAATGGTCGGACGAGAACATCTTGCTCCACGGCACGACGATCCATGGCCGCCAGCCCAAGTTTCCGGCCGTTCGCGACCTGCCGACGTCCTACTATCACGAGACGGGGCCTGTCGGCGACTTTCTCGTCAAGCGACCGTTGCCGAAGGACGCTCGGGTCGGCGTCGTCGGCCTGGGCGTCGGCACCTTGTTGGCGTACTCGCGTCAAGGACAGGAGTGGACGGTCTACGAGATCGATCCCGAGGTCGTCAAAGTCGCCAGCGACCGTCGGTTCTTCAGCTACCTGCCCAACGCCAAGGGACAGGTCAAGATCGTCCTCGGAGACGCGAGGATCAGCCTGAAACGGTCGAACAAGCTGTTCGACGCTCTGCTTTTGGACGCCTACAGTTCTGACGCGGTGCCGGTCCATCTTATGACCTTGGAGGCGGTCGAGACGTATCTGGACCGCCTGGCACCGGGCGGGTTCATCGCGTTCCACATCAGCAACCGCTACATGGACCTCGGTCCGGTGCTGTCTTCGATCGGGACCAAGTTGGGCCTCGACGTGCGGCGTCGTGACGACAATGTGATGAACCTGTTGTTGTGGCCCGGGAAGTCCGGCTCCCATTGGGTGCTGCTCTCACGGAAGGCGTCCGACGTGGCGCCGCTCGACTCAGACCCTCAATGGATCAAGTCGCCGGCGACGTCCCGGGCGCTCTGGACCGACGGACGCTCGAGCATCTTGGACGTCCTGAACGGCTCGCCTTGGTTCGTCGGTTCGGACTGAACGGACTTGGTGGGCGGTGCAGGATTCGAACCCGCGACATCCTCGGTGTAAACGAGGCGCTCTACCAACTGAGCTAACCGCCCGGACCTGTGGATTCTACTTCGGCGGCGGGCCGGGGACGGGCGTAACGGTCACACTGGACCGGCTCGCGACGACGTCGTAGCGCCGGCCATTGAGCGTCATTCCCCGCACGGTGATCTTTGACCATGCCGACGGGAGGCGGGGCGTGCACGACACCCAGCCGTGGCGCAGCTTTGACTTCCAGCGTACTCCTTGCGGTTCTGACGGGTCGAACCGGAGTCCCAGGAAGCCGTAAAGCACGGAATCGAGAAATCCCGCCGCACCGGTCACAAAGTAGGCTTCGGCCTTCTTGGGCGATTCGGAGAACATCATGAACGGCCGCGACGTGGCGCGACGGACGCCCGCCCTCCACTCGTCATAGGCGCGGTCAGGGTCGCCGAACCGGGCCAAAAGGAGAGATTCGACCGAAGACGTCATCGACGGACCGTTCGGTGTCGCTTTCCCGACGAACCTCGCCAGCATCGGCCGTGCTTCCGTTTCGCAGACCGGGTCTTGTAACGGCCAAAGGGCCAACAGCGCAGCGGCCTGTTGGTAGCCCATCAGAGGGTCGTCGTCGTAGGTCAGAAACGTCTGCGTGTCCCTTGGGCGGCGGAACCTTCCGACCCACGATTCCCCGGGGCGGGCCGTCCGAAGGCACCACTCGGCCAACGCGTTCGTGTAGAGGTCGTTGTCGGCGATCTGATATTCATCGGGCGACCGGACGCCCATCAGGCCGAGTTTGCCTCCCGCCGCCGGACTGGCGCGCGCGAGGAAATACCGTGCGACGGCTCCGACGATGTTCTTGGCCGTCCCGTCATCGAGCAGTCCCAATTCAGCGGCAAGGTGAGACATCCTGGCGACGGCACCGGAGACGTGGATCTCGTCGCGGTTATCGGGCCGGGCGGCTTCGCGTCCGCCAGAGTCGGATTCCCACGGGAACCGGGCGGCACCTGTCACCGAAGGGAATTCGGCTGCGGCGGCGGCTCGGGCAGCTTCGAACCGCTCACCTGTCCTGAACGCGACGATGGCCCTGGCACGTTGTGGGGCCAACAGTGCGACGACCGGGAACACCCAGGCGTCCTGGTCCCAGAACACACGCCCGTCGTAGCGCGTATGCGTCGTACCGAACGGCCCGAGCCCGTCACCGGCGCCTCCGCAGACGAAATGGACCATTGAATTGACGGCCTGCCGGTCTTCGACCGGACCCTCGATTTCGATCGAGGCATGGGATTGTGAGAGCGCAGAAGGTCCGCATCCGACGATGTGTCTCGCGTTCACGACGCTGCCGGGGACCACCCGGGCCTCGACTCGCGGAGCCTGAGGGCCTAAGAGTGTCAACGGAGTTGCGACCTGCCCCCAAACGACCCTCAAGTCACCTTCCCTGACCGCCGTGACGGTGGCGTCGCAGACGACGCGGTCACGGTCTAGCCCGACAGCACAATCGACGACGACGGAAACCGCTTCCGACTTCCACTCCGTCCGGACCGCGCCCGTCCGCAAGTCGAGGGACTGACGATAGTCGCGCTCCGACGGTGATTGGACGACGCCGTCGAAGAGGACTTTGAGCTCGATCGGACTGGTGGTTTCGAGAAGCGGGCTTCCGTCGCGCTCCCAAACGAACGCTTTTTGCCCCGAGCCGCTTCCGTCACGCCCGATCCACACCGAGGCCCGGCCGCTCGAGAGGACGAGGGGACGGGGATCGGCCGGCGACGTCAGGACCAAGACCAAAGGATCGTCACCGTAGCCCGTCGTCGGACCTGCGGGGTCAGGCGGTCTGGGGGCCGAGCATCCTGCCACAAGCGCGAGCGCGATGACGACGGCCCGTTTCATGACCGCTTCAGCGGAACGGACAGCAACGTCTCGTACAGGGAGCCTTCAGGTCGAAGGTGGCTTTGGACAAGGTCGATGCGATCGACGATGAAACCTGATGACGAGGCTTCGTCACGGGTCGTTTCGATCTTCGGTACAGGGTGCGGAGCGTGCCCTCTTCGCGAACGACCGATCGAAACGTGCGGGCGGAAGGCGCGTTTGTCCGGTCTGACTGCGTCTCCAAGGGCCTCCCGTACGGCGCGCTCGAGGGTCGACCAAGCTTCCCAGTTCTCTGATTCTTTGACGGTAAAGGCCAGGACTCCCCTTCCTGGACCTTGTTGAAAGACGCGAAGGGACCTGGCACAAGCGTGGAACGGCCGCTGGTCGATCTGACCCAAACGACTCAACAGAGTCGGAACGAGTCTCGGTGACGTCGACCCAAGGAACACAAGGGTGACGTGCAGACTGTCCGGAGAGGTCCAACGGTAGGCTCCAGGGCGTTCTTCGTCGACGGCCCGACGTGCCGTGTCGAAAACCGGTCGGTCAGGAACTGGGACGCCGACGAACAACCTGAGTTCTGGAGGGCCGTCCGACATCGCTCAAAACGTGTCCATCGGGACTTTGAGCTTGCCCGACTTGATGTCGGACCTGGCGGCTTCCACCTTCGCTGCCACGTCGGCGGGCACCTTGTCCTTCAGTTTCGGGTTCCACACGTAGTCGATCGCGCCTTTGTCCATACCGATCGATTCGATCTCGCCCTTATAGGTCCCGTCCTTGACGCGCTTGGCCAGGCCGACGAACGCGGGTTCGGCCACGATCACGGCCGAAGCCAGGACGATTCCCGAGGGATTGTCGTTCTGATCCGCGTTGGACCCGAACGCCCACACTCCCTTTGACTTACAGGCCTCGAAGACGCCTTGGGCAGCGGCATTGGCTTGGTGGATGACGAAGTCGGCACCTTGGCCGAGGGCGGCCATGGTCGCTTGGTTCGCGGCGGTGACGTCGTCGTTCTTGCCCGTGAACGCTTCCAGGACCGTGATGCCCGGCTTAGCGGCCTCGGCTCCGGCTTTGAACGCTTTGAACGTCGACCGGATCGACGGCACGTCCGGCCCGCCGATCATCGCGACCTTTCCCGTTTTCGACATCAGCCCGGCTGTCATCCCGGCGAGATAAAAACCCTCTTCGAGCTGGAAGCGGAAGGCACCGGCGTTCGGCGAAGTCTCGCCACCTGAACTTGAGACGAAGACCGTGCCGGGGAAGTCTTTCGCCACTTCGTTGCCGATCGCGTTGTACTCGAAGCCGTGTCCGATGACGAGCTTATAACCCTTTTGGGCGTACGAGCGCATCGAGTCCTTGATCTGGGCGTCGGTCGCCTGCTGGTTGTTGACGGTGGCGCCGCACTCTTTCTCGATGGCTTGGAGACCCCTGTAGGCCATGGCGCTCCAACCCGCGTCGCTGACGGGCCCCGGTGTCAGAAGTGCGACTTTGAAACCCTCGTCATTGCCGGCGGTCGCCGGGCCGCCAGACGTCTGGGGCGTCCCACAGCCAAGAACGAGCGCGAAGAGGGCCGCACAAAGGACGGTAAAGGCCTTCATGGGGCCATTCTGACTGGACCGTCCACTTAAGGACGGACCTGGTCTTCGCCTTCCGACCCCATCGATTCGGGCGAATATTCCGGCCGTGCGACCTTCTTGGTCGGAACGGGCCGGATCCAGTGGACGAAGCGTGCTTTCTTCCCGATAAAGGCGTCGATCCCGTTGTCCCGGAAGACAAGGATGAACTTCTTGCTCAAACGGGCCTCGTCCATCTCCTTGACGGAGACGTCGATGACGCCGAGCCGCATCTCGGTCTCATCGGTGTTGATCTCGATGCTGTACGCCCCGATCGTCTCTTGCTGGAGCGGGACGACGGCGAATAGGGGGACCTCGACGTCGGACCGGGCCTTGAAGTAGCTCTCTTGGACGACGGTCGGCAACCGGAGCACGTTCGATAAGGGAAGGCCGATGTACCGGTCACGGACGAAACACTTGACCACGAGCTCCGCCTTCGTCCTGTTGTGCAACCGGACGACGACCGCATTCGGGTCCCGGACAGCGGCGACGGGCGGTTTCGCCGGTGGTTTCACCGGCCGACAGCCCGTTCCTAGGACCAGGAACACTCCAACCCATCTGATGTCGCGCATGCGCCGAACGTCTCAATTCTCGGTCATCCGGTCAGGATTTGGAGTCGAAAACCTGACAAGACCCTGGATTCGGGCCGATCGGCCGTATCTGAGCATAATCCACAGCGAGCATGAACTGCCCGAAGTGCGGCATTGAAAACCCGGACGGGGCCAACTTTTGCCTCCGGTGCGGCAAGGCCCTGGTCGACGAAGCCGTCCTTCAAGGGGAATCGGGCGAGTTGACCTGCTACCGTCACCCTAAGACTCCGACGCAGTTGACGTGCGGCCGGTGCGGGCGCCCCGTGTGCACCCGGTGCGTGGTCTTGGGTCCGGCGGGGCCGAGGTGTCCGGAGTGTGCCCATCAGCAGGTCACGGTCCGACCGGGAGCCGTGTTCCATTCGCTCAAGGTCGGAGTCCGGCGGTTGTTCCAGAGCGGCCCGTGGACGATCTACCTCTTCATCATTCTCATCGGGTTCGTCGCGAGCACCTTTCGCGGTTGTGCCGGGGCTATGGGGCCGCGCCACCCCGCCCAGGAGAGAAGGAGCGAATCGACCGATGATCCCTAAGACGGCCAACCTTCAGGCGTCGACTTTCGTCAGATACAAAGGCGCATGAGCCAGACGACCCTCGGCAAGTACCAGATCATCCGGGAGATCGCGCGCTCGAACGACATCGTTTACGAGGCGTACGACCCGGTGATGAACCGTCGCGTCGCGGTCAAGGAACTGGCCATGCCGGGCGGCGCGACCCAACAGCAGCGGGACGACCGGATCCAGAGGTTCCTGAGGGAAGCCCGCGCCGCAGGTTCGCTCGTCCATCCGAACATCGTCACGATCTACGAAGTCGGCGAAGAGGCCGGCCGCAGGTACATCGCGATGGAGTACCTGGACGGGCAGAACTTGAGGAACCTGCTCGACACGAAGGGTTTCATCGAGCCGGCTAAGGCCGTCGGTTATGCGGTCGAGGTCCTTAAGGGGCTGGAATTCGCCCACTCCAAGGGCGTCATCCACCGGGACGTGAAGCCGGACAACATCCAGCTCCTCGAGAACGGAGAGGTCAAGATCACCGACTTCGGAATCGCGAGGCTGACGTTCGAGCCGAACCTGACGATGGACGGACAAGTGTTCGGGACACCGAGTTACATGTCGCCGGAACAGATCAACGGCCGAGACATCGACGCCCGCAGCGACCTCTTCAGCGTCGGTGTGATCCTGTACGAAATGGTCGCAGGGCAGAAGCCGTTTTCCGGCGACAACGTCGTCGCGATCACGCACGCGATCATGAACGTCGACCCGCCTCAACCAGGGCAATGCGGGCCAGGTTTGTGGAACGTCGTTCGCCAGGCCATCGAAAAGAGCCCGCAGCTCCGATGGAGCAGCGCCCGGGAGATGGCGGACGCCCTCAAGAGCGTCCTCGCCCAAATGGCGTCCGGCCAAGTCGTCGTCGACCCCTATGTACCGGCGGCCGCCTTGCCGCCCGCTTATCCGACGCTCGGCCCCGTCAATCCCGGCCCCCCGCCGGTCCAGATCCCCGTCTACCAGCCACAAGCGAGTCCTTATGGGCCCGGCCTGACGCCGTACGGGACACCGATGCCTGGCACCGTGCAGCAGCCGTACCTGCCGTCGCAATACGGTCAACCTTATGGTGCGCCGTCCTATCCGCCACAGATGGGCGGTATGGGTCAACCTTATGGACAGCAGATGCCGATGGCCCAGGTCCCGGTCTACTATCCTCCGGCCGTCCGGCCTCCGATGTTCAGCCCCGAAACGCGGGTCTTTTTCGGCCGGTTGTTGAAGGTCTTCCTCCTGCTGGGGACGATTTCCGCCCTCGTCGTCGCCGCGGTCATCCAGGGCCCGAAAATCCTGGCGCCGAAAGCGACGTTCAAACCACGGTCCGCCGCACCGGGGGCGGCCGAGACGGTGGGAGACCGGGACAGACCCGGGTCTCAGGTCCCTCTCGACACGGCGAACGGAGGTTCTAGGACTTCGGCGACGGTGGAATCAGCCCGTGCTACGGTCGAATTGGCCGTCAACGAGCCCAATCCGGACGTCCGTCAACGGTTGATCGCCCAAGCGTCCACGATGTGGTCCGACCTGGCCCTCGAAGGCGACAAGGACAAGGTCTTCGACGAAGCGTTCGAGTCGTTCGTCAGTGCCGCGCAGTCGGCCGAGCAGAAGGGCGATCCGAACCTTGCCGCTCAAATGCTGGTTTCGGCAGGCGGCTACGCGCACACGCAGCAACAAAGCGACCGGGTCAATGAAGCGATGGCGCGATTGGGCCGTTAGCCGGCCCCCTTCGCCCCGCCGCCATCGACCAAAAGGTTCACGCCCGTCACGAACGACGCCTGGGACGAGCAAAGGAACGCCACCGCGGCCGCGATTTCTTCCGGCCTGCCGAGCCGTCCGACGGGCACGGTCCTTCCTTGGCGTTCGAGCACTTCCTCGAGGCTCGTGCCCCACTGCTCCGCCCGAAGTCCCGCCAGATGTCGCTGACGGTCCGTCAACGTGTGACCTGGCAAAACCGCGTTCACGGTGACGCCGTAAGGCGCCAGCTCTATGGCCTGGAGCCTGGTCAGCGAGCACAATCCTGACCGGACGGTCGACGAGACGGCCAGGAGCGGTTCAGGGTCCTTAGCGACAAGGCTCGTGATATGGACGATCCGCCCCCATCCCTTTTCCTTCATCTTCGGCGCGGCATGCCGGACGCACCGGACGACGTTCATGAGGGTCGTCTCGACCCCCGACGCCCACTGCGCGTCTGAAAGTTCGGGCCACGTCCCGGCCGGGGGTCCTCCCGTATTGGTGACGACGATGTCGGGCGGTCCGAACACGGCCTCCGTCTCATCGAACCACCTGGAGATGTCCTCGTCGCGGCCGACGTCGCAGGCCGTGAACGACCATCCGTCGGGAATCGGCGCTTCCGGCGCCTGTCTTGCGCAGACCGAGACGCGGCACCCTTCGTCGGCCAAGGCCCGGGCGCAGGCCAGGCCGATGCCCTTCGTAGCGGCAGCGACCATCGCCACCTTTCCTTGAAGCCCGAAGTCCATGGCCCGGAGTCTACAGGAACCGGGCCCGGCGGCGTCTGGAAGATAGAATAGGCGGACCGGAGGGGTGGCAGAGTGGTCGAATGCGGCGGTCTTGAAAACCGCTAGGGGGCAACTCCTCGTGGGTTCGAATCCCACCTCCTCCGCCAGGCCATCCTCAGCATGGACATCGACCGGCACCGCCAGTACAAGACCTTCTCGTTCCCGTTCCCTGTGATCCTGGCTTCGGCGTCACCCCGTCGACACGAGTTGCTCTCGCGCCTGGTCGAGGAGTTCTCAGTCGAGCCCGCCCATCTCGACGAAGACGGATTGACCGACCGCGATCCCTGGGTGACGGCGCAGCGACTCGCCCGTGAAAAGGCGCTGGCCGTCCGTGAGCGGTTCCCCATGGCCCTTGTGGTGGCCGGCGACACGGTGGTGGCCGTCGAAGAATGCGGCGAGTGGGCCCAATTGGCCAAGCCGGGAGACGACGCCGAGGCCCAGGCGATGCTCGGCCGTCTTTCGGGCCGCACGCACACGGTCGTTACGGGCGTCTGCCTCGTCTGGCCGGGCGGCATGAGCGCCTTCACCGATTCGACAAAGGTTACTTTCCGCCACCTTAAACCTACCGAAATCGAGGCCTACGTTGCTACCGGAGAGCCGTTCGACAAGGCGGGCGGATACGGTTGGCAAGGGGCGGCCAAGGCCTTCATCGACAAGACGGAAGGGAGCGTCACGAACGTCGTCGGCCTGCCCCTGGAACGGTTGGAAGAGGCGCTCGCCGGAGTGCAGTGACCTACCGCCGCCCGGAACACGCCTGTCCCTTCACGTCACGACTTTGAGGACCGGGTCCACGCCGTCCTCGGGTTCGCGCGAGACCGTGAACGCGCCTCGCAGGCCGTCGGCGACGCGTTGGCACCGCTCCGGGTCCGACCCTTGCACCATGAAGACGGGTTGCCCTTTGTTCACCCGGTGACCGACGGCTTGCACCACTGTCACGCCTGCCAAAGGGTCGATCGTCTGACCCTTCTCCTTCCGACCGCCGCCCAGTTCGATCACGGCCTCACCGACCGATCGGGCGTCGATCCGGTGCAGGAATCCCCACTCTCCTTCGTGGACGACCGTAGCCCCGGCTTTCGGCCGGTGCCACCCCTCTTCGCGGCCGAGGAGGGTTTCGAGGTCCACGTCCTGAGGTGCGGCCCCCTGCGCGACGAACCATTCGACGGCTTTCGCCTGTGCCCGGCCCGAGAGGACCGCCTTTCGCGCTGTCGTGCGGTCACCGGCGCCGACAGCTTCGAGAGCGTGGCCTGCGAGCTCGACACAAAGGTGCGCAAAGCGCGAGAGTCCGTCCGTCATGTTGGGCTCGGCAAGATGGATCGACCGGGACGGCGACAATGTCAAGAGCGCCTCGACCACTTCGTTAGCGTTGCCGACCGCCGTCCCCAGCGGCTGGTCCATGTCGGTGATCACCGCGCTGACCTTCAGCCCTGCCGCCGTCCCCACGTCCACCAGCGAGCGGGCCAACGCCTCCGCCTCGGGCAGCGCCTTCATGAAGGCGCCTGATCCGCACTTGACGTCGAGCACGACCGTTTCCGCTCCTCCCGCGATCTTCTTACTGAGGATGCTGGCCGTGATCAAGGGGACGCTCGCCACCGTGCCCGTCACATCGCGCAAGGCGTAAAGGGCCCTGTCGGCCGGAGCGAGTCGAGGGGTCTGGCCGCTCAGTGCGATCCCGATCCGTTTCGCCTGAGCGACCATCTCCTCCGGCGTGAGGTCGGTGCGAAAGCCTGGCACGCTCTCGAGCTTGTCGATCGTGCCGCCCGTGATGCCGAGCCCTCGGCCGCTCATCTTCACCATCGTCAGTCCGCACGCCGCCAGGATCGGGAGCACGACCAAGGTCGTCTTGTCCCCGACTCCGCCCGTGCTGTGCTTGTCCACCCACGGTTTCGGCACGCCGGACAGGTCAAGCCGCCCGCCGCTATGGGCCATGGCCATGGTCAACTCCGCCGTTTCCTTCGGGTCGAGACCGTTCAAGAAGGCGGCCATCAGCCAGGCGCTGAGCTGGTAGTCAGGGACGGTCCCGTCAGCGGCGCCGTTTGCGACCGCTGTGAGTTCCTCGCGCGTGTTGCGACGACCGTCGCGCTTGGCCGAGATCGCGTCAAGGATGGTCACGCCTCTATTGTGTCCGGAAGACCGCCAGGCTCAGGAACGACAGGACCGCCGATCCGACGGCCACAAAGAGGAGCGACACCGAAAAGCAGGAAATTCCGGAAAACAGGATCTCCGCGAGGCAACAGCCCAGTTCGGCGGCCGAACTGTCGTCGCTTCCGGCGACGGATCCTTTGCTGCGCCTCGTCCTTGGCATGGGCCGATTCAGAACCTGTAAGGACCGCGATGGACGCCCGTTTCGGTGACAATGGCCGAAATCAACGGACCGGGAGTCACGTCGAAACCCGGGTTGAACACGGGGCAACCGTTTGGTGCAATCCTCCCGCCTTCGCACTCCGTGATTTCCGACCCGCTCCGCTCCTCGATCGGGATGCCGGACCCGTCGGGTAAGGCGGGGTCCAAAGTCGAGCTGGGGGCCGCGATGACGAAAGGGACGTCGTGGTGGCGGGCGCACACGGCGAGCATGTACGTTCCGATCTTGTTCGCCGCGTCTCCGTTCGACGCGATCCGGTCCGCGCCTGCGACCACGAGATCGACCTTGCCCGCCGCCATGAGGGACGCGGCGGCCGAGTCCACGATGCTTTGGAACGGGATCCCGTCGTGAAGGAGTTCCCAGGCCGTGAGTCTCAAACCCTGCTGGCGCGGACGCGTCTCGCACGACCAGACTTGCGCGATCTTGCCTTCGGCATGGGCCGTGCGGACGATTCCAAGCGCCGTGCCGTGTCCGGCCGTCGCCAGGGCTCCGGTGTTGCAGATCGTCAATACCCGGGCGTTTTCAGGGACGAGGGCCGAGCCGAGCCGGCCGATCGCTTTGTTCATCTCGAGGTCTTCGCGTTCGATGGCCTGTGCTTCGGCCAGGACGTGTTCGAAGTCGAGCGCTTCGAGAGACATGATCCGGTCCAGGGCCCAGGCGAGGTTGACGGCCGTCGGACGGCTGGCGGCAAGGCCGTCACGAGCAGCGGCAAGCTCTTCCGGTCCTGGCGAGTCCAGCGCGGCCAAGGCCATGCCGTACGCGGCCGACACTCCGATCGCGGGTGCGCCTCGGACGGCCATGTCCCGTATGGCGTCGCGGACGCCCTGCCACGTCGTGAGTTCGAGCCATTCCTCACGGTTCGGAAGAGTCCGCTGGTCGAGCATCCTGAGCCGGTCGCCGGTCCACTCTTGCGGTCGGATCATGTCGAAAGGGTACCGGGACTCGGGAAGCCAGGGCGACCGCAAGGCCTTGAGAATTTCGGCCCAGCCCGGTGGTTTGGGACGAAAACCGCGATAAATTGGAACCGACAAACACTTCCCGCGCCCCATTCACTTTGGGCTGATCACCTGATCGACGGAGACCGAGGCGCACGAGCTGGCAAGCATGTCGGGCGGGAAGGAGCGCCACATGGGTCTCCCAGACCACCTGTCCGACCGACCGATCGTCGAAGCCTTCTTCATCGGTGCCATCGTCATCGGTGCCCTAATGGCTCTCGGAACGTCGGCGCCCCTGAGGGCGATCCGACCGCCCCGGCTAAGGATGCGCCTTGCCGACGGGTTCCGAAGTGCCAAGCCTTGGCTCGGCCCGACATTGACGCTGACCTTGACGGCCTTCGGACTCGCCGGTATGACCGCGAGCCGTTTTGGTGCCGGTTCAAGGACGGCCGTCGTCGTCGCCAGTCTCGCGACGCTCGTCAGTTCGCTGGCCGCTACCGCGGTGTTCAAGCGGCTGATGACCGACGCGGGCGAGCCTTTGAGGGGGCGGACTCTGATCGGATCGGTCGGTACGGTGTGCCTTTCGATCCCTCAGGACGGGGTCGGTCGGGTGACGTATCTCGCCGAGGGCCAACGCCGGGTCGTCCCGGCGAAGACCCCGGACGACGGGCCGGTGGACACCGGTCTCCGAGTGATCGTCATTGACGTCCAGTCCGGTGTCGCGATTGTCGAGGAACTGTAACTGTGAACGTATCCCAAATCTTGCCGTATCTTTGGCCACTCGTCGCCCTGTCGACGGTCCTCCTTGTCGCGGGCTTCGTCGCCGGACGATATGAGAAGGTCGGTCCGAACGAAGTCTTGATCGTGAGCGGCCGCCCAACGACGTATACGGGGCACGACGGTCACACCGCCACGAAGAACTTCCGGATCTTCCACGGCGGCGGAACCTTCGTATGGCCCGTCCGTGAGCGCGTCGACCGCTTGAGCCTCGAACTGATGACGCTCGAGATCTGTACGCCCGAGTTCTACACGAAGTTCGGCGTCCCGATCATCGTCGACGGCATCGCCCAGATCAAGGTCCGAAGCGACGATCCGACGTCGCTCATCACCGCCGCCGAGATGTTCCTGAGCAAGTCTCGGACGGAGATGAACGAGATCGCCCTTCAAATGATGTCGGGCCACTTGCGTTCGGTGATCAGCACGTTGCCGTTCGAGGAGATCCACAGTTCGCCCGAGACCTTCGCGCAAACGGTCCAGCGCCTGACGAGCGAAGACTTGGCGAACATGGGCATCCAGGTCATTTCTTTCACGATCCGGCAGATCTAAGACCCCCAGGGCTATCTGACCGCGATCGGCCGGCCGCAGATGGCCGAGGTCCGGAAGAGCGCGATCATCGGCGAGGCAGCGGCCAACCGCGACTCGACGATGGGCAAGGCCCTCGCCGACCGTGAAGCGACCGTCACGAGCAGCAAAGCCATGGAAGAGGCGCAGCTCGCGCGGCTCAGCGCAGACGTCGCCGTCGCCGAAGCCCAGAAGGACAAAGACCTTCGGTTAAGGGAGTTCGAAGCCGAAGTCGAGTCGGCCAAGGCTGATTCGGACATGGCGTACGACCTTCAGAGGGCGAAGCGGCAACAGGTCCTGTCCGAAGAAACGCTCGGCGTCTCCATTGTCGAAAAGAAGAAACAGATCGAGGTGGAAAACGCCGAAATCGAGCGACGTGAACGCGAACTCGTACACTCGGTCCTCAAGCCTGCGCAGGCCGAGCAGGAGCGGACGATGATCCTGGCCAAGGCCGAGACCGATCGTCGCCGCCTCCTTGCCGAAGCGGACGCCGCGGCGGCCAAAGCCCAGGGGCTCGCCGAAGCCGACGTCATCCGGGCCAAGGGCGAGGCCGAGGCCGAAGCGATCCGCTTACGGACGCTGGCTGAGGCCGAGGGGCTCAAAGCGAAGTACCTGGCCGAGGCCGAGGGCATGCAACAGAAGGCGAAGGCGTACCAGGAGTACAACGACGCGGCCGTCACGCAGATGTTGATGGACCGGCTCCCCGAAATCGCCGCAGCCGTCGCTTCGCCTCTCGGCCGGGTCGATAAGATCACGCTCGTGAACTCGGGCGGCGACGGCTCGGTGGGCGTTGAGAAGATCACTCGTGGAGTGACCGAAGTCTTGGCCCAGATCCCCGGCGTCGTCGAGACGATGTCCGGAATCAACCTTCCCGAGTTGGTCGCGAAAGTCGCCGAAGGCGGCAAGACTCAGGCGAAGAAGACACAGCCGGTAACCTGACACCATGACGGTCCTCCTCCTTGAGGACAACCTGCTATGGAGCGAGCGCCTCCGGAAGTCTCTGGAGGCGCTCGGTCACACCGTCCAGGTCGTCCCCCGTCCGTTGGACGTGGCCCCTTCTTGCGACGTGGCCATCGTCAACCTGGGATCCCGCGCGTTCCCGCCAGAAGAGTGGATCGGTCGGCTCCGCACTTCAGGGGTCAAGGTCGTCGCCCACGCCGGACACAAGGAAGTCCCCCTGCTCGACGTCGGACGGGATTGTGGGGCGGACCTCGTCGTCACGAACAGCGAACTGACCCACCGTCCGGCAGACGTCCTTGGACGCCTCGCGGTCTGACCAGACCTCTGGGTAACCTGCCCCTCATGGACAAGGTGCGGCGCAGCGCTGCGGACGCATTGGACGGCCTACTCTTCGACGGCATGACGATCATGTCGGGAGGGTTCGGCCTCTGCGGGATCCCAGAGAACCTCATCCTTGCGGTCCGGGACTCCGGGGTGAAGGACATCACCGTCATCAGTAACAACTGCGGCGTCGACGATTTCGGTATGGGCCTTCTGCTCCAGACCCGACAGATCAAGAAGATGATCAGCAGCTACGTCGGCGAAAACGCCGAGTTCGAACGGCAATACTTGAGCGGCGAGCTCGAACTGGAGTTCAACCCTCAAGGGACGTTGGCGGAACGCATCCGGGCGGGCGGAGCCGGGATTCCGGCGTTTTTCACCAAGACGGGGTACGGAACCTTGGTCGCAGAGGGCAAGGAGACCCGCCAATTCGAGGGCGAGTGGTACGTCATGGAATCCGGACTTCGCGCCGATCTGAGCATCGTTAAGGCGTGGAAGGGAGACAAATGGGGCAACCTGGTCTATCGCAAGACTGCCCGGAACTTCAACCCGATGATGGCTTCGGCGGGCAAAGTCTGCGTCGCCGAAGTCGAAGGTCTGGTGGAGGTCGGAGGTCTTGAGGGCGACGAGATCCACACGCCGAGCATCTTCGTCGACAGGATCGTCCAAGGACCGTCGTTCGAGAAGAGGATCGAACGCTTGACCACGCGGGAGCGCTAAGGGCAGGGCACAGGAGACACGAACATGGCTTGGACACGAGACGACTTAGCCCGCCGCGCGGCGAAGGAACTGCGCGACGGATATTACGTCAACCTCGGGATCGGCATCCCGACGCTGGTCGCGAACTTCATCCCGCCTGGGGTCGAAGTCGTGCTCCAGAGCGAGAACGGGATGCTCGGAATGGGGCCGTTCCCGTTTCCGGACGAAGCCGATCCGGATCTGATCAACGCAGGCAAGCAGACGATCACGGAAATACCGGGAACCTGCTACTTTTCGAGCGCGGACAGTTTTGGAATGATCCGTGGCGGCCACATCGATCTGTCCATCTTAGGGGCCATGGAGGTGTCCGAAAGGGGCGATTTGGCGAACTGGATGATCCCTGGGAAGATGGTCAAGGGGATGGGCGGGGCGATGGACCTTGTCGCCGGCGTCAAGCGGGTCGTCGTCGTCATGGAGCACACGAACAAGGCCGGCGAATCGAAGATCCTCAAGGAGTGCTCGCTGCCTCTCACGGGCAAAGAGTGTCTCGATCTGATCATCACCGACCTGGGCGTGATCGAAGTCGAGCGGGGAGTCGGACTCACCCTCATCGAGCTTGCACCGGACGTGACGGTCGACGAGGTCATGGCCAAGACTGCGGCCGGCCTTAAGGTCGCGCCCGGATTGGCGTCCGTCGTCGGTTAGTCCTTCCAGTCCTCGTTGGTCGAAACGACGTCGTCGGACAGCTTGTCCAAAGCGCGCCGTAAAACGGCGTTCGACATCGATCGGTTCTCGACCGGGATGGCCATCATCAGGCTTCCCTTCTCCGTCACGTAGAACTGCGACGGCTGCACTTTGAAGTTCCGCCGGATGAGCTTTCCGGCCTTGGCGTCGGTGACGTCCGTTCCGAGGAACACGGTCAGCCAAATGTAGTTGGTGCTCGGGCTGATCTCGGCTGCGATCGGCACGTCGAAGCCGTTTTTCGTGATCTTGATCTCGACCTTCTTCTCGTTCAAGTCCTTCGTCTCGTAGCCGAGGTCGGACAGGGACTTCTTGAGCGTGTCAGAGGTCAGTTTTCCCTCGCTTTGGACCTGGCCGGCGGCCACGACCGAATAAACGCCGATCCCAAGCGCCAAGCTCAAGACCGCGGCCGTCGTTCGTACTCTCGTCATCCTAAGGATAAGACGGTTTCGAGAGGAAAAGGTCTCAGTACGCCTGACGCTTGGCCCCGCCGGGAGGCCGGGCCGGACGGTACCCTCCGACCGTGAGTCTGCTCGAAGTCCCGACCGGGCCCAAGTCGCCAGACGAGGTGAACGTGATCATCGAGATCCCCCGCCTCAGCCAGAACAAGTACGAAATGGATCCCGAACTGGGCGTCATGCGGCTCGATCGGGTGCTGTATTCGCCGCTCCACTATCCGGCGGACTATGGGTTCATCCCTCAGACCAAGTACCTCGACGGAGACCCGGTCGACGCCCTTGTCTTGATCTCGCGCCCGACGTTCCCCGGAGTCGTCGTGGACGCAAGGCCCGTCGGCGTCCTCGAAATGCGCGACGGCGGCCAACCCGACGAGAAGATCCTGTGTATCGCGACGAAAGACCCCCGGTTCAACCAGCGCTTCACGATGAAGGACATGAACCCGCATACGTTGGCCGAGATCGTCCACTTCTTCGAAGTCTACAAAGCCCTAGAGAACAAAGAAGTCGAAATCCTGGGATGGAAAGACCGCGAGGAAGCCTGGCGGATCATTTCCAGCTACCGGTTATAGGGTCGCAAGCCTGTAAAACAGGTGAGCGTAGATCCGGCTCATCTTGTACAGGCTCTCGATCGCACACCGTTCATCTGTTTCGTGGGCGTCCCCGTCTCCGTCCCAGCCGGTTCCGATACTGACCGTGTTCGGTACCGCCCGCGCATAGGTGCCACCCCCCATCGTGCCCGGCTTCTTGTCGTCCCCAGTCTCCGCTCTGTAAACAGAGCACACCGTTTGGACCAATGGATGGTCGATGGGAAAGTAGAGGGGGGGCGAATCTGAGAACGCCAGTACCGTGAAGCCGGGCACGAGCTTGGCGAGATGGGCTTCGCAGGCGGCCTTGAGGTCGTTGCCGTTCCACGTGACGGGATAGCGGACGTTGACGGTCAGGCGCAGGCGGTCGCCTTCCGTACGGACGATCCCAAGGTTGGCCGTCAGAGAGCCGCTCTGTTCGTCGGAACCTGCGATACCGAGGCCGTCCCCGGCGTAGTGTCCGATTTCGGCCAGCTGCTCGTAGGCTTTCTGTTCCGGCAACGGGGCGATCTCTTTGAGGAAGCGGAACACGCGCACGGCGGCGTTGTCGCCGCCGAACGGGTACGCCCCATGGGCGGCCTTCCCGACGGCCTCGATCAGGAGCCGATCACCGTCCCACGTCGCCGTCACGTTCCTGTCCCAAGCGTCGGCGACTTTGCCTTCCACATGGGGCCGGGATCCGGGCGCGACCAAGGCGGTAGCCCGACAGGAGTCGACGACGATGTTCGGCCTCTGCCCCCCGTCGACCTCGACCAAAGACAGTCCGCCTTTCACGAGCGGAAAGCCGATTTCGAAGTTCGCGATCCCCTTTTCACCGTGGATGCAGGGCCATCCCGAGTCCGGAGCGACCCCGAACGTCGGTGTCTCCTCGGTTTCCATATAACGATGGACGCACTTGAACCCGGACTCCTCGTTGCACCCGAAGACGCTCCGGATCCGGCAGTCGAGGTTCGGGAAGCAGGCTTGCAGGGCCCGGCACGCGTAGAACGAAGCGATGGTCGGGCCCTTGTCGTCGACGGCGCCTCGGGCGTACACGTACCCATCGTCGATCTCGGCGCCGAAAGGTCCGTGCTTCCAGCCTGGCCCGACCGGAACGACGTCGACATGGCCGAGCGACATGACCATCCTCTCGCCCGATCCGAATTCGGCCCAACCGCAGTAGCCGTCGACGTCCTTCGTGGTCATACCGGACTTTTGGGCCAGACCGAGCATAAAGTCCAGAGCGTCCCGGTTAGCCTGGCCGAACGGAGCGTCGGGCTCAGGATCGGACTCGATGCTGGGAATCTGAAGGAGCGCCCGATAGTCGCTGAGAAGTTCCGCCTCGTGCTCTTGGAGCCATCCGCGCAGGCGGCTTACGGCCTCGTCCATGGGGCAGGAGCGTACCTTTCGGTCGGAGGTCGGACAGGCCGGGACCCTAGTGGCGGCGGTGGGCCCCGGGCCTGCCAAAGTGATCGTTCCGCTATCCCCTCGGCCTGCCCCTGTCACGGATACCAGAATCCCGGCTAAACTTGGGTCTGGTTTCCATGTATTTTGATGCTGTCAGGTCTTTCAGGGAAAAGTTTCACGTAGAACCCGAAGTCGTCTCGTTCGCCCCCGGACGTGTGAACCTGATCGGCGAGCACACCGACTATAACGACGGGTTCGTGTTCCCGGCTGCGATCGACCGAGGGGTTTGGGTCGCGATGTCTCGATGTGACGGGTCGTCGGAACTCTGGTCGGAGGAGGCGGGCGGACCGGTCCGCTTCACGTCCGACAGCCTGACTCCGGGGAGCGTTACGGGTTGGGGCGCCTATCCTGCCGGCGTCGCGTGGAGCCTCTCCGACGCCGGGACCGTGCCCGACGTCCGGGCCGTGGTCTTGAGCGACCTTCCGACGGGATCGGGACTGAGCAGCAGTGCAGCGATCGAACTCGCGTTCGCTTGTTCTTGGAACTCTCTGGAGGGTTTCGGGATTCCGCCCCAAGAGCTCGCCCTGAAGTGCCAGCGCGCCGAAAACGGGTTCGTAGGCATGGCTTGCGGCGTGATGGACCAGACGGCGAGCGCGCTGGGCCGACGTGGCCACGCCTTGCTCTTGGACACCAGGAGCCTAGAAACGGACTACCGGCCCTTACCGGAAGGGGTGTCCATCGTGGTCTGTCATACGGGTAAGAGCCGGGAACTCGCAGGGTCCAAGTACAACGAGAGGCGTGCCGAATGTACCGAGGCCGCCCGCCTGCTCGGGATTCCGAGCCTCAGAGAGGCGACGCCGAACCTCCTTGCGGAGAACAGCCAGAGCCTGCCCGGCGTCATTCTCCGTAGAGCGCTCCACGTCGTGACCGAGAACCAGCGGTGCCTCGAGTTCGCCAAAGCGCTCGGATCAGGGGATCTAAGACACCTCGGCGACCTGATGTCTGAATCTCAAATGAACTTGCGGAACAATTACGAAGTGAGTTGCATCGAACTAGACAGCATGGTCGAGGCAGCCGTACGGTCGGAAGGGTGCATCGGGGCTCGGATGACGGGAGCCGGGTTCGGAGGGGCGTGCGTGGCCCTGGTCCGGACCGGGTCCGTCCCGGCCTTCCTTTCCGACACTGAAGCCCGATACCGTGCCGAAGTGCCCGGGTTTGAGCCGTCGTTCCTTGTAACGGAGGCCGCCGACGGGGCACGGACCGTAACTGACTTGACCTTTCGTCAGGAATTTCTTGGGAATTCCGGACAGACCATCTCAAAACCGCCATCAGACATGGAAAGAGATTGACAGGCGGCAAGACAAACCGAAGCGAGGGATGGGAAATGGCAATGCCAGGAACGAGTAGATCTAGCGAATCACCCCGCGGTGTGAGGCTCACACCGACGGAGGTCAAGGTACTGAGCCTTATCGCTCAGGGCCATAGTAGCCAAGAAGCGGCCGACCGCATGGTCGTGTCCAAACGAACGGTGGACTTCCATCTGGCCAACATCTATCAGAAGTTGCAGGTGAACAACAGGGTACAGGCCCTCCGCGCGGCGACGCGCCTCGGCCTTATCCCGTTCGAACCGTTCTTCGGTCACACGCAAGGCGAGTCCTAAGCGGACCGGCTCCAGTGTGTTCGACGGCTCCGATCCCGCAAGGGTGAGGAGCCGTTTTCCGTTTAGGCGAAGGCTCCGACGACGTTCCCGTAGAAGCAGAACTGGTGGGCCCAACCGGCGTCGTCCCCAAGACGGTCCTGGAAGAGACCGGCCACGGCCTCGTACCGTGAGGACGTCAGGGACTTGCCCCTCCATTCCGGGAAGAACGTCCGGACAGCCACCTGCCAGACGTGGGTGTCGACCGGAACGCTCCGGTCTTGGCCCAGGCCGAAGAGGCAGACGCAATCGGCCAGTTTCGGCCCGACACCGGCCAGTTCCATGAGGGCCGTGCGTGCCTCTGCGTGAGGCCTTTCCTTCAGGCCCCGGAGCCAGTCGGCTCCGCCCCGATCCAGAGCCTGCCGTGCCGCCCGGGGGATCGTGGCCGCCCGGTAGCCAAAACCCTGGCGCCTCAGTTCGGCCTCTTCCAACCCTGCGATCGTTTCTAGGTCCGGGAAGCGGTGCAACGTGCCGAACGGAGTGGAAACGGAGGGCCCCCGTTCGGACAGCCTGTCGACCATCCCACGGATCCGGGACAGGTGGTTGTTGGACGTGCACAGGAAACAGAACAGCACCTCGACGGGATCGGAGGGCCGAAGGAGTCTGAGTCCGGGTAGGGCCTCGAGCGCAGGCCTGAGTTCGGGAAGGACCTCCCAGACCCTGCGCCGTCGGGCGACCCAGTCGCAACGCGTCTGGAACAGGCCGGCGAACGCAGCCTCGCCGCCTGACCCTTGGACGACGTGCCCTGAACCTCCGGGAGCGACGTGCCACCAATGATCGCCGTCCATACCCAGGCACGATCCGTCGGCGGAAACGGTCCAACGGAAGACCTGGCCGCAATTGACGGAAAGGGCCACGTCCAGACCTTCGGACCGGATGCGGAGCGGGGTCACTTCTTCTCGAGAAGTCGGAGCGTGGTGTGACCCTTGATCTTTTCCTGATAGACCGGTTCGTCCCGATCGGTGGTCACGATCGCGAAACCGCCTTCCGAAGCTCCTTCGGCCCTGAGCGTGGCCTTGCTGTCCTTGTCCAGATCAAAGGTCAGCAGCGCTTTCATCCGGAGGCGGAGCTCCTTCAGGCCGCTCTCTTCCGGTTTCGTCCCCATGGACTGGTTGATGAACTTGGCCGCGTCCGTGTCCAGATCGAGCTTGGCCGTGACCCGATGGACCTTCTTGCCGCCCGAATCCGCCAGCCCCTCGTAGGTGTACACATAGTCGAGCCGCTGGACGGCCTGCTTGTCCGTCCCCTTGATCTCCCGAGGCTGATAACTGACCGTCTTCTTCCAGGTCGCGCCAGGTTGGACGGAGTCGAACGGCAGCTTGGGCGAAAAGTCGAGGGAAGAGTCCAAGTTGCCGACGAACATCGCCAAACTGTTGAGTTCCTGGATCATGCGGCCGATTCCGCCGTCCTGGACCGATCGCGGCAGACGACCTACGGCGCGGAGCTGGCCGTTTCCGCCCTTTCCGTCCTTTCCGTCCTTGCCGTCCTTCTTCTTCTCCGAGAGGTCTTTCACGTCGGTGAGCTCGTTGATCGGCGAAAGCGTCAGTCTGAGCTTCCAGCCGATCTTCTCGACGGTCTGTTTCGGGGGTCGTTCCGCCGTCTCGCCGTCGATGAGGGTCATGGACGGCCGTTCGTACAGGACGGTCGCGAACCCGTCCGGCCTTGCGTTCTCGAAGGTCATCGAGAACTTGTAGTTGACGTCGAACTCTTGAGGAAGGAAGAACGACATGTCTCCGGCCTTGATCTCGGCCATCAGGTTCGACCGGACTTCATAGTCCAGTTTTTCTCCGGTCGTCATCTTCCTGGCGAGTTCGACTTCGTCTTGACCAGGCAAGAGGAGGAGGGCGATCAGGCTGATCATGTGATAGCCATTCTAACGCGTCCGAGGCGATCTCGGTTCACAGTTCCGTGACCTTTCGAGTCCGTATCCGAAGCATGGGCCTTGGAACCTGGCAGGAACGGTCGGCTCAAAGCGTGTGTACACTCTGATCAAGAACGTTATGTCCAACGGGCCAGAACTCGAGCCTCTCGGAGACGATATGTTCCTCAATACCGAGAGGCGTTGTCCCGTCGTCCTCTTGTTGGACACGTCGTCCTCGATGTCGCCCTTCATGTCGGTCGTGAACCAAGGGCTGACCGAGCTCAGGGACGACCTTCGGCGCGACGCCCTCGCCTCGCAACGCGTCGAACTTTGCGTCGTGACGTTCGGGCCCGTCGAGCTCGCCCAAGACTTCGTCACCGTCGACCAATGGGTGCCGCCGAAGCTGGTCGCCTCTGGCAACACTCCTCTCGGCGAAGCCCTGATGTTCGCGATCGAGCAGATCAAGGCCCGCAAATCAGCCTATCAGGAGGCAGGGATCCCGTACTACCGGCCATGGATCTGGCTTGTGACGGACGGCGCACCTACGGACCTCTGGCGCCGGGCCCTTCCTCAAGTCCATGCGGAAACCGACCGGGGAGGCATCGAAGTGTTCACCATCGGCACCGACAACGCCAACTTTGAAGTCTTGGCCGAAGTGGGGCGCCCCAGGGGGCCGGTCCGGTTGCGCCACGCCCATTATCGCGAGATGTTCGTATGGCTTTCGCGATCGCTCAAGCCCGTTTCGAGGAGCGAGCCAGGCACTTTGCCGAACCTGCCGGCCATCGAGGAGTGGGGCGATCCCGTCCCTTGAACGACGCAGGGCCGAGAGGTCCGTGAGGGCCTCACGGGCATCCGGTTGGAGCTTTGCCACGGCAGTAAGAAAAGGGGCCGTCCACGGCCTAGAAGAGGGCGGCCAGGACCGTGCGGCGGCCGAATCGTCGGGTCCGTTGTTGGCCGCCGTGGTGAGCGACGGAGCGGGGTCGGCCCCGTACGGCGCCATCGGTGCTGAAGCCGTCGTTGATGCGTTCTTGTCCGGCGTCCGATTGTTGGGCGACCGGCCGACCCTGGCAGGACGGAGCCGCGTGCTCAGCCTGTTCCGGTCGGTCTTGGCAGAGGTCGAAGCCCGGGCCGTCCAGATCGATGCCTCGGTCTCGGACTTGAGCTGTACATTGGTCGGGGTCGTCGCGACGCCCCACGGTTGTCTGGTCGTCCAAGTCGGGGACGGTGCGGCCGTCGTAGAGACCGGGGCCGGGTTTTTCATACCGGTCGCGCCGCTGCGGTCGGAGCACGTGAACGAGACCGTCTTCGTGACGTCGCCGGACGCCGAGTCCCGGCTTGCGACAGCAAAAGTCCGGGAAAGCGTGAGAAGCGTGACGCTTCTCTCGGACGGGTTGCAGGACAGCGTCATCTCACCAAAGGACGGCCGGCCTCACGACCCGTTCTTCCGATCGGTAACGGACAGGCTCACGGACAAGTCCGGGCCTGACGGACCGGCGTGCGAGTGGCTCGCCTCGGTCCTGGCCTCGCCACAAGTCACGACCCGGACCGATGACGACACGTCCTTGATCGTCGCGAGGGTCGTCCCATGACGCCTTCGATTTCGATCAATGTCCTTCGAGAGGACGGTCCGGCGAGCCTCGGACCCGTTCTCGGAGAGGGGGGAGAGGGCGCCGTCTACCGGGTCACGGACCGCCCGTCGCTTGCGGCCAAGGTGTACCGCCATCCGGACGACGACCGTGCGGCGAAGCTCTTGGAACTCGTCACGTTGGACGGCGACCGCCTCCGACAAGCGGGCGCCTGGCCCCAATCGGTCTTGCGGAACGAGGACGGCGCGATCGTGGGTTTCGAGATGGCGCTCCTCGACGAGTGGGTGCCGCTGTTCCGCGTCTATCAGTCGGGGTCAAGGATGCGACTCCTGCCCCGCGCCTCGTTCACCTTTCTCGTGCGGGCTGCACGCAACCTGGCGACGTGCGTCCATTACGTCCACGAGGCCGGTCTAGTGATCGGAGACTTGAACGAATCCAACGTCCTTGTCGACGCGCGGGGCATGGTCCGGATCATCGACGTCGACAGCTTTCAAGTCGGGGCGTTCTCGTGCCGGGTGGGCAAGAGCGAGCTGACTCCGCCCGAACTGCAAGACCGTTCGATGGCCGACGCTCCCAGGACGATCGAGTCCGACAGGTTCGCGCTGGCCGTCCTCCTTTTTCAGACGCTGGTGTTCGGACGCCATCCGTTTTCCGGTGCCTCTTCGGACGGTTCCGAAGCCACGCTCGAAGAAAGGATCGCCGCCGGCCACTACGCTTGGGCCCAAAGGCGCGACGTGCCTGTCCGCCCACCGCTGGGCTTGAACCTATCGTGGCTGCCACCGGAGATCGGAGCGTTGTTCGAAAGGGCGTTCGATCTGTCCGTCGCGGACCGTCCGTCGGCGCTGGAATGGTACGACGCGCTTCTGCGGCTCGAAGCCGAAACGGCCGAGTGCCCGGATCGATCGGGCCACGTGTTCTGGAGCGGTGCCGACGGGTGCCCTTGGTGCCGCCTGGAGGAAGCGTGGAAAGTCCCTCTTTTCTCTTCCGGCCGGCATGTCCGCGAACGCAAGTCCGCTCCGACTCCGGACGTAACCTCACTTTGGGCGGACGTCGCTTCCGTACGAGCCCCGTTCCTGGTGCCGCCTCCGGTCCTCCAGAACTACGACGAGACTCACCCGTCAAAACTGGCCTGGTTCGAAAATCAACGTTGGGCCAGCCTGCTAGGTGTGATCTTTATGTTCAACATTGGCGGATCGAGCATCGCGCGGGTCGCGGTATCCGTCGCAGTCATAGCTGTGGTATGCGGGCTGGTCATTTATGGCCATCAAAGGCGATTGAAATCTGGCCTCCCGGTTCCCAAGGCTCCAGAGTTCAAGGCTCTGGTCGAAGAACTGAACGCGCTCGTGCCAGAGTGGAGCGACGTCGCCCAGACGAACTATGCGGAGAAGATGCAAGAGCTCGCCGACGTCCGGTCTCGGCTCGCCGACCGCGCGGGAAGAGAGGCCCTTCTTCAATCCGAGGTTTACTTCGCCAGACGGCCGGGAGAGACCCAGGGTTACCTGTCGAAGTTCGCGGTCGTTTCTTCTGGTCTGGTCACCGAAAAGAACCGACCTGTCCTTGCCGCAGCCCAGATCCGCACGGCTGCGGACTTGGACGAACATCGGCTCGCCAAGGTCGCCGGACTCGACGCCAGGACCTGCAAGGGGCTTCTGGATTGGAAATCGACGCTGTGCGGACACTACTTTTCGACGTGCGCAAAGGAGCTGACCGACGAGGAGAACGAAGCCGTGGAGCGAAAACTCAGGTCTGAGGAGGCGATGCTCGCACAACGGCTCCGGAGCGCCCCGGCCGAACTTGAAGAACTCAAGGAACGTCTCGTGACGCGGCAACGGGAGCTGGCGACCGAAGTCCAACCGCTGCTCGACCGTTACGAAGCCCTCGCCCCCCGGTTCCACGCGTACGTCAAGGCAGGACTGATCAAGGTCGACAAGCCATGGACGTACTATGTCGACCACGGGCCTAAGACGCCCACCCTGCGCGTCTCGAAGCCCTGAAGCGGATCGTCGCGGTCCGCAAAAACGTCTGTCATAATACGACCGGCTCTTCGTTGCCCGATCGACCGTATTCCCCCGCCGGGAAATTGGGGCGTGCAACCAGAAGGCAAGGAACCAACGATGAGCACCGACACCTTTCCGATCCGACGGGTGGACCACGTCCGTCACTACGTCAACAACGCGCGGCAAGCGAGCTACTTCTATCAGCAGACGTTCGGCTTCAACATTTCGGCCTATCAAGGTCTTGAAACGGGCAGCCGCGACGAAGTCGGCTACGCGTTAAAGCAGAACGACGTCACCCTCTGTTTCAGCGCGCCTGTCAGGCCCGGACATCCGATGGCCGAAAAGCTCGCGTACCACGGAGACTTCGTCCAGGACATCGCCTTCGAGGTGGACGACGTCGATTGGGCGTTCAAGACGGCGACCGACCGTGGCGCGAAAGCGTGGCGCGAACCGTACACCATCGAAGACGACTTCGGAAGCGTCCGCATGGCCGCGGTCTGCACGTACGGCGACACCGTCCACAGTTTCATCAATCGCGACAAGTACAAAGGGCCGTTCCTGCCTGGGTTCGCCGCACGCAACGAGCCGGGCGACGGGATCGGCATCATCGAGATCGACCATTGCGTCGGGAACGTCGAGCTCGGCAAGATGAACACCTGGGTCAAGTGGTACGAGGACGTCCTCGGTTTCCACAACATGCTCAGTTTCGACGACAAAGACATCAGCACGGAGTACACGGCGCTGATGTCGAAGGTCATGTCCAACGGCAACGGTCGGGTCAAGTTCCCGATCAACGAGCCGGCCGAAGGCAAGAAGAAGTCTCAGATCGACGAGTTCCTCGAGTTCTTCGGCGGCCCGGGTTGCCAGCACGTCGCTTTGAGGACGGACGACATCGTCTACACCGTCTCGAGGCTCCGGGCGCGCGGCGTGGACTTCCTTTCGGTGCCGAAGACGTACTACGACATGTTGCCGCAACGCGTGGGTTCGATCGAGGAGGACATCGACGTGCTCGCCGACCTTGGAATCTTGGTCGACCGGGACGACGAGGGATATCTGTTGCAGATCTTTACAAAGCCCATCACCGACCGCCCGACCTTGTTCTACGAGATCATCCACCGGAAAGGCGCCCAGAGCTTCGGCAAGGGCAATTTCAAGGCGCTGTTCGAATCGATCGAGCGCGAGCAGGCCCTTCGCGGCACGCTCTAGACCTGTTCGGACGCCCTAGGCCCGCAAGGCCGCTCCACTTCTGGAGCGGCCTTGCGTTTTTCACACGGCCCCTTCTTCAGGGAGTCTCTGGCGCTGTCAGTCGGGTATTCCGAGGATATGGCCGGCTTTCGGGACTCAGGACTTCGACCGACGCCCGCGATCGATTGGTCGGCGACCGACCTCTGCGCGGCCCTGAACCACTGCTTCGAAGACTATGTCGTGCCGTTCACGTTGACGGCCCCACAGGCAGAGCGGAGGTTTCGCCGCGAAAGTCTCGACGTCGAAGCCAGCACGGTCTGGCTGGACGACGAGGGGCCGGCGGCGGTCGTCTTCGTCGCAAGAAGGGGATGGACCTCGCGCATCGCCGCAATGGCGGTGGCCCGGCGCCGTCGCGGTCAGGGCGTCGGCAAGCACGTGATGTCGGCCGCGATCTTGGAAGCCCGCTCCAGAGGCGAAAAGCGCGTGGTGTTGGAAGTCATCGAACAGAACCCGCCCGCGATCGCCCTCTACGAGTCCGTCGGAATGCGCAAGACGCGAAGGATCGTGGGGTGGGAGCGGGACGGTGTTCCAAGCCGGCCGGGTCCGTCCGGCTTGGAACCTCTGGACCCGTCTGAAGCGGTAAGACGGTTTCATGACCTGTGCCCGGCCGACCTGCCCTGGAACCTGCAAGCGACGACGCTCGCCCAGTTGGCCCCGCCCGTCGAAGCATGGACCTTGGACGGCCGTGCGGTGTCGCTCGTCTCCGACCTCGGTCCGGAGAGAGCGGTGCTCTGGCAGGTCGCGGTCGCGCGAGAACACCGCGGCCAAGGCGTCGGCCGGAGTTTGATCGAAGGCCTAGCGTCCGTTTATCCGGGACGGAGGATCTTCACGTCCGTCGACGTCCCCGACGACCTCGCCCGAGGGTTCTTCCAGAAGACCGGGTTCCGGGAGATGTCGGTCAGCCAGTTCGAGATGGCGGTGGACCTGTAACGGGCCGAGTGTGGAAAACTCGAACGTGAAGAATCGGTGAACTAGTAGACACCTGTTGCGTTCCAGGTTCCCTACGAGCTATCATAGGGAGGAGGATTATTCTTATGAGTAACGTTGCCGAGAGAATCGACGCGAGAGAGAACCTGGTCCAGTGGCTGGCCGGCCTGAAGGGAATGTACATCGCCGACCTGAACGCGATGCCTGAAGCGACCATCACCGAGTCTTCGGGCGGGGTCGCCCGTCCGGTGAACGTCCTGACGGGCGACGCGATCGGAATGTGCAAGTGGATGTCGGGCGTTTTGCGCGGCGAGACCCCGACGATGAGCGAAGGCGATTCCGAGGCCTTTCGGAGCCTGACGACGAAGGACCAGGTCGTGGCCGCGTTCACCGAAGCGGTCGACGAACTGTCGGCGGCGCTGTCCGCTGCGGACGAAGCGACGTTGACGAAGACGGTGATGGCGCCGTGGCAGATGGAGTCCACGGTCTTCATGCTCGCCACGATCGCGGTGAACCACATCTGGTACCACGACGGTCAGTTGAACCTGATCCAAGCCTTGAACGGCGACGGCGACGTCCACTGGATGGGTTGAGAGGAGCGGCGGTCGGGTGCGGGTCTCCGCACCCGCCGTCATTTTCGGCCTTCGATGAACTCCTTCCAGAGCGATTCGACGTCCTTTCCTGTCCGCTTTGAAAAGACGGGCAAGGGATCTTCGGCCTTTCTCAGGGCCAGATCGAGGTCAGGGACGAGCCTGCGGTCGTACTTCTGGGAAGCCCAGGCCAGGAACCATGCCGTCGTCCGGTAGGAGTCCGTGAACTTGGCTTTGGCCGGATCGATCTTCGAACGTGGCGCCTCGGGTTCATAGCGCCACCATCGGACATAATCGGCGATCCCTTCGACGAGCCAGCCTGTGTCGGTCCTCGAACGGGGATAGGCCTGGACGACGTGGGTCAATTCATGGACCACCATTCCGAGGTCTTCAGGGTGTTTCGCGATCCATTCACCGTTGATCGTGATCGTCCCTCCTGACGCATAGGCCGGCGCCGAGATCTTCTTCTTGAAAACGAGCCGGATCCTCTTCGGCGGCTTGTAGTCTTGAGTCGACAGTAAGGAGCAGATTTCGGGATACCACGACTCGACCAGGCTCTTCGCCGCCCTTGCCCAGTCTTCCGCCTCGGGTAAGTCCCGGGTGTCCGTCTCGACGGGAGGGCAGGCGAGTCGAGGCGCTAACGGATAGACGTACTTGAGCAGATCGTCTGAAGGGGCGTCGCCGGGGCGCGGTAACGACGCGAGGACGACAAGGGACAGCGCGACGGACATCGTCCGCTTGTACCCCGTTGTCCCGGCTTACGTCGCAGCCGTCGCGGGTACGGCGTCTGGAAGGTCCGATTCGACGTTGCGGAACTTCGGGCTGGCGAGTGCTATGAGTGACGCCATCACCGTCAGAACGCCCATGGTCACGAAGACCAGTCCGGCACCTCGCCCAGGCCCGGTCCCGAGAAAACCGCCCAAGGCCGGTGCCAACGCCCCTCCGGGCATCATGGCGGGGCCGACCACCTGGTCGACGAGCGGCCCGGAAATGATCATCGCGACCGGAACGGTCGCCTGCGCGATCATTCGACGGACGGAGAAGACACGACCTTGCAGTTCGTGCGGAACCTTGGTCTGCCAGATCGCTTGGCTCGGTCCGTTCATGAGGGGAACGGTCGCCATCATGAGGAACCCGAACGTCCCGATCACGAGCAGGTCCGGTCGCAACCCGACGCCGGCGATCATCGCTCCCGTCGCGATTCCGGCGACGGCGACCAGGACGGCGGAATTCCCTTTCGGCGGCTTGGCCGCCACGATCAAGCTTCCAGCCAGCATCCCTGCGCCCAAGACGGAACTGACCGTGCCAAACCCGTCCGGGCCGGCGATGCTCAGGATCAACGGGGCGAAGAGGACCCCGGCCATAGGAAGGAGGAAGTTCAGGGTCGCGAAATAGGCGAGCAGGATCAAGAGCCCGGGCCGTGAACGGATGAACCCGAGGCCCTCCTTGAACTCGGCCTTGAACGATGACGCTTCGGGTGTGCCTTCATCCGGCCGTTCGATTTTTGGGAAGCGGACGAACATCAAGGTCGCGATCGCAGCGAAGAAGCTTACGAAGTCGATGAAGATGAGGCCGTGAAGACCGACGCGGAGGAACAACAGGCCGCCCAGGATCGGAGCCGCGAGGTCGGCGACCGCCTGGCCCGCTTGGATCATGCTCGCGGTCCGGGCCAACTGCTCTTTGGGCACCAAGGTCGAAACGGCCGCTGCATAAGCCGGGACTTGAAAGGCGGCCGCGGTCGAAGTGACGAACGCCAGCACCATGACGTGCCAGACCTGGATCGTCCCGGACCAGGCCGCGACAGCGGCGAAAACGACGGCCAGAGCACAAGCGACGTCGCCTGCGAGCATGACCAGGCGCCTGTCGGTCCGGTCTACGATCACGCCGGCGAGGGGTGCTGCCAAAAGTCCGGGAAGGACGGCCAAGACCCCGATCATCGCGAACATCGTGGCCGAGCCCGTCTTCTGGTACACCCAGACGCCGAGACCGAAATTGGTCAGTCCCGAACCGAGCAACGAAACGAGCTGACCTGCCCAAACCGTCAGGAACGTCCTCATGCGGTTCCGTCCATCATTCCCTATCGGAAGCGGCGGGCGTCCGTTGCAGACAGGATGGAGTTTTGAGACGACGCCCGGCCCTGCCGAAGCAGGGCCGGGCGACTGACGCGTCAGGGACGCGTATCGAACACGCCGTAGTCGAACTCGCCGCACCACGAAGCCGAAGCGACGACCCCGTTGGGCTTGATCTTGACACGGGCGCGCATCTGCCTCGTCGTCTGGTTGACGAACCGGGTCAAGTCGCCGTTCGGGTTCAGGCTGCGGTTCGCGAAGGTCGTGTTGACCGCGTTCGTCACCGATTGAGCGTCGTACCCGTTCGTCTGCCAGTTGAAGAGTTCCAAGGTCTGGATGAACGCTCCGCCGACCGTGACGCGGGACCGGACTGTGAACACGACGTCGCTGACCGTCGTGGCACCGGAGCCGGACAACGTCGCGTCAAGCCGCACGGTGACCGGGTAGGCGTTCGCGTTCGGAACCACGAACTTGCACACCCGGACGACGATCCCGTCGCCGGATGCCGCGAAGCCGGTCACGTCACCGGAGTTCAACTTGCCGAGTTCCACGGTCATCGTCGCCGGTTTGAGCAGTTCGCCGACCCGTCCTTCGATCGTCCGGTTCAGCAGCGAGCCGGTGTAAGCGTTCTCGAACTGGAACGTATCACTGTAGACGCCAAAGTTCAGGTTCAAACCTGACGCGTCCGGCCCGATGAAGCAGTGGCCGGTGTTCGGAGTCGTGCCGACCTCGTCTTGCGACGGTGAAGCGGCGAGCCAGCTCGCCAGGCTGCGAACCCGGTAAAGGAAGCTCACGTCGCCCGAGTTCGTGACCGTATAGTCGACGTCCGGGCCGGACGCGGCTCCACGGTACCAGAACAGGCTCTGGTCGGCGGCCGGACTGACGCTCATGGAGCCGGCGGCTACGCCGATGGGCCGCGTGCAACCGACCCACGTGCCCCAGACGTTGCCCGTCTCCGCATACTCGGCATAGAACCACATCTTCTGGCGGCCTGAAGAGAGGCCGTTCAGATAGTAGTCGCCCCAGTCCGGTTCGCCTCCGAAGTAGTCGCCCCAACGGGAGAGCGTGTAAAGGCCTTCGCCAGCTTTGAGAACGACGCTCGTTCCCAGCCCTCCGGCCGGGTCCCACGTCACGAAGCGGGCTTCACCGAAGACGGTGCCCGCCCGAGCGAAGACCCACGTGCAGTTGTGGCCGTATTCGGCGCTCGGAGTCGGGAACCAGTAGTCGTTCGTCCCGTCTGTAAAGCTCGTGTCCAACGCCTTGGTTCCCGCGATCGGGTCCACGACGAACAACCTGGCTTCCGCCCTCGTCCCGTCCGCGCTCGCGTCGCTCAGTCCGGTATAGAGCGTGGAACTGGTGGTCTGACCGGGCGCCGCATCGTCGACGTACACGGGCATGAGCCGACAGTCGATCGTGTCGAGCGTCGAACCAGATCCCGGCTGGTTGGCGTTGGGCGGAAGCGTATAGGCGTTGACCGTGATCGTCGTTCGGTTGAACGCCAGGTTCCCGTCCGTGTTCAAGGGGTCCGTCAGCTTCCAGACCGAGAGGAAGTTGCCTCCGCCTCCCGCCGAGTTGACCAAGATCTGGTCCCAGCCGCTCCCGAACGAGCGCAGCATGTGCGCCGGACGGATCGTCGCCGCTTCCGTGCCGTTCGCATTGTTGAAGCCGACATAGATCAGCCAACCCGCCCCGCCCGAGGTGTAGATTTCGGCGGGATTGAACATGGCGATGGCTCCGGTCGAGAAACCCGTCCCGTCCCAGTTGAACATGTTCCCGGAGATCACGATCGCCTTGCTGCAGTAGCCAAGGTCGAAATAGTCCGGCTTCGTCCGTTTACCGGAGATCGTGATGTCGCTGTCGAACCGATGGACGTACCACGTGCCGACCGGGTTGCTGTCGTCGCTGCCGATGAGGACGAGCTGGGACTGCTGGTTGGCGTCGTCCCACCTGTGCCACAGCATGCAGAAGTTCGAACGCCACGGGTCGTAGATGACCTTGGGGTCGAAGTAGAAGCCGTTCGGATCGCTGAGCCAGTCGGGGATGTCAGCCTCGAAGATGGTGATACCGGCCTTGTCGCTGATCCGGAACCTGTCGTTCACCGTCTGTACGATGTGGTCCCGTCCTACCGCCATCGAACAGTCGGGCGGCCGCAAGGCGGTCTGACCGATGCCGATGAAATCGGTGGTCAAGGCGTTCGTAGCGATGCCGGGGTTGTCCAAGAAGACGGGCGGCAGTTCGTCGGCCTTTCGGACGTACTTCTTGCCTCCGTACATCTCCTCTTCCTTGCCTTCCCAGTCCGGGTTCGTCGGACGGGTCGGGTTGGGGTAGTCGACGACGGGCAGGAGGGTCGTGACCGACGTGCCGGGGACCCGCGCGAACGGCTTGCCCTTCATGTCGCCCCACCGGGCTTGGGGAACGGTACCGTCCCTTACCGTCGGAGGCGCCTGAGCCTTCTGTGCTCCTGCTGCCAGTGCGGTCGCCGCAAGTGCGGCGGCCAAGAGCGCTCGGGCTACTTGGCCCGGCGCGCGGCTCCTCTTGGGATGCGTGCTTCGAATCATCATGGATCGTCCTTCTGCCGGACAATGTGCCGGCGACGCTCCATTATCGTCTACTTATGTTCCGGATCGGTCGCCTTTTGGTGCAAGAAGGGCACGGTTTGCGTTAGGATTGCGGTCAGCGCGGAGGATCGGCCATTGACTAGAATCGAACCGTGCCGTTTCTACCGCTCCTCGCCGGACTCATGACCCTCGTCGACCCCGTCCAAGTCGCCGTCACTCCCGCCGAACGCTTGTCCGAAGACTGGTGGAAAGCCCGGCACGAGCAGTGTGTCGAGACCACGAAGAAGGGGGGCGTCGACCTCGTCTTCCTCGGTGATTCGATCACCCAGGGTTGGGAGGGCGAAGGCAAGGCCGTCTGGGACAGGGAGTTCGCCCCCTATAACGCCGCGAACTTCGGATTCAGCGGCGACCGGACCGAACACGTCCTCTGGAGGCTCGGTCACGGCGAGATCATCGGGCTCAAACCCAAGGCGATCGTGATCATGATCGGGACGAACAACATCGGCCACGGATCGTCCGGGCCGAAAGAGACGGCGGACGGTGTACGCGCGATCGTCGAGAAGCTCCTGAAAGACGTGCCCTCCGCCAAGATCCTGCTCCTCGGGATCTTTCCTCGGGGCCAAAGCACGGAGGACAAGATGAGGAAGGACGTGGCCGAGGCGACCCGGCTGTTCAAGCCGCTGGCCGACGACAAACGCGTCACGTTCCTCGACTTAGGGCCGTCGTTCTTGAAACCGGACGGCACGTTGCCCCAGGAGGTCTTCCCCGACTTCCTCCACCTCAACGCGACCGGCTACAAGCTGTGGGCCGAAGGGATCAAGGATACGCTACGAAAGTTACTAGAATCGAAGGCGAAGGAACAATCTGGCCGATAAATTGTCCTATAGTTGCTCGGCAATGCGGTTCAAAGTTCTTTCTGTTGGAGCGGTACTAGCGCTGGCGGTAGCGGGCCAGGCTCAGACAAGGAGTTCCTTCTTGTCGGTCGACAACCTCCAGGACGTTACGGTCACGCCGAGCAACGGCGGACTGTCCTATAACGTCGCTGTCGGGCAGAGCCCGAAGTTCCTTTATAACAGCACTTGGTACAACATCACCGACGTCATCGGCTTCTGGAACCTGTCCGACGACAACGACCTTGTGGCGAGCGGTGTCGACCAGGGCGACTTCAAGTGGAACGCCAGTAACGCGAGCACGGGCGGGATCGCCGGTTGGAAGTCCAATCCGAACCAGGGGCTGACCGCAGGTCAGAACACCACGCTGACTTACACGTCGCTCGACACGGCGTCGGTCGAAAGGGTCGGGTTCCATGTGCGGCTCGACACGGACTTCCCGGGCACGAGCGGCAATACGGGCTTCATCACGGTCGAGACCGTTCCGGAGCCGGCGAGCATCCTCGCCGTCGGTGCCGGCTTGATGGCGATCGTCCGCAGGCGCAAGGCTGCCCGCTGACCTTCCGGTCACACGGAAAGAAACGGCCCGGTCGACATCCGACCGGGCCGTTCTTCTTTTTCCGGGCTTGCCCTGAGGGCACTCCTTACCAGTACGTCTCGACGGTGTAGAGGACCTTCTTGACTTCGTTCGGTTTCAGGTTGACGACGAAGTCGATGGTCTCGGAATCGAGCTTCGTGAACTCCATGTTCTTCTCGGTGACCTTCCAGTCGCCCCAGTGCCGCTCGTAGACATGGACCGTCTCGGGCGTTTCCTTCCGGTTGCGGACTTCGACTTCGAACTTCTCGACGCAACCGCGCGACGACGTCCCCAGCCACCGGAAGTCCAAGCGCTTACGTTCCGCCACGACGTCGAACGACCGGCCCACGGCCAGCGACAGCGTCTCGTTCCGCGGCGTGTGCTCGATCCCGGCCTCGCCGACGAGCTGGAGCGAACCGCTCTTGTCGCGCTGGAACACCTTCACGTTCCCCGCCGGCAGCGGCATTCCGAGGTGGCTCGCCTCATCGTTCTTGAACACGACGAGGAAGAGCGGCTTGATCGGCCCCGTGCCGACGAGCCCCTCGCTCGGATAGAACCGCCCGTAGCCGCGCAACGCGTCCACGATCAGCTTCTTCGAGACGGGCACGTCCGTGGCCTCGAGCAGCGACAGTTGCTTCATCTCGTTGTTCCGGATCGTCGCGGGCCGCTGCATCGTGTAGAGGTGGTACTCGCTGAACGTCTCCTCTTGGAACGCATCGGCCGCCTTTTCCATTGCGCCGCGCGCCCCGCCGCCGAAGCCGCCCGGCATGTTCCGGTTCACGTTGCGGAAGACGTCGCCCGCCAGCAGCTTCAGCTTCGCGCCGGTGAAGGTCGCGCCGCTGTTGTTGGTCATCGTCACCCAGCCCTTCAGGTCGCCTTTCGTACCGCCGCCGTCCAGCGCCAGGACGTAGTCGCTCTTCCACGTCATCCCCTGCGTCAAGTAGCTGAGCTCGACGTTGTTCGCGCCCGTCCTCGAACTGTCCACCTCCCACATCAGAGTGGGTTTGGATATGAGGCCGTCGGGGATCGAGCCGACCTCGATCTCGCCGCTCGGGTTCAAGAGGATCCGTCCGTCGGAGGTCTTGACGACCATGCCGTTCCACGTATAGTTCTGGCCGCCGTCGCCCGTGCTGATGACGTTGGTCGGGGCGACCATGAGCGTCCCGACGATCCGCTCCTTCTTGCCGTCCGGCAGCACGCGGTTGAAGACGATCTCCTTGCCGACGGCCTTGTTCAGGATCGCCTGGACGCTAATGAGGTCGTACTGATAGTTCTGTTCGAGGACGCTGAACGAGCCCGGATCGGTCAGGCTCTTGATGCCGACGCTGTTCGACTCGATCATCTGCGCGACGTCCTCCACCGCGATCTTCTGCACCCCTTGTCGAAGCTGGAGCGTCCGCTGCTCTTTGACGAGCGCGAAGCCTTGGTTGTAAACGGTGAGTTCGGCGTTCTGCGCAGCGAGCGGCCCCAGCACCGCCCCGAGGGCCATGGTTGAAATCAACATTCGAGTCTCCGGGGGAATGGACGGTCTAGCCCGGTGTGCTGTTACGGAGGCCTAGGGAGCCGGGGAGCCGGGGTTCGAGGATGCCGGGTTCAGCCGTGGAGCGCCATGCTCCGTCTTGCCCGCCCTGCCAGCTACCGGGTTTCCACCGGTTGAGTCCGGAAGACGGTTCCAGTGTCGTAGACTAGGGGCATGAAGCGCACGGCCCTGCTCTCCCTCCTCCTTCTAGGCCCCGTCGCCCACGCCGTCCGGTACCGTTGCATCGACCTCGGCGGCCCGGGCGGGCCGTGGGGTTCGACGGCTTGGGCTCTGAACGACTCCAACATGGTCGTCGGGGCGACCCACTCCATTTCGGAGCTCATGGTCTGGACGGAGCAGACGGGGATGTTCAAGCCAGGCCCGTCTCCCTTCGCCTGGACCCCCGGGCTTTGTATGGACGTGAACTCCTCAAGCACCGTCGTCGGCTACACGGACCTGATGAGGGCCGGCAAGAGGATGTGGCAGGTCCCCTTCGTCTGGAAGCCGGGACAAGGCCTGAGGCTGTTGGACCTTGTCGGCCGCACTCAAGGCTTGGCATTCGCCGTGAACGACGTTGGAGTGGCCTGTGGCTACGTCTTCACGTCGCCGGAGGACGCCTGCGTCTGGGACGCCTCGGGCAAGGCGACGCTCATCGGCCGCCTGCATCCCGACTGGGGTTCGACGGCCAGGGACATCAACGGGTCCGGAATCGTCTGCGGGTCGGCTAGGCTCGGAACGGGCGCGAGCCGTGCGTTCCGGTGGAAGGCGGGTGAGGGGATGACCGACCTCGGCGTCCTCTTCGGCGACACGGAAAGCCGTGCGTTCGGCGTCAACGGTCTGGGATATATCGTCGGCTACTCCAGCAACGTCAGCACCGGCTCGCAGGGGTTCATCGTCCCCCCGGGCGGGCAAATGCAGCCCTATGGCGTCTTCCATACCGAACTTGAGGACATCAACGACTCCCTTCAGGCCGTGGGGGTCCTGTTCGCCGACCCGGCCCGGGCTTGTCTCGTCGAGCCGGGCATGGGGACCATCGACCTTAACACCGTCACCGAGGACATACCGGCGGGCTGGAGGCTCGATCGCGCTAGGTCGATCAACAGCCGAGGGGATATCGTGGGTGTTGCAGCCCTAGGAAGCGACACACGGGCATTCCTCCTGATAAGGTTGGACTAAGGCACAACCGGACGACGATTCCCTCGGATATGGTCGTTAAAGGGGAGGGTCAAGACGGTTCTCCCCTGGAAAGCACATGAAACACATCCTCGTGCTCGCGGCAGCACTGGCCGCTGGCATCTCTTCGGCACAACCCGCCGACTTTCCAGGAAGCACTTGGCGCTATACGTTCATCGACCTGCCAACGGTCTCGCCTTACGTCCGGTCGGAGGCAGGCGGCATCAACGACTACAAACATGTCGCGAGGACGGACTTTAAGAGCGACAACACCCCTCGCGCCCACTACTTCAACGAAAACCTCAACAGCGGCGTCCCGATCGCCCTGAGCGAAGCCGGTGCCACGAACACGCACGCGAACGACATCGCATCTTACGACGAAGAGAATTCGGGAGAGCACGCCAACACGGTTCACGACGAGTATGTCGTCGGATCAGGAATCGTCGAAGACGTCCGCCAACCCGTCTTTTGGGTTAGGCTGCACGGGCAACCAGGTTTTGGCAGTTCATTCGCCGTTCCCCACGTAACATTTCGGTGGGGTTGGTTCAACCGGGCCGACCCTTATGTGTTTGACTACGAAGCAAAGGCGTGGAGGATGCTCGCTGTGGGCCGCGCGAATGAAACGGAGACCTCGCCTCCCATTCCGATCTATTGGCAGCCAGGTCTTGACAACTCACAACCGTTGCCGCTGCCACAGGGATACACTACGGGCGAGGCGTATTCGTGTAACGCGAAGGCTTATGTCGTCGGCTATATCGCGACCTCCACCTCGGGCCTCAAGCTGCCCTGCATCTGGAAACCGAGCGGGTTCTATGCTAACGGCAACGTCGCGGGTTGGAGCATCACGCTCTTGAACGGCTGGCCAGGGAACACCTCCGGGTGGGCCTATGACATCAAGTCATACGAACTGAGCCAGAACGGCTCTAGCATCACCATCATCGCGGGGACTAAGGAAGGGACCGCCCAGGCGTTCACGTGGGACGAAAACGAAAGTGCGGGGACCTTCTTTTTTCACAACTACTCTGTCCAAGGAGTCCGGGCCGTCGACAAATACACGATGCTTTCGAACCTTGATTCCCAAGCTACGTCGTACTTCATCGTCAACCAGTTCCTTACCGAGGGCCAGGGCAGGCTCGGAAAGTTCTACAACGACGTGGACGGACTCCGGGCGCACGCGAAGAACGGCGAGCTGTCCTCGAGGATGCAGATCCTCTACGACACGGCCATACAACCAGGAACGGAACTCACCTATCCCTATCTTCTCATGAGGTCCGATCCGACGAGCCCAAGGCTGGCCATCGGCTACCAAGTCAGCCGGCCCGCCCTCATTCCGACCACAGATTCCGACTTTCAAATTACGCGGGGTCTCTACGGCATACCCTTCAACTATTCGATATGGGCCGACTCCCTGATGTTCTATGACAATCTCTACTTCCCTATCGGTAAGGTGCACTCTTCGCCGCCGACCCCCAACGTCCAGTTCGACTTTTCCGCGGACTTCACAGTGGATGGAGACCAGGCCTTCACTGCGACCGTCTCGGCGAGGTTGAACACAGGCACGACGTGCGACCTCTGGATGGAGGTATGGGACTACGTGAACGAAGTCTGGGAGGACTTTGACATCCCGCACGACCAGGAGAAGATCAAGAACAACTGGAAGTCGTTCCGGTTGGCCGTGCCTTACGAAGCCCGTTTCTTCGGCAAAGAAGGCACGACCCACCACCCACAGATCCGGGTGAACATCAAGGACACCGTGGCGAACCTGACGTTCTGGAGCGTCCAGGTCGACCATCTCCGGTTCGACCTGACAGGCGGAAGTTAGATTCGGAAGGGGGCCCGCTCCGGGAGCTTCGGCCCTCTTCTCGCTTCCTCTTGCCAGAGTCCCAAAGTTCACTCGGAGCGATCCAGTAGGGCCTCATTGCGGTGGGCGGGTCACTCGGGCCGTTCCAGTAAGCGCTGGGCGTGTTCCAGTGAGCGCTGGGCGTGCTCCAGTGAAGGCTTGGAGTGATCCAGTGAGTGCTTGGCGTGCGTCATTCGCGAAGAAGGACCTCGACAAGGACCGGAAAGCACGCGGCAAGGACCGGAAGACACACCGCCGGTTCCGGAAAAGACACGACAAGGACCGAAACTCCTCCAGACAGGGGCAGCAAAGGCACGGGCTTCCCGGAGATCCCTCGATATCGCTCGGGATGACGTGACCACCTCTGATGCACGGGCCGTCGCCAGCACACAAGGAAGGGGCTGGGGGTGAGGGGTGATACTACTGGCCCGGCACGGACAACCCTCATCCCCTCCCCCTTCTCCCTCCCGTCACGGACCATCCCCTGCACACGAGGAAGGGGCTCCGGCTCCCCCTCGCCCCTCCGGGGGAGAGGGGGTCGGGGGGTGAGGGGCGGTAACCTCGGCAGACCGATGCCGAGGAACCGGGGCGAGGCGGCCAAGAACCGGGCCAGAAAGGCGAGGAAGGGACCCTCGGTCGTCGAGCGGCAGGTCTGGGAGAGCCTGCGCGACGGCCGGCTGGGCTTCAAATTCCGCCGTGAGCACCCCGTCGGCCCCTACCGCCTCGACTTCTTCTGCCGCGAGGCCATGCTCTGCGTCGAGCTCGATGGTGAGCAGCACGAGCCCTCGCGCGACGCGGTGCGGGACCGGGCCCTGCAAGACCTCGGGATCGCGACCTATCGGATCCCGAACCGCCGCTACTTCATGATGTTCGGGGAAGTCTTCGCGAACGACCTCCTGCAGGTGCAGCGGCAGTGTGAGGAGCGGACCGGCCGCAAGGCGTTCCCCGACCCCTGACCCCTCACCCTCCTCCTCATCTTCGGGGCACGGCCATCCCCTGCAGACGAGTAGGCGGCTTTCCGGACCCCTCACCCCCCGCCCCCTCTCCCCCGGAGGGGCGAGGGGGAGTCCGGAGCCCGTCTGTTCCGGGGTGAGAGTGGGGGCTCCGGACCGCTCCACCCCCGACCCCCTCCTCATCTTCGGGGCACGAACCATCCCCTGCAGACGGGTAGGGGGCTTTCCGGACCTACTCTTACTCCTGTTCCTCTTCTTCCGATTCGCCCGCCGAGATGGCGTGGTCGGGGGTGAGAAGGGCGGCGGGGACGGAGACCGAAGGCTGCGGGCGGGCCACATAGGCGCCGGTGACGGCCTTGTCCCGGACCCCGAGGCGTTCGGCGCGCTCTTCGGCGCCCGGTGTGACGGGCCAAAGGGTCTTGTCGGCCCAGTAGCTTTGGAGGAACTCGTCCCACACCCGTTCGTAGACCTTGATCGTCTGGGCCGCGATGGCCTTCCAGTGAAAGTCGGTACGCAGGCGCTCTCGGGCGGCGGCCTTCAAGCGCTCGGCCCGATCGGGATCGCGGAGGACGCGGAGCACCCCCCAGGCGAGCGAGCCTGGATCACCGGCGAAGGTCGACGTGCCCGTGACGTCGTGTTCGACGACTTCGCGGAGTCCGCCGGCGTCGGAGGCGACGACGGCACATCCGGCCGCCATGCCCTCGAGCGCGACGATGCCGAACGGTTCATAGAGCGAGGGGAAAACGGCGACGTCGGCGGCGCGGTAGAGCTGGTGCAAAGCTCGGCCGCGCATGAACCCGGTGAAGAGGACGCGGTCGTCGAGCCCGAACCACCGGACGAACCGCTCGAGGTTCTCACGGTTGCCTCCGCCGACGATGACGAACTTGACGTCGGGCTCCTCGGCGAGAACGCAGCTCGCGGCGTTGAGGAGGACGTGGATCCCCTTTTCACGGACGAAGCGGCCGACATAGAGGACGATTTTCTCGTCGGGCTTGGCGAGCCTCGCCCGCCATTCGGCTTCTTCTTCGGGCGTCGCCTGGAACTCGAACTTCTCGGCGTCGACGCCGTTGTAGACGATGTCGACTTTATCGGGCGGGCAGTTGAAGAACCGTCCGACCTCGTCGCGCATGAAGGTGCTGCAGACGATGACGCGCCAGGCCTCATAGGTGAGCCAGTACTCCTGTTCGTGGATGTAGCGGCTCATGTCCGTGTGCAGCCCGTTGTTGCGGCCTTGCTCGGTGGCGTGGACGGTCGCGATGACGGGGAGTTGGTACTCGTACTTGAGGTCGCGGGCGGCGTCGAGCGAAAGCCAGTCGTGAGCGTGGAAGATCGTGGGCTGTCCGCCGGGGCGCCAATCTTCCAGGAGGCGCCGGACGCGGATATCGGTCGCCTGGTTGAGGAGCTGGATCTCGTGGACAAAGTTGTGGGGCTCGGAAGCGAGGGGGACGCGGTGGACGTGGACGCCGCTGGGTTCGGTCTCTTCGTCAGGCGCGGCGGGAGTGGCCTTGGTGACGACGTGGACTTCGACTCCGGCCTTGACGAGTTCTTGCGACAGGTCGTGGACGTGCGGGCTGATGCCGCCGACGATCCGGGGCGGATACTCCCACGAGAGCATGATCACGCGCACGGCCTCATTGTGGAGCTTGCCGGTACCAGGTTGCGCGCGGATTTAGGCCGTAATCCGCAACCTCTGTGTCATCATTGGCGTCATCCGCATGGCGAAATCGATGAAACGCTCGGAAAATGTGACGGCGGCGCTCGTCGCGACGGTCGCAGCCATCGTGTCGGTCGGATGTGGGCGAAGCCGGTCGTGCCAGGACAGCATGGGACGACGGATCCCGGACGTCGAATGCACGACGAACTCGGGGCGTTACACCTACCCGCACTGGGTCTATTCCGGAGGCGGCGGTTACTACGGCGGCAGCGGGTATCGGTCCGGGTTTACGACCGGCGGGGGAGGCTTGACGACGACCGGTGGTGGGACGACGGGCGGATCGGTCTCGCGGGGCGGTTTCGGCGGTTCTTCCTCGTCCGGTGGCTGAGGGTTGAAGCGGTTCTCCCATCCACCCCGGCCCGATTGGGAGGCCAAGGTCGAAGAGTGGGGGCTCACGTTCCACACGCACGAAGGGAAGCCCTACTGGAACGAGTCGGCGCACTACGCGTTCTACGAGCGCGAGATCGACGAGCTGGAAGAAGCGACGAACGCGCTCTACCGGATGTGCCTGCAGGCGGTGCAGTTCGTCATCGACGAGGACCGATTCGACCAGATGGCCGTTCCGCCGGAGGCGGTCAACGCGATCAAGAAGTCGTGGCACGACCGACCGCCGACGGTCTACGGCCGCTTCGACTTCGGTTATGACGGGGACGGTCCGCCGAAGCTTTTCGAGTTCAACGCCGACACGCCGACGTCGCTGCTCGAGGCGGCGGTCGTGCAGTGGCAGTGGCTCCAAGAGTTCGCTCCCGAGGCCGACCAGTTCAACTCGCTTTGGGAGGGCCTCATCGAGGTGTGGAAGGGTCTCAAATCGAAGCGGGGCGCTTTAAAGGGCGACACCGTCTACTTCGCCCATGAAGCGCACATGGAGGACCTGATGACGGTGACGGTCCTTCGCGACACCGCCCAAGAGGCAGGACTGCGCACTGAGGCGCTCCACATGAAGGACATCGGCTGGCACAGCGCGCGGCACACGTTCGTCGACCTTCAAGAGCGGGACATCGAGACGGTCTTCAAACTCTATCCTTGGGAGTGGATCTTGACGGACAAGTTCGGCCAATACGCGCTGGCGACGTACGGCAAAACGCAGTGGATCGAGCCGGTCTGGAAACTGCTCCTGGCGAACAAAGGGATCCTCGCGGTCCTGTGGGAGATGTTCCCTGGTCATCCGAACCTGTTGCCCGCTTACATCGGGAGGTCGCAGACGTTGACCGAGTACGTCAAAAAGCCGCTCTACTCCCGCGAGGGGGCGAACGTCATGATGAAAGCGGACGGCCGCATCGTCCGGACACCGGGCGCGTACGGGGACAAGGGCTACGTTTTCCAGGGCCTTTACCGGCTCCCGGACTTCGAGGGTAACCGCCCTGTGATCGGAAGCTGGGTCATCGGCGGCGAGGCGCGCGGCATGGGGATCCGAGAAAGCGACGGGCCCGTCACGGACGACTTCGCCCGATTCGTCCCTCACCTCTTCGCCTGACCGTCTGGTCAGGACGCGCCGAGCAATGCGGCGGTCTCGAGAAACTCCGTATGCGACCAGGTCAAGGGGCTGACGCTCAACGGCGCGCCGGTTTCGGGATGGTACTGCTCGGCCAAGACGCCGGTCGTTTCGGCCCTGTCCACGACCCATTCCAACTTCTTCCACGCCGACCCCGTGTCCCCGAACCGCGCGGACATCCGGGCCGACCACATGGTGGAGATGACCCACGGGTTTCCCGGGTACAGGTCGGTCTGCCGGAAGTAGTAGTCGCCTTCGTATCGGGCCAGCCCACCGATCGGGGAGCGGACGGTGAGGCCTTCCTCCAGTCGTTCGAACGTCGCCCTTTGCCGGTCCGGGTCAAGGCCGCCGCAGAGCAGCATCCCGCCGAGGACGGCCGAGTCCAGAGTCGCGTCGCCAATCATCCGATCGTAAGACGTGCCGTTCCAGAACACGGTTTCGAGCGCTTCGAGCGTTCCGCGAGCGGCCTCTGCGTAGGCCGCTTCCGACCAAACGGTGGACGCGGCGAGCAAGGCCGCCACGGCCGTGCACGCGGTAAAGAAGTGGACGCCGTGCCGCTCTTCCCACAGGTCCCAACTCGGGAGCGGCGTCCCGTCGGGCGCCCGGTGGGCCACGATCGCGTCGGCCAGCTTCCTCCCGAACGGCTCCCAGTCTCCGGACAGCGTCGCGGCCTGCTCCGCAAGGAGCAACAGCACCAGGGCGGTCTCATCTTCTTGGAACGGGATTTCCGGCCGGCCGTTCACGATCCACGGGTGCCACGACGCTCCGAGGTTGCCGTCGCTCCGATACTTTTGTAGGAAGAACGGTTGGTCTCTCGGTTCGATGCGGCGGCAGTACTGGAGAAAGCCCTCTGCGATTTCGGGCGATCCGAGCGACGCCATGACCCGCGACACGCACGCCCCGTCCCGCGGCCAACAATAGCTGTACGTCGCACGGTTCGTCGCCAGGATGTCGGAATCGTTGGCGGCGACGATCGCGCCTTCATGATCGATCTGGGAACGCACGAGCAACAGGCTCCGCTCCACGAGGGCACCGATGCGCTCGGAAAGCTCCAGGGCCGGGGCCTTCGAGACATAGATTTGACCGGACGTCCGCGTCCGCTCGAACACCTCGTCCCATCCCGCCGCCTCGGACCGCTCCAAGAGACCGACGACCTCGTCCAGCCGCGATCCGCAGACGAACGCCAAGTCGAGCGTTTCCAGACCGTCGGCGGCCAGTCCGACGCCGATCGTAGAGTCCACGGATCCCTGGGCGATCGGGTTCGCGCTCAAACGTCCGTCCTCGGCGTCGCGCCAGGTCCCCTCGAGATCGCCGAAGCCGGTCAAACCCGTCGCATACTGGGGCGGGCCCCCATGGGAGGCCCGGGCGGCGACGAGCGTGCAGTACGGACCCCGGTAATGGACCAAAGCTTGGCAGAACGGGTTCCAGAACGCGGTGTTGCCGACGTCGCTCTGTCCATGGATCAGGTTTTGCGTCGAGAACAGGGTGACGTTCCGTGCGAGGCCGCGGAGGTCGGTCACCCGGAACCGGCGCACGAACAGCGCTTCTTCCGGGTGTGCCGCCTCCTGGACGTCGATCTCGAAGCCGGCTTTCCACGAACGCCACAGCGAACGCCCGACGAGGCACGACCGTTCGTAGTCCTGACGAATGTCCCAGTCGTCGGCGTCGCACCACCCGAATTCGCCGTCCGACCAGATCCCCGTTTTGACCGTGTGCCCAAGGAGATGGTTCGGATACCCGACGTTCGGGAAGAACAGGTCCCTGGCGCGGTGCCTACGGTCGAACGCGATGAGGAAGCGTCCGTTCCCGTAGACGAGCGGCCGTGGCATATCGGGATTCTAGCCGGACGTCGTCAGGACACGCTGGTCAGGGCCGCGTCGAGTTTCCCGGCCAGCAGACCGACGTCGGCCACGGTCACGCTGAGGTTCGGCCGCAGTCGGATCGACCGCTCTCCGCCCCCGAGAAGAAGAAGGTCGTGCTCTTCCCTTGCGACCCGGACAAGTGCGGACTTTCTTGCGTTGGAGTCGAGCGAGAACCCTTGGTACAGTCCCATGCCGCGGACGTTGGACATGACGGCCCGGTGCTTGTCCCGGAGACCTTTGAGCGCCTCGACGATCACGGCTCCCGTGGACTCGGCCCTTGCGACCAACCCCTCGCTCTCGACGATCTCGATCTCCCGGACGACGCGCACCATATCGGCCAGGGTCCCGCCCCAGGTGGAGTCGAGGACGCCGATCTCTTGAAGCGGCTCGTGCATGTAGACGACACCGGCGCCGAACTTCTTTCCGCTCGCGACGGCGAGCGGCGGACGAGGCAGGTCGAAATGGTCGATCGCGAAGACCTTTCCTGTCGGGCCGAGCCCGGTCTGGACTTCGTCGAACGCCAAGTAGACGCCGTACTTGTGGGCGATGTCGCTGAGTCCCCGGAAGAAGCTGGGGTAGCCCACGCGTTGACCACCTGCGCCTTGGATCGGTTCGACGATGATGCCGACGATCTCGTCCGCCATTTGGGCGACGACCGTCTCGGCCATCTCCAGGCAGTTCTGGGTCGTCCGTAGGTTCTCGGCTTCGCTCTTGTCGGTGTCGATCGACGGGAACGGCAGCCGGATGTTCCCACCGGCAGTAAGGCCGTGGAAGTCCTTCGTCGCCACCGGGTCCAGGGTCTGCGTGACGCCGAGCGCGAACACCGTCCGTCCGTGGAACGCCTTGTCGAAGTAGACGAAGCGGCGGTTCGTGGCCGACCGTCCTTCGGCGAGCCGCTTGGAGTTGAAGCGGCTGACCATGTACTTCATCATGTTCTCGACCGCTTCCGCTCCCGAATTCACTACGTACACCTCAAGATCAGGGTTCCTCATGACTTCGGGTGCGAGGCGATGGACCGTCCGGTAATAGTCCAGGCATTCTTGGGTCAAGAAGTCGGGGTTCGCGACCTTGTTGTTGGCGGCCCGGACGAGCCTCTCGGTGTAGTCCGGGTCGTACAGCCCGGGGTGGTTGTGACCGATCAGTTTGGAGCCGTAGTATCCCGCCCAGTCGAACAACCGGCGGCCGTCGACGGTCGCCAGCCACATGCCTTCGCAATTCGCAAGGTCGACGGCGAAGGGCTGCGGGTCACAAACGACGTACCGCCCAAGTTCGTCCAACATCCTAGCGGACACAGGTCCAGGCATGACGGCGGGTCGGTCCAAAACGAGGGGCATAAGGAGATTGTGAAGGCCCCTGAGCGGAGCCCGACGGGCTCCCATGAGAAGGAATGCCCACCCAGGGCCTACGCAACACCGCGGGGACATCCGCGTCGCGTTTTCGGCGGCAGGCCACGAGGGCGACCAGGTACACGTCCGGACATGAACCGTTTGCCGCCCTTCCAGACCATGTACGAAGCGGTCGAGCGCCGCGACGAGTCGTACACGGGCGTGTTCTTCGTGGCCGTCAAGTCCACCGGGATCTTTTGCCGGCCAGGTTGTCCGGCGCGGACCCCGCTCGCAAAAAACGTCGAGTTCTTCGCCACGGCGTCAGCCGCCCTGCATGCCGGTTACAGGCCGTGCAAGCGGTGCCGGCCCATGGACGCCGGAGGCAAGTCTCCCGACTGGGCGACGAAGCTTTTCGAGGTCGTCGACGAAGAACCGTCACGGCGTCTGACCAACGCCGACCTCAAGGGTCTCGGTTTCGACCCCGACCGGGCCCGCCGTTACTTCTTGAAGAACTACGGGATGACGTTCCAGGCGTACAGCCGTTCGCGCAGAATGGGGCAGGCCTTGAAGCGCGTGCGAGAAGGCCAAGACGTGGTGACGGCAGGAATGGACGCAGGATACGGTTCGGACAGTGGGTTCCGTGAGGCGTTCGAGAACATCATCGGGACTACGCCGAGCCGCAACGGTTCGGCAAGGACGCTCGATTGCCGATGGTTGGAGACGCCGCTCGGCCCGATGCTGGCCTGTTCGGACGACGAGGGGCTCTGCCTGCTCGAGTTCGTCGACCGACGGATGCTCGCCACACAGCTCGAGACGCTCCGGCGGAGGTTCACGGCCACCCTGGTGCCCGGAAGCTCGCCTGTGCTCGAACAGACGGCCCGCGAGTTGGACGAGTACTTCGAGGGCAGGCGGACGGAGTTCGACGTGCCGATCGTCCTCAAAGGATCCCCCTTCCAAGAACGGGTCTGGAGGGAACTCTTGAAAGTCGGTTACGGCCGGACGTGTTCGTACCAGGACATTGCGGCCCGAATCGAGAACACCGGTGCCGTCCGAGCGGTCGGGAAAGCCAACGGCGACAACCGCATCGCGATCATCGTTCCGTGCCACCGCGTGATCGCGGCCAACGGCGCGCTCCAGGGTTACGGGGGAGGCAAGTGGCGCAAACAGCGGCTTCTGGAACTCGAGTCGGGCCAAACGCGCCTGGTCTGACCTATTAGAAGCGACGAAGGGCAGGGGCCGTACGGCCCCTGCCCTTCCCATTTTCAGTCAACGCGTCAGAACCGGACGCCGCCGTAGACGCCGAAGCCGGTCAAGCGGCTCTCGGAGCTCCCGAAGTACTTCAGTTCGACGAAGAACGGGGTCGCCATTTTCACGAAGTCGTAACCGACGCCCAGTTGGAACGCGAACTCCGTGTCGCTCGTCGATCCGCCGCCCGTTTTGGCGACGTGTCCGAAGCCGACGCCCGCACCGGCGGTGTAGTACACCTGGTCCATCCGGCCGACGTAGTTCAGAAGCAGCGGCGCGTTGCTATAGCTGCCCTTTCCGTAATAGTCGAGCGACGCCGTCCACATCGCGCTGTACTTGGCGTTCGTGCCCGTCCCGAACTTAAGGTCGCCACCCTTGTACTCGATTCCGCCGGCGAACCAACCCTGGCCTTCCACGTCGCGGGCTTCGCCGTTCGACGGATAGAAGAGACCGATGCGGACGCTGAGTCCGAGCGGCTTGGAATATTGGGCTTGGGCCGTACCGGCAGCGCCGAGGGCCAGGATCGTCACGAGGGCGAGGGTTGCGGTCTTGGTCATCCTTGATTCCCTATCATGCTGGGGCCGTGTCCGGCCTTGGACAGCATCATAGCATTCCAGACGGTCGAAGCCGGGACGGTGCTTCAGTCCCGGGCGGCTTCGACGACTAATTCGTACGCCAACCGGGCCGTCGCGACGAGATCGGCCCGCGAAACCCGCTCATCGTGGGTATGGATGTACTCCATGCCTGTCCCGACGACGGCGGTCGGAACGCCTTTGCGGTTGTAGACGTTGGCGTCGCTTCCGCCTAACGTCGTCCGCAAGTCGCCGGAGTGGCCGAGGTTCCGTGCGGCCCGTTGGGCGACTTGGACGACTTTCGAGGAGTCCGGAAGGCTGTACGCGTCGTAATGGCGCTCGTGGTCGACTTCGACGGAAGCGCCCCATTTCTCGCCTGCAGAACGAAAGGCCTTGATCATCTCTTCGACGCACGCGTCGAGTTCGGCGACGGACGTCGAGCGGGCTTCGCCTTTGACCTTCACGAAAGGACAGACGACGTTGACGGCCGTACCGCCTTCGACGATCCCAAGGTTGGACGTCGTCTCGGGGCCGATGCGGCCGACTTTGAGACCGGACACGGCGTCGGCGAGGACGCTGATCGCGTTGATACCGTGCTCCGGGTCTTTGCCGGCATGGGCCGGCTTCCCCTTGATCAGGAAGTCGATCTTGTCGTGCGTCGCAGTGCGCGTGACGAAGGTGCCGACGGGAGGCCCGGTGTCCAAGACGTAGCCGAAGTCGAGGCCGAGACTCTCGATGTCCAAGGCGGCCGCACCCAGCAATCCGATCTCTTCCGCGCACGAGAACAACAGGTACACGTCTCCGTGTTCTGCTCCCGTCTCGATGAGACAGCGGACCGCTTCGATCGCAGGGGCCATGCCCGCCTTATCGTCGGCGCCGAGGATCGTGTCGCCGGACGAATAGAACGTCCCGTCCCGCTCCTGGACGACGAGGCCGGCGGTCGGCTCGACCGTATCGAAGTGTGCGCTCAGAAAGACCTTAGGCGCCCCCGGCCTGTTCCCTCTTAAGACCGCGATCAGGTTGTTCGCGTTTCCGCCGATCTTGGCTCCCGCGTCGTCTTCCCAGACATCGAGTCCGATCGACTCGAGGGTCTTGCGGGTCGCGTCGACGACGGCCCGCTCTTGGAGCGCAGGGGCGTCGATGAGCACCAGCTCTTGAAAGAGCGATACGAGGCGTTGTTCGTTGATCATGGTGCCACGTCGTGAGAGCGTCCGCCCATTTTGGCACCTGTCCGAGGAGGGTGCCTCAGTCTTCGACTTCGATCCCTGGATCCCAACCTTGCTCGCTGGCCCGCATCAGGACGGCGACGTTCATGTCGCGGTCGACGCGGCTTTGGCAGCTCAGTCGGAACTCGCCCAAGACGCCGTCCTCTTCGAGACAATCTTGCTCTTTCTGACCCATCGGAGGTTCTTCCGAAAGAAAACGGACACGGCACGTCGTACACCGGGCGTTGCCTCCGCACCGGTGGCTGACGTCCACGCCGTTGCGTTCCATCGCCAGGACGAGTTTCGTGCCTCCTTCGACCTCGAACGTCCCGAACCCTTCGACTGTGACCTTGTGTACCGGCATGAAGTCGGCCATGGTACCGGAGCGGCCGCACTTCGGTCAAACGGCGGGCCTGGCCGGTACTATCGGTGCCGTGACGGGCCAGGTGCAGTCCCTGACGGTCGAAGGCTTCCGCTCGATCCGGGGCCTTGAAATCCGGTTCGGGAACGTCAACCTCATCACAGGCCCGAACGGTTGTGGGAAGAGCAACCTCTTCAATGCGTTCCGGCTCCTGAAAAGCGCGGTCGAGGGTCGCCTCGCACAGTCCCTTGCCGACGAAGGCGGCCTCGATTCGGTGCTTTGGGCCGGCCCTCGCAGCTCGGGGCCCGTGAGGCTGAAGTTGTCCGTGGTGACGGACCCCTTCGAATACACGCTCGAGTTGGGCCTCCGTCCTGCTTCGGAACTCCCTTTGTTCCCGCTCGACCCTCAGATCAAGTCCGAAGTCGTCAAGCTGGCCGGAAGGGTCATGGTCGACCGCAAGTCGTCCGTCGCCACCATGCGGGGCCTTGCCGGGGACAGCGAGCTCCGGACCGATTTGGTGGACTCCGAGTCCGTCTTCGCCCAGGTGCGCGACCCCGAGAAGTACGGCTACCTCTACCTGTTCCGCGAATCCGTGGAGCGCTGGACGTTCTATCACGAGTTCCGGACCGACAAAGACTCGCCCGTCCGCCGTCCGGCCTTGGCCACGTTCTCGCCCCGTCTCCACGAGGACGGCTCGAACCTTGGACCGGCGATGTACGTGACGTCGGAACGGGGAGAAGGGGACACGTTGTGGCCGATCCTTCGGGCCGCCTTCCCCACCATGTCCTTGACGGCCACGCCTGAGAGCCTCGTCGTCCACAGCGACGGTATCGAGCGGGCGATGTCCGGCCGCGAACTCTCGGACGGGACGCTGAAGTTCCTGTGTCTTGCCGCGGCCTGTTTCCCGTTCCGGCCGTCACCTCTCATCGCGTTCAACGAGCCTGAGACCAGCCTGAACCCCTCGGTCTTGGCGCCCCTGGCCGACATGTTCGCCCACGCTTCTCAGTACAGCCAACTTTGGATCACGACGCATTCAGAAGAGTTGACGAAGCACTTGGTCGACCGGCTGGCCTGCAAGCCGATCCGTCTTGACAAAACCGATGGCGAAACGGTCTTGGAGGGACGTTCCCTCAGGCGCGGCCAAGTCTTCGACGAGTGACCGACTCGGGCACGTATTGGGCCCAAGATGTCACTTTGCCGTCTGACCGGCGTTCTAGGAAAAACCTTGTCGAACGACTAGGAGCACAGCCATGAACGAAATCCGGGAAGTCCACTACGTCGAGAGCGACTCACGCTCGAACACTCTCATTGTCGTATTTTTCGTGGTCTGCATCGCCGCATTGATCGGCATCGTCGCTGTCGCTTGGCATCCCTGGGCACCGACCGCACCGTCGACCACGATCATCCGTGACCAGGCGCCGCCCGTCGTCACACCACCGACCACGACGATCGTCACTCCGCCCGCCCCCGAGTCGCGGACCGACATCCACATCGACGCCTCGAAAGGTTCGACAGAAGCCGGAGGTTCGACAAAGGGAGACGACCAGGGATCCGACGAACGCTCGGACAACGCTGACGGCGCTACGGGCGACACGGGCACGACGGGAACGGCCGGTGACCCCAGGCCCGACTCGGCCCGCTAGCCGAGATCAGACGGACTCGAGGGCGAGGCGGCAAAAGGTCTCGACGCAGTCGGGGATGACAGCGTCGTTGAAGTCGAACCTCGGTGTATGAAGACCGGCAGGGTCGATGTCACCGTCCCTCTTAAGACCGGCATAAAAGAAGCAGGCGGGGACGACCTTTCCATAGAAGGAAAAGTCCTCGCCTCCCATCGTGGGTTCCTCCTCCTCTTTGACGCGACCGCCCCAAAGTCCTCTCGCTATCGACCGGAACCGGTCCGTGGCCCAAGGATCGTTGGCCGTTACCGGATATCCGACCCGCCATTCGATTTCGCAGGTGCAACCCATGGCTTGGGCGACTCCGGTCACGATCTCCTCGAACCGTCGCTCCCCAAGTTCCCTGGTCTCCGGTAGGAGCGTCCTCATCGTGCCGGCGAAGACGGCGGTCTCGGGGATCACGTTGTGGGCGTGGCCCGCTTCCAAAACGGTGACGCTGAAGACGATGGCGTCGAGCGGCGAAACGTTGCGGCTTGCGACCGTCTGAAGGGCGCCCACCACTTGGACGAGGGCCATGACGGGATCGACGGTGCGGTGCGGCATCGCGGCATGGCCCCCTTTTCCGGCGATCGTCACGCGGAATTCGTCCGTGGCGGCCATCATCGGCCCGTTACGTACAGAGAAGTCTCCGGCACCGATCCAAGGGTTTCCATGATGGCCGTAAACGACGTCCACGCGCTTGCCGACGAGGCGCCCGTCCAAGACGCCGTCCGAGATCATCCGGTCGGCACCGGCTCCCCCTTCTTCGGCGGGTTGGAACAGGAAAAGGACGTCGTTCCGGCGGACGGGTTCGTCCTTCAAAGCCCGCGCCGCACCGAGGAGGACGGTCGTATGCCCGTCATGGCCGCATGCGTGCATCTTGCCCGGGACGGTGCTCGCATAGTCCAGACCCGTTTCTTCGTGGATCGGCAGAGCGTCCATGTCGGCCCGAAGGGCGACGGTCTGACCGCCTGGCTCGGTCGCAGGGAGGTAGGCGAGAACCCCCGTCCCGCCCGCGAGCCCCTTGACGTATTGGATCTCGGCCTTGTCCAACTCTTCGCAGACCCGGCGGCTTGTGCGGGTCTCCTGGTACATGAGTTCAGGGTGTCGGTGAAGGTCGCGCCGGAAATCGGACAGGTAATCGTGATCGGCGGCGATGCGGGCCCGCAAGTCGGACATGTCGCCCCGAATGCTACCGGAGGGCGGCCGCAGCGCGCTCCCAAAGTCCATAGCGGGACAAGTCGCCTGCACAGAAGATACAGCACCCGTCAGCGTTGTTCTCGGCGATCAACCGGATCGTTTCCACCATATGGTCTCCCCGCTTCGACTCGTCTTCGACGCCCCGGATCAGGGACCAAAGGGCGAAACCTGTCAGGTAGCGACGGCACCCTGCCGACCAAAGCTTTTGTCGGTCGATCGCCTCGGCGAGCAATCCGAGGTAGTGGTCGAAGGTGCCTGGAAAATGATCGCGGTAGTCCATGGGGATCATGGTGTCGACCCAAGGAACGAACTCCCTCCAGTCCTGCCCGATAAAGCGTCCGCTGTGGACCGGGTTCTTGAAGACGGCGGCCGACACGCCCATTTGGGGGCGGGCCGCGGTCACGGCCTCGTGCGAAAGTCTGACGAAATCGCGGACGGCCTCCTTCCGGTACTGATAGAAGAACGTGTCCAAGTCGGCCCGTCCGTAGCGGAAGAACGAACCTTCGAGCAAGAACCGCGACTTTTCAGTCCGGTTCAGTTTTGCCCAAGACGCGGGAAGGACGCGGGGCGACTGCTCCCAGTGGGCTTCGAGATACTCCCGGTCATAGAGGTCGTGGTCGAACGGCTCTTCGGGGAACGCCTGGTTGACGTAGCCCGCCCAGCGAGGAAGGTCGTCGAGACACGCGTCGCAGAAGCAATACTGGTCCGGAGCCAGGTCGCCCGGATACCGCACATAGTCGTGGTGGACGGCGTCGAAATCGTAGCGTTCTGCGAACTCGCGGTACAAGGGAACGAGCCACTGGTCGGTGTAGCCCGGACGGCGGCCAGGGCACATCCAGAGTCCCGTGAACCGCTCACCCCGAAGCATTTCCTCGTTCGTGGGACGACCACGGGCGTCCAGGGCGGCCCACTCCGGGCGCGCCGTGACCGCCGGTCCGTTCTCGCCTTCAAAGAAATCGATGAACCATACGTGGAGCTCGATCCCCCGCTTCCGGCATTCCTCCAAAAGGTGGGCAGGTAGGTCGAGTTCGTCATAGGGCTTCTCGACCGCTTGTGGGAAGAGCTTGGACGGGTAGCGGAGGAGTCCGTGACCGCCTTTCAACTCCGGAAGGAGGAGGTTGAATCCGGCATCGGCGACGCGGGCGGCGAACTCGGCGACCTCGCTACGGGACGTCCCACAATCGGACGCCCCGCACCACAATCCTCGTGTCTGCATGCCTACTTCGTCTTCCGAAGGAGCGACGACTTTCCGACCACTTGCGGAGCCCCGCCGACCTGGGCCCATTTGAGCTGCAGTTCGGCTCCACCGGACGCGTTGAACCACTCGACGCGCACATGGTGGAAGCCCTTAGCCAGTCCGACGACGCCCGTTTTCTCTAGGGGAGAGTGGAGGCCGTCATTGTCCACGACGAGTTGACCGTCGATCCAGAGTTTCGAGCCGTCGTCAGACAGGAGCCAGAACTTATAGGCGTCGTCTTCCGGGGCGTTGATGTAGCCCGTATAGAGCCGGGCCACGAACTCGCGCTTAGGATCGTCGGCCAAGGTCACCAGATCGAGTTTCTTCGTCTCTTCAGGACGCAGGGTCTCGAACTTCGGCATCGACTCGAACTTGCCAGGATAGACCCCGACTTTGATGCCGGGTTCGGTATCGCCCAACCGGGCTCCGAGCTGTGCGGGCAACGGCTGGATCTTCGTGAACGTCTGGGCCACGGTCGGCGTCACGGCCTTTCCGTTGCGGAATCCTCGGGCTTTGACGATGCCAGAAGACTTGACGGCGACCGCACCCGCATACAGCGCGGATTTGGCGGTCGGTTCCGATCCGTCCAACGTGTAGCGGGCCTGGATCTCCTTGGATCCGGTCTGAATCTTGAATTTGCCCGACGAGACGAAGACCGCAGACTCGGTCAGGATCTCCGGCGCATTGTAGACGATCGGTGCGCCTTTGACCTTGAGTTCGACGACGCTCACGTCCGCGTCCGGAGCCGACTTCGGGACGGAGACGATCACGCCGTCGACCGTCGACGACACCGAAAGTTTGGACTTGGACGCCATCAGGCGGGCGCTCACCACTTGGTTACCGAGGCCCGGGACCATGAGCTTTCCGTTCGAGGGCCAGTCGAACACGTGGAGGTACAGCGTCGAGCCCGTCGGCGCGGTCTTGACCGTGCACCGCCCCCACGGCAACGACTTGAAGACGCTGGCATGCGTACCGTAGACCGCGTCGCCGTTGACCTTCATCCAGGCCCCGATCTCTTTGAGGCGTTGAACCGATTCAGCGGGGATCTCGCCTTCGGGAGTCGGCCCGACGTTGAGAAGATAGTTGCCGCCTTTCGAAGCGATGTCGCTCAGCATGCGGAGGATCTGCCGGGTCGTCTTGTAGTTTTTGTCCTCGCGGCAGTAGCCCCAGTGGTCGTTCATCGTCATGCAGGTCTCCCAGTCGACCCCAGGCATGCCTGTCGCAGGGATCTCCTGTTCGGGCGTGCCATAGTCGCCGGCGAAACCTGCGTCGGACATCCCGCCCATGCCACCGCGACCGACGTCGACGCGGTTGTTCACGATCACGTTCGGTTGAAGCTTGCGACACAGGTCGTACAGCTTTTGTCCGCGCTCGTGGTTCCACGTCGACTCCCACTCCCCGTCGAACCACATCACGCCGATCTTCCCGTAGCGGGTCAGGAGTTCGGTCACTTGGTTATGGAGGAACTCGCAGTAACGGTCCATATCGGCGCCTGCCGCGGGTCTGTCGCCCGTCTCCCACGAACGCCGGGGCAGGTAGTCGGGATGGTGCCAGTCCATGATCGAGTGGTACCAACACATCGTCACGCCTTGCCGGGCGCAAGCGTCCGCCAGTTCCTTCATGATGTCGCGCTTGAACGGCGTGCCCATCACGTCATAGTCGCTGAACTTCGAGTCGAACAGCGCGAAGCCCTCATGGTGCTTCGACGTGATCGTGATGTAGCGCATCCCCGCTCCTTTGGCGAGCGACACCCACTTCTCCGCGTCGAACTTGACCGGGTTGAACCGGTCTTTCACCTTGTCGTACTCGGTCAGCGGGATGTGCGCCTCTTCGCGGATCCACTCGCCGTAGGTTTTTCGGCCGTTCCACTCTCCGGCCAGGACCGAATAGGTGCCCCAATGGATGAACATGCCGAAGCGGGCTTCGCGCCACCACTTCATGCGGGCGTCCTTCTGGACTTTCGTCTCTTGGGCGTGTCCCAAGAGGGGGAGGGCGGCCAAAGTCAAGAGCAGGAGCGAACGGGCGAACATGGCGTGACGCGACTATACCGGTAGAGCACAGGGGCCTGAATCGTGTCCGGAGTGCGCACGGGAGGGACTTTGGGGCCGCGCGCAGCCCGCGACCGGTGCCGCACAGGGCGTCCGGCGTCCTAGCTGATGAACGGCCCGGTCGGGAGAGCACGACCCCCGGGCCAGGAGGAAGACGATGAAAAGAAAACTCACATCCCTGGCGGTGACCGCCGGGCTCGTGGGGGCGATCTTCATACCGTCCGTCGCACTGGGACAGTCCGTGCGGGCCGCTTCGGCGAACGCCCGGTTCGTGAACCCTTCGATGGTGCGGTCGGTCTCTCCCGTCGCCGTCGACTCACGGAACTGGTACTGGGGCGGAGGCAACGTCGAGTACACGGTCTACTACGTGTTCCGAAACGGCCGGGTCTACCCTGTCGTCCAGGAACGCCGGTTACCGGACACTTGGACGTACTGGCCTTAACCCGTGTCAGACCGCAAGCGTCGGTCGACGTCACAGGCCGTCCGGGAGACCGGGCGGCCCGTCCTTCGTTCGCTGCGAAGGACAGTCTCGACCAAGCTAGAATAGTGGCATGCGCTTACGGGCCATGGCCCTCGCTGCCGGTCTCCTCGCGGTCTTTCCTTCGGCGTGGGGCCAGGCCCTCCTTAAGCTCCAGGGATCGCAGTTCGCACCGATCCGGCAAAAGTCGTTAGACCTTCGCGCGACGTTGAACGGGCCCGTTGCGACGACGGTCCTGAACATGACCTATTTCAACCCGGCACATGCGCAGACCGAAGCCGATTTCGTGTTCACCGTTCCCGAAGGATCTGTCGTCATCGGTTTCGCCTATTGGTACAAGCGAGAGAGAGTCGTCGCACGCATCGTCGATAAAGAACGGGCTGCGCAGATCTACTCGGCGATCAAGACCGTCCGTCGCGATCCTGCACTCGTCGAACTGATCGGCAAACGGACGTTCCGGGCCAGGATCTTCCCGGTGGAACAACGGTCCGACTTGAAGATCGAGATGACGGTGGTGTGCACCGCGCGCGACGGATCGTTCACGTTACCGGTCAAAGTCGCCAAGGACCAGCCGATCGAAAGCGCCGTCGTCACCGTCGAGGGCGCCGCACCGGCGGGGGTCACCCAGATCGTGAACAACTATGGAGCCCCGTCGACGTTTGAAAACGGACGTTATCGGCTGCGCATCGAAGGGAAGCAGTGGCGCCCGGACAAGGACCTTAAAGTCGGACTGCAGTCGCGGAACAGCGCCGTCAAGGTGATGTCGAGCGGTTCGTCCGGTACAGGCGCTGGATACTTTGCGTTGCTCGTATCCAGCGGTTCCGCGATCAGCAGGCCTCAAGTCGCGCTATCGGGCGTACGGACGTCAGGGATCCACGTCGAAAGAAGGGCCAACCTTCAAGCCGGGCAGACGCTTCTTGTGACCGGCCGTGCCCAGGGGCCTGGAAAACTGAACGTCCGGCTGACGGGCCAGAAGTTCAAGGGAGACGCGGCCGTGAGTCTGGAGTTCCGCGGCGAGAAGGCCGCCTTGAGCAAACTTTGGGCGCAAGACGAGATCGAGAGGCTCGGTAAGGCCAAGGCCAATGAAGCCCGGGTCAGAGCGTTGAGCAAGCGATATCTCTTGCCCAGTCCGTACACCAGTTGGTTAGCGATCCCAGAATCCGAGCGAAAAAGGTTCGAACTGGACATCAGGGCGGCCAACGCCGTCATCGAAGCGAACCGACTTTCCGCGACGTTGCAGAAGGGAGCTTCGTACCGTGCCGTCAGAGCCCGGCTCATGGCCAGGATCTCGAAGGAGCCGAAGGACGTCCAGGACCAAGCCGTAGGAGTGCTCCAAGAAGCGGCCTACCGGATCATGGACGGCGAGACCGAGAAAATCTCGACGGCCTGGAGCAAGCGGGTCGCGGCGGGCGCGTCGCCTGGTCTTCGGGAGAGAGGCGAACTTCGCAGGCTCATGGCCTTGGCCCGTTCTATGGACATCGGTCGCGGGCAACTGTGGCTCGACGCCGACAGCGAGGTCCGGACCCAGGTCACGAAGCTGGAAGGACATATCGGGAAAGGCGCCATCGACGAATCCGCCGCACGCAAGGAGGCCGAGCGCTTGAAAGCCTGGTTCCAGTTAGGAGACCGGAACGGATCTTGGAACCACGTTGTGACCTGGGCGACGCAACAAGGCGCTACGGAATACGAACAGGAAGTTCTGGGCCAAGGGCGGGAGACCGACCGGGCGCTGACCTTGAAGGCCCACGTCCTTCGTGCGACGGACTGGATGTCCGGTGACGTCCGGACGGCGTTCGGCCCCTATGTCCTTTACGATGCGCAGGAGATCGCCAAAACCCTCGCCATCGCCCAATTGGACGGACAATCCGGTTCCGAACACGTCCAGGCCGTTCAGCGACGCCTGGACGGTTTCGACCAAGTCTTCGGTTGGTTCGACGCTCCGTCCTCGGTCAAGCAACAGGTCAAGCAGGTCGCAAGGGCCCGGATGTTCGAAGCCATCCCCGATCTTGGCCGCGCCGTCCGAAAGTCCGGATTCCAGGACGAAGGCGTCCAAGCGAAACTCCGCAGCGCTGAGAGGTACCGTGAACTCTCCGAAAGCACGGTCTACGTCGGAGACGCAGAGCACTACCTTTGGAGCCAGCCCGCAGAGGAGATCGTCGACGAAGCCCGTAGCCGGCTGCTCGGAGGCGAATCCGTGGAATCGGTCAGGGCCGATCTGGAGCGCCAACGCAAGCGGATCGAAGAGGCCAAGTTCCGCTCGATGCTGAAGGAGGTCGACGACCGTTTATTGCGGCAGCTCGACGAAGAAGCGATGGCGATCTCCGGGCAGCGGTGGCGGCCCGATCCGGACGACGCCATGATCGCCGAACACGAACGGGCGATCCGGGCCTTCGCCGCTCTCCTGCAGCGGGATCCGGACGAAACCCTAAAAAGGGCCCAGGAAGACAATTACTGGGGTGAAGACGCAAGGTGGAAGTTCTTGATGGAACTCCGGAACCCCGAGCCCGACCCGGACCGGGTCTCGAAACTCCGGGAGGACTTCCGTGACGCTAACCCGGACTGGCGGGGCCAAGAGTGGATCGGCTGGCGGATCGAGCGGATCGAGACCGAAGCCCTCATCGACAAACTCGAAAAGCGCGAACTGACCCCAGAGCTCGAAAAGCAGATCGCAGAGCTGCGCAAAAAGGCTGAGGAACTTCATGCCCGGATGGGCGACCCGGTCCTCTCCGTCGGACTACCGCCCGCTACCGTCCGAGCGTTCGCCAGGTTCCCTTGGAACCATGACCAGGAGTTGACGTTCAACGCCCAATCCGGACGATGGGAAGCCAAATTCGACGTACCGCTCTTTGCGACGGCCGGTCTGCAGACCGTCCACGTCATCGGTATCGACCGGAACGGGAAGACGTCTTCGACGGACTGGACGTTCCAAGTCGACCTCTCCGCTCCGGTCGTATCGGCCAAAGCGGTTTGGACGGACGGCAAGCTCCGGATCACCGTGGAAGGAACCCAAGATTTGGCCCGGGTCAAGGTCGTCGTCCCATGGGGCGCTCCGGTCCCGTTGCTCCTTGTCCGTCCCGGGCTTTACGCCACTGTACTGGAGACCCCGCCAGGTTGGTGGGGAAAGGTGACGGTCGTCGCGTTCGACAAAGCCCACAACCGGGTCGAAACGGTCGCCGATGTTCCTCCTCGTCCTTAGCCTCGTGCGACCGGATCCGGAATCGGCCCGCGCTGAGGTCCTGACCTCCACGCGCTGGGTCAAAGCGGTCGCGAGCAAACCGGACGGTTCGTTCGCAGTCGCCACTTCCGGAGGGCTCTTGAGGCGAGGTCCGGACGGCCGATGGACGAAAGCCACGGTCGCCGACGGACTGCCCGACAACGAACTCGAAGACGTGTCGTACGTTCAAGGGCGAACGGTCGTCCTCTCGCGAGGCACTTGGTACGTCGAAAGCGAAGGAGCGTGGGCCGTGTCGCCACGGCCTAAGGGACTTCCGTCCGAAAAGAAACCGGTCCAAGCCGATCGGTCATCGGGACTGACGGTCGAAGGCCGGCCGTTCGCACCGCCGCTTCCTCCAGAAGCGGGCGCACCCACGTCGACCGCGGCGGCAAAAGGAACCAGGCTCGTCGGGACGGCCGGCTCAGGTTTGTACGAACTGAAAGGCAAGGCTTGGTCGCGAGTCCCCTTTGACGAACCTCCCGGAAACTCCGTCCAGGCATTGACCTTCTTCCAGGGCCATGTGGTCGTATCGACGCTTCAAGAGGGTCTGTCCTTCTTGACGACTCAGGGCTGGAGCCCTCAAGATCCTGGATCAAAGTCTCCCCGGGAAGCGGCCGTGTTCCGAAGCGCGCTCTACGTCCGGCAGGCGGACGGGACGGTCGACCGTCTCCAGGACGGAACCTGGTCGAGAGACGTCTTGACACCGTCGTTACCGCGTAAGCAGGCCAGGTCCATCGTCTCGGCCCCGGACGGGAGCAGGCTGTTCGTCGCCCAATGGGCGGGTTGGAGCAGTTGGTCGGGAGACACCTGGGACCACCGATTGCAGGACTCGGAGTTGTCCGGATGCGCGACGACCTGCCTCCTGCCGACCGGCCGCGGCGTTTGGCTCGGGACGCAGGGCCGTTGCGCCGCCCTTGTCGAGGGACAGTCCGTCCGGTGGGTCGACGAGCGCCACGGCTTTCCAGACGACTGGGTGACATGCCTCGCCCGCGTCGGCGAGAGCGTCTATGCCGGGACGTTCGTCGGCGGACTCGTCAGAGTCGACTCGGCTTCGGCGGTCACGGTCGGCGGAACTCTCGGTGAAAACGTGACGTGTATCGGATCGGTGGACGGCCAGGTCGTGTTCGGTTCGCGGACAGGACTGTACCGGGTCACGGGCCACAAGGCAGAGCGGATCACGACCCCGTTCCCGATCCGCGAGGTGCAAGCCCTCGCGGTCGGACCGGACGCAGTGTGGATCGGGACGCGGACAGGACTGGCCCGCATCCCATTGTCCCGTTTTGGACGGTGACCTTAGCCGCCTCGGCGGCCGGTGCCGACTTTGTGCAGGTCGCGTTCCTGTTTCGGCCTAGGGTCGTCGATCCGTCCGATCGACCGCCGGACATCGTCCAGGGCCATGTCGATGAGTCGCCGCGCCATCCCGAGGCGGCCGCTCGGATCGTTCTTGATCTTTGAAAGCGAATCCCTGGCGTCCAGGAGGGACAAGCCCGCCGCGTTGATGGCCTGGTCGCTCGTTTTGATCTGGCTGCTCAAAAAGTCTTGTCGCGACTGTTCGCGCACGGCCGGGATTTTTCGGAGCCGGTCGGAAAGCGGCTCGAGTCGGTGTGCGCGGCCGGCGGGCCGACCGCCGACGTTCTTCAATGCGGCCAAGTCTTCGAGGGCGAACACGATCTTGTACTTGATCTGCTGTCTCCTGCCTCCGTAGACCGGCAAGGCAGACTCCACTTGTCGTCCCGCCGACGTCAAGTCCCGCATCGCCGCGCTCAGAGCCTGCGAGGCCCGTGCATCGGTCAGCGTCGGCTCCTCTCTGTGCCGACCGTCGTCTTGGACCTGTGCCGCCGCGAACGCGACCGTCATCAGTGCAAGCCCGGTTGCGATGCTCTTCTTTACCTTTTTCGTGTTCACGGTCATCTCTCCCATACTGTTTGACGAGCCGCCCCTGTGACCGATCCCGGTCCTATCGCGAACCCCACTCCCAAAGTCCGTAACTGACCTTGTCGGAAACGGGACGTCCGACCTGTCGCAAGGTCAGCTCGAGCATGCCGCGGTGGTGGGCTTCGTGGGCCGTCAGATAGGCGACGAAGGCGGCGGCGGACGGTTTGAACCCTTTGACCCGCTGACCTTCGTCGAGGGCGGAACGAAGGAGCAAGGTCACCAGTTCTCCGCTCGACCGTAGGGACTCGGCCAAAGACGCCTTGTCGGCCGAGTCCTTGTCCACCGGTGCGAAACTCGCGAAAATCTCCGGCGCTGCCGCCTTCAGCCACATGCCGCGGACGGAGGCCATGTGCGCGAACTGGGAACGGACGGTCTTGGACTTATCGGACTTGAGGCCAAGGTCGGCTTCGTCGATCGCGTCAAGCAAGTAAAGACCGATGCGGACATTGACTTCCCACGCCTCGATGAGATCCTCTTTCAGAGCCATCGCGACATCTTACGGAACTTTGGCCCCCGACGTCCGTTCCGATATGGATATGGAACTGCAAAAGTTGCGGGCTTGGTGGGCGCACAAGCAGGCACTGGACGGTTCGCTCATGGGAAGTCCGCCGGAGACCGTCTTGGAGAAGACCGGTTGGTCGCGCTCCGTCGGGGGCGCCAACCCGTACCTGGCTCTCTGGGCCCGGTGCGGCTGTAGCCGCGAAGAGGTCGATCGGTCCGTGGCCGCGCTCCGGCTCCATGAACTCCCGAGCGCGCGAGGATGCACGTACGTCCTTCCCTCGTCGCACTTCGCGATCGGACTTTCGGCAGGTCAAGGCTTCGGCGAGGAGGCAGCGATCGGAACGGCGGTCCGGCACTTGGGAGCGACAATGGAGGAACTGCAGGCGCTCCAAGCGTCCGTCCTCGGGGCCTTGAAGGACGGTCCGCTCGACCCCGTCGGGCTCAAGGCGAGACTTGGAGACCAAGTCCGGAACTTTGGGCCGGAAGGCAAGAAGCGCGGGATCACGACAAGCCTGCCTCTGGCGCTCGGAAAACTCCAGGCGTCGGGCGAGATCCGAAGGGTCCCGCTCACCGGAAGGATCGACGGTCAACGCTACGCCTACGCTCTTTGGGCGTCCGGGCCGCGCCCTTCACTTGACGGCCGGCCGGACGCATTGAAGCGACTCGCTACGGAGTACTTCGAGTGGACAGGGCCGGCAAGGTTCAAGGAGTTCCAGTGGTTCTCGGGTCTCGGGGTCCAGGCGTCCAAGGACGCCGTAGCAGGACTCGACCTTGTCGACGTCGGAGACGGCCTGCTCCTTCACCGTCATGACTTGAAGGCCTTCCAAGGGTTCGAGGCGCCCCAGGCTCCGACCTGCGTGTTCGTCGGGCCGATCGACAACGTCTCGCACCTACGCGCCGGGCTGGCCGATTTGATCGATCCGGCCGACGGCGATCTTGCGGTCATGGGTGCGAAGTCCTCCGAAAAGCTCTCGAGTGTGACCGAACTCTCGAACCACGCCATCTACGATCGGGGCCGATTGATCGGCGTGTGGGATTTCGACCCGTCGTCTCAAGAGCTCGTCTACGCCGCGTGGTCGGGCGACCGAGACTTTGTCGCCCACCGTGCGCAAGAGACCAGGGCCTTCGTCGCCGGCCAGATCGGTGACGCCCGGACTTTCAGCCTTGACAGTCCTGTCAGCCGGAAACACAGGATCGAGGGTATCAAGGCTCTGCGAGCGGAACTGACTCCCTCATAATTCGGGACGTCATGCTCGAATTCGCGATCGTCGAACGGACTGAAAAGCCGTTCTCGGAGGCCGTCGTCGCCCTTCGAAGGGCCGTCGAGGCGAACAAGTGGGGCATTCTCGGCTCCCATGATTTCGGTGAGATCCTCGCTGGAAAAGGGCTTCCCCAAAGGGAACAGTACAAGACCCTTGAGATCTGTGCTCCCGCCCACGCCGATGCAATGTTGGCTTGGAACCCGCTCGTGGCCCTCTGCATGCCGTGCTCGGTCCTCGTTTACACGGAGAACGGAAGCACGTACATCGCTGCGCTTCGGCCAGGCAAGATCGTCCCGACCTTGTTCGGCGGAGGCGACGTGCCGACGGCGTCAGCCGACGTCATCGACGGAGAACTGCGCACCATCGTCGACGCGGCCAAGTGAAACAGTGCTCGGACAGGCTCCTCATGGTGCGTCCGGCCCACTTCGGCGTCAATCCGGAGACGGTCGAAAGCAACGTGTTCCAGGCCCGGTCGCCTGACCCTAGGACTTCGGAGGCCGCGATCAGAGAGTTCGACCGTGCGGTCGAGACTTTGGCGAGGGCAGGGGTTTCGGTGACGGTCCTTGACGACACGGCCGAACCTCGAAAGCCGGACGCGGTCTTTCCGAACAACTGGTTCTCGACGCACGAGGACGGAACGCTCGTTCTCTATCCGATGGCGTCGTCGTCCCGGCGCGCCGAACGGCGGGCACAAGACCTCGTATCACGGTTCGACGTGCAGAGGATCGTCGATCTGAGCCATTGGGAGTCGGCCGGCCGCTATTTGGAGGGGACGGGAAGCTTGGTGCTGGACCGCATCGCCCGGACAGCCTATGCGGGGCTCTCGTCGAGGACCGACCTGGCCGTCTTAGAGGACATCGCCGGACGGCTAGGGTTCACGGCCCATGTCTTTCCCACTTCCTTCCGAGGGTCGCCCGTCTACCACACGAACGTGCTGCTCTCGATCGGAGAGTCGTTCGCCGTCGTCGGGCCGACGACCGTTTCCGACCCAGCCTCGAGGGAGGCTCTGATGCGTTCGCTCCTGGAGACGGGCCGGGACGTGATCGAGCTCGATGCCGGTCAAATTGCCAGTTTTGGAGCGAACATCCTTCACGTATCATTAAAATCTGGCGGATTTGGAATCGTTTGCTCCCGATCGAGCCTCAACTGTTATCGGGCGGAACAACGTCGCGCTTTGGAACGGCACGGGAACCTGATCCCGCTCGCGATCGAGACGATCGAAAGCGTCGGAGGCGGTTCGGCCCGGTGCATGGCCGCCGAAGTGTTCCTGTCCGAGCGGACCTGAATCGGCCTCAACGCTCGTAGATTTCATTAAGTGCGGAATGTTTAGGAATTGAACAATAGACATGTACTATGCGATTAGCAAGGATTCTCTTGCTGCTGTGTTTGTCGCCCGCCGCACAGGCTCAATGGGCCGACGTCAAGAGTCTCGGATTCGGGGGAGAGCCTTCCTTGGCCGTCGATGGCAACGGAAAGGTCTTCCTGACCTGCCACATCTCGTCGCGGTTGTTCGTCAGCCCTGATTGGGGCGCGACGTTCGCCGAGAAGCAAGCCTTTATGGACGCTTGTTGCGACGTCGCCGTCGCCGCCCGTCCGAACGGCGACCTCGCCGTTTCCTACATGTCGTCCGCCTTGGACGGGATCAAGGTCTGGTCGTCGACGGACGGAGGTACGTCGATGGTCAGGGGCAACGCCTTGTCCGGCCCCTTGGACAGGGAGTGGATCGCTTACGACCGCCTGGACGGCGCCGTCCACATGGTGTATTCGAACGGGTACATCGGCGGCCCGTTGTCCCAGGGCGTTTACCATGCGAAGTCCGTCGACAACGGCCTGAACTACGTCCAAACGGGTCGGATCGACCTCTCCGTAGCACCGGACAGGGCCGTCGACCCTCACGTGGCCATCGGGGACACCGGCCGCGTCTATGCCCTTTGGGGCGTAACGAGCGACACCGACACCATCGACCGGATCGACTTTGCCTACAGCGACGACGGCGGCCTCTCGTTCACCGGTCATAAGACCCTTGGTGCGATCCAAAAGTCGCTCGGAGACTCGCAAGAACGCTGGATGTACACGTGCCTGGTCTCGGTCGGCAAGGACACCGTCTACGCGTTCTTCCATAACTATTCGGAAGTCACGGTCGCAGGATCGACCTATCGTCCGCTCCTGTTGAAGTACTGCAAGAGCACGGACGGCGGTGTCACCTTCGGTCCTGCCGTTAACGTCTTGTCCGATTTGGAGTTGACGGCTGCGATCACGAGCTATGAGTCCAAGAAACTCGGGACCTCGAACCATGCCATGTACATCCAGACGCTCGGATGGGCGTGCGCCGACCCCTTTGGCAGGGTTCATGTCGTCTGGCAGGACGATCGTGCGGGACAAGGGCTGTTCCAAGGACAAGCCTTGAACTATTGGCACGTCCGACACTCCGTCACGGCATCGGACACGTTCCTTCCATCGGACCGTGTCTCCAAGAACGTCCTCATGATGCGGCCGCCTTTGGACTTCATCAGCATGGCGGCGGACAAGCGCCACGTTTACGTTTCCTGGGTCGAGTCTCCGAACGATACGCTCGAGTGGGTGTTCAACGGAGGTCTCTTTATCGGTAAGGCGAAGAACGACGCCTTGTCCTGGACGCTTGGCCAAAGGGCTTGACAGGTTCCGACCCGAAAGGTCCGCGCACAATGAGACATGCAACACCGTCCGTCGGGCCGTCCCAAGCTGGAGGCGGCCCCCGCGGATCCGCTCGACAGGCTGAGCGAATTCAACGTCGTCTGGGAATCACCGAGCGATAGCGCGGCGGGATCGATGCCGATCGGGAACGGCGAGACAGGGGCCAACCTTTGGGTCGCTCCAGACGGCGAACTCCGACTGCTCCTCTCCCGCACCGATGCCTGGAGCGAGGCGTCGCGACTCCTGAAACTCGGAGAGGTCAGGATCCGGATCCTGCCCGCGCCCTACGCTCCGGGCGTGCCGTTTTCCCATGAACTTCGTCTGCGGGAGGGACGGGTCGACCTCCGCATGGGGCGAAGCCGACTGACGGTCTTCGTCGACTCCGGTTCCGACACCGTCCACGTTTCCGTCGAGTCCGAAGACCCGGTGACCGTCACCGCTGAACTCCGGGTCTGGCGGACAGAGCGCAAGGTCCTTAAGGGCGAAGAATTGAAGTCGAGCTGGACGATGCACTCGGCTCCAGAGTCCGTCGAAGTCTGGGAGTCCGCAGACACCGTCCTCGTTCAGGACGGACACCTTGATTGGTACCACCGGAACGAGACGTCGGTCGTGCCGTTGACGCTCGAGCATCAGGGTCTCAAAGGCGTCGAAGGTTCCGACCACGACCCTCTCCAGGGCCGGACTTTCGGGGGGACTGTCTGGGGCCGTGGCTTCACGAAGGCTTCTGAGAGGTCGATCGTCTCTGGACAGGCCCGTACGCACGCCGTGCATATCGCCACCGCCTGCATGCAGTGCGACGACCCCGCCCCGTTCCTCAAAGTCCTAGAAACCGCCCGACACCGTTCGATCGATACGAAGGCGGCCCAGGACCGTACGGCGCGATGGTGGACGTCGTTCTGGAGCAGGAGCCACGTCTTCATCGATGGGGACTCCCGATGGTCGGTGCCCGAGAACGCTCATTCGTTCCGCGCCGGCTCCGATTCCGGCGGAGGGAGCGGGTTCCACGGCCTCATGAGCGCGCTTCTCGTCCTGCCGACGGACTGGCCCGCCGTCCAGGTCAAAGCCGCAGCTGGACAGGGTGCGGTCCAAGAGTCTGCGTCCCCGCTCGATCCGACAAGCGTGACGTCCAAGGTGGATCCGGCGTCTGGACGGACTTGCTTGGTCTTCGAAGGTCGCGGAACCGTCCTCTCCGTCCCTTCGACGTTTCCGGACGGTCTGACCCTTGCGGCTTGGATCCGGCCCGACGCCTTAGGCGGTCGGATCTTCGACAAGGTCACTCCAGGAGGGTCTGACGGCTTCTTGTTCGACACCCACGGTGGCCGACTCAGAGGCATCGTTGGCGACAAGACCATCGTGGGCCCGGAATTGAAAGTCGGGACTTGGCAACACGTCGCGATGACGTACAGCGCGGAAACCGGCGCCTTGTCCCTGTTCCTCGACGGCGAGCGTGTCGCCGGGGACGGCCCGAACACCGGGACCTCGAGCTTCGTCACACAGGCCTACGTGCTGCAGAGGTACGTGACGGCCTGCGCCGGGCGTGGCCGGTACCCGATCAAGTTCAATGGTTCGATCTTTACGGTCGAACCAGGACTGAGCGGCGGCCCGGAGTTTAACGAGGACTGGCGCCGTTGGGGCGACTGTTTTTGGTGGCAGAACACGAGGTTCCCTTACGCGTCGATGCCTGCGCGGGGCGACCGCGAGATGATGGAACCGCTGTACCGGATGTTCGAAGACGTGTCCGTCCTTTGCCGCTCCCGCGCAAAGTCGTATTACGGAGCCGAGGGCGTCTACTTCCCCGAGACGATGTCCTTCTTCGGCACCTATTCGAACGGAGACTACGGTTGGGACCGGTCCGGCCACACTCCCGGCGAAGTCCTGTGCCCCTGGTGGCAATGGGCGTGGCAGCAAGGGCTAGAACTCGTCTCGCTCATGCTCGACGACTACGACGTGACTCAAGACCGGAGCTTCTTGACGCAGCGGCTCCTACCGATGGCCCGTGGAGTCTTGGCGTACTATGAGTCGCGGTTCCTCAAGGGAGCGGACGGCACCTTCGTCATCACGCCCACCCAGTCTGCCGAAACCTACTGGCACGACGTCGTGAACGACACGCCCAGCGTCGCGGGCCTGTGCACCGTATCGGCCCGGATCGCCGCGCTCGGTGCAGCGCCGGCCGAGGACCGCGAGCGGTTCGCCGCGGCATCGCGGGCGTGCCCTACCGTGCCCCGTACGGTCCGGAACGGCAAGACGGTGCTCGGCCCCGCAGAAAAGTACAAGGACGAGAGGTCCAACGTCGAGAACACGGAGTTCTATGCGATCTGGCCGTTCCGCATCTTCGGGACGGGTCGCGAGGATCTCGAAACCGCCCGCGAGACGTTCCGACAACGGATCGAGAAAGCCCGATCCGGTTGGCAATACGACGCGCAGGTCGCCGCGATCGCGGGCCTCGTCGACGATGCGAAAGCGTCCCTTTTGTCAAAAGCCGCCAATTCGAACCCGTCCCATCGGTTTCCCGCCGTGTGGGGACCGAACTACGATTGGCTCCCTGACCAGTGTCACGGAGGCAACATCTTGATCGCGGTACAGGAGATGTTGATGCAGTGCGTCGGAAAGGAGATTAGGATCCTGCCCGCTTGGCCCAAGGATTGGGACGTCTCTTTCAAGTTGCACGCACCGTTCCGGACGACCGTCGAGTGCGACGTCAAGGACGGCAAAGTCGTCAAACTGAAGGTCGAACCTTCGGCAAGGCGCCAAGACGTGGTCTCAGAACACTTTGAGATCGTCGCGAAATCGTGAACGGTAAGATATGGCCGTGAAGCGGTCGCTTATCGGTCTTTGCCTGGCGGTAGGAACAGCGTCGCTCTTCGGCTGTGCTTCTCCTTCGAACTCGACGCCCGAGTTCGACGTCCGGTCGGGTGACGGAGCACCTGAGTTCGGATCCTCGGAGGCTTTGAAATCGTACAGCGGGTTCGTCGTCGGACACTGGGCGCTGACGGACTATGTCGATCCTGAATTCGCCAAGCAGCTCGGTATCGGAGCCCTGTCCCAACAAATGGCCGATCAGCCCGTCTCGAACGTCTTCGACTTCGCTTCGGACGGAACGTTCGTCTATCGAAGGATGAAAGCGGAATGGAAGGTCGCCGGAAAATGGGCCGAAAACGGACAGGGCCTGACGCTCACCTACGAATCGTTCAACGGAAAACCGCTGCAGCAAGCGCAGGAAGAGTCCCGAAAGGCGGCTGAAGGAGGCACCCAAGCCGGTGTCGCCCAAGACCTGTTCATGGACCAACTGACGGCCGAGATGCAAAAGCTCACCGTCCTGCGGCTCGCGTCGAACAAGCGGATGCTCGTCTTCACGGCGCCGGAAGGCGGACAAGTCCAACTGGCGGCCGGAACCGCCCTTGAGAGACTCCAGCAGTCCGCAACGAAATAGGCGCGCCCGATCCGGGCGCGCCACACTTCTGACAGCGTTGAACGGGATTACTTGACGAGGCCGCTGATGGCTTCGCACATTTCGCCGCAAGCCTTGTCGTCGAGCTTCACGTTCACGAACTTGTTGGCGACGGTCCAATCCCTGTAGAGCAAGAACGTGTTCTTGACCGAGCTATCGGTGTTGATCTTGTAGGCTTTGATCGCTTCATGGTTCGGTGCGATCAGGCTGATCGCCACGTCCTTGACCTTCCCGAGGTCGAGGGCCTTGCCGATCTGCATCTTCGTGGCAGCCTTGTCGTTCGTGAGGACGACGATCATCGCCTTGAACTCCTGGGCCTTGTGCGAATCGATGTTGGCCTGCAGGCTTTCTGCGATCTTGGCGACGTTCTTCATGTCGTCGTTGTTGACCCAGACTTGGATCGCGGGCCGTTTTCCGAACGTGCAGGGGAAGCACTTGTCGGTTCCCTTAAGCGGGCCGTTGATATGGTCCGGATGGAACGGGGTCACGCTTTCGCCTTTGGCGAGGCCGGATTCGACTCCGTTCAGGGCCATGACGGGCAGGGCGACAATGGCGGCGACTGCCGCGACGAGAACGACTTTAGTCATAGAACCAATCCTCGGGCACGGACGTCCGGCCCACTAAGACAAATACCACGGACTTGACGAAAAGTTCCCCTTGGACGTCCAGAACGGCCCCTTAGACCCCTCTAAGAATGTGTCAAACCCGCTTCTTGGGCTTGACCTCGACCTTCAGGGCGGTATAGCCGTCGATCTCGAAGTGATCGACCCTGATCGTGTGACGCCCCTTCGCCAAGTTCAGATCGCGCGTGTACTGGGTGGGTGCCTGCCAGTGCCATTCGTCGATCACCTGCTTCCCGTCGACCCAGACCCGGACGCCGTCGTCGGCGGTCACGTTCAACGTGAAGGGCCCGGCTCCCGTCTCGAACGTGCCTTCGGCCTTCGTCGCGAACCTGTCGGCTGGAACCCCCTGGCGTGGCGATCCGCCGGTCGCGAAACTGAGTTCTGTGTCCGCATATGTCGCGACCGGCCCACCCTCCAAGGTTTTGGCAAAGGCCTCCGGCTCCGTGCGAGGGTCGCTTCCCTGCGCCCATGTCCAGAAGCGGACCGTCCAGGCGATCGGAAGGAAAGACTTCGACCAACCGAACGTCACCGGTCGACCCTTAGGCGTAAAGACGCCTCGGTGGTCGACCGTCGCTCCTCCGACGTACGCCAGTTCGATGTCGATGTCCTGGGACGTGGCAGGCCATTGGGCCGTGACTTTGCCAGGGACCGAGCCGGAACGCGCGGTCAACGTGACTCCTGGAGTCGCCGACTTCAGCTTCCAAGTCCCCGTCGGGCCCAGGATCTCGAACGTCCTGCCCTCGGTGGCGGAGGACGTCTGGCGACCGTCCGGCTCGATCGCCGTCGAGCTGGCTGCGACCTTGCCGCGTGGCCAGAGGAGCGGTCGGCGGAAATCATAGGGCCCCCATTCGTCGACAAGGATGTAGCGCCGTCCGCGGATGGAGCCTTGCGGAATGAAGGGGTCTTGGCCGTCGTCAAGCGGCTCGACGTGGTACTTGGCGACCGCTTTGAGGTCTTCCAACCCCTCTTTCAACCCTTCTTCCTGGGCTTCTTCGATCGCGTGCTCCAAGTCGCGCATCCCGAACCACACGCCGAACGAAGCCAGGTACGCCTTCAACCCTTCGGGTTCGCTGGAGACGTTGGCGTTGCCGCCCCGGGTCATCCATGGCGCCTTGACGGTCGTGTCGTTCTTCGAGAAGACGTTGTCGCGGAACGCGACGCCCACGTACGTCGGCTCCGTGTCGTCGCCGAACACGCTGTTCGAACCGACGATCGTCCCGTTTTGCTCGCCGCTGAAGACGAACGCCTTTTTCGACTGGTTGACGGTGTTCTTTTGGACTTTCACGTCCGTTCCCGAACCGAGGACGACGGCTGCTTCCGTCAGGCCGTTGAAGTTGTTCTGAAGGACGACCGAGCCGAAGTTCCGCGTGTCCTTATGCTTCGGATAGCCCCAGTTCGGATCCGGCTTCCCGGCGTTCTGCCACAGGTAGACGCCCAGCGTGTCTCCGTCGAAGGAGTTCAGCCAGAGCGTGTTCTTCTGCCCGTGCTCGATCGCGACGGCCTCGCCGTTCAAAGCGAAGACGTTGGCAATGATCTTGGTGTCGTAGCTGTACCCTCCCCAGATCCCGTGCCAGCAATCGATCAGCCGGTTCATGACGAAGGCGTTGCGGCTGAAGGTCGCTTCGATGGCGTTCGCCGGCGAATGGCTGAAGTCGTTGCCGTACAGCAGGTTGTCGTTACACCCGCCCTCGCCCGTGTCCATCGTATGCTGCCCGGCCCAAAGGAAGAAGCCGTCGCCGCCGTGGGTCGCCGAGTTGTAGGCGAAAACGTTGCGCATGCACTGCTCGAAGACCAGGATGCCGGCCGAGTCCTGGCCTCTGTTATAGACGCCGTGCGAGTAACCACGCACGCACCAGTCCATCTTGTTGTGCATGACTTTGTTGTCGGAAGACCTGTACATTCCTAGGCCCAGACCGGAGTTGAACGAGAGGTCGCAGTTCCAGACCTTGCCGAAGTCGCACCGGGTCAGCATCAGTCCGCACTGTCCACCCGTCACGCGTAAGTTCTTGACTTCGAACTTATCGCAATCCTCGAGATAAGCGCCCGCTCCATAACGGAACCACTCGCGATTCTCGTTCTTGTGAAAGCTCATCCAGTCCGCAGTGTCCTCCTTCTCGGTATCGCTGAGGAGGTGCTGCTTCCAGTTATAGGAAAAGTCGCAGTCGATCAGCCGCAGACCTTGACAACCCTTCGCGAAGAGGCCGACTTTGTACCCGCGGATCCGAAGGTTCTTGATGGTGACGTTCTCTCCCGTCACCAAGACCCCGAGGCCTTTTCGGGCGTCCGGTTCGACGGACGGATCCGCCCCTTGTAGCGTGGCGCCGCGAAAATCGACCGTGATCCCCTTTCCCTTGACCGTGATCGCGGCCTTCGACCAAGATTCGTCCGCGTTCGGCAACCGATAAACGCGGGGCGCGACGACCGTCGTGCGGCTGATGACGGTGCCTGTCTTGAGGGCGGTCTGAGGTGCCGGCGACACGAGCGCCGCGAGGAAGGGCATGACCCCATTCTGGCACCTTCGGGTGACCGGCCCTACTTGATGCTGCCGATCGTCACGCCCTTGACAAAGTGTCGCTGAAGGAGCAAGAACACGATCAGGCACGGCAGTAGCGTGACGACCGCGGCCGTCATTTGAAGCGGCCAGTTCTGTCCTTGGTAGGAGTCCTTGAAGATGCTCAGGCCGACTTCGAGGGTCCTCATTTCCAACGACGACGTCGCGATCAAAGGCCAGAAGAAGTCTGTCCATGTGGCGATGAAGGCGAAAGCGCCCAGAGTCGCAAGCGCGGCCCGGCTCATCGGCACGGTCAGCCGCGAGTAGATCGTCCAATCGCCGGCCCCATCGATCCGAGCCGCTTCGTCCAGTTCGAACGGGATCTGGCTGAAGAACTGCCGGAGGAGGAAGACCCCGAACGCGCTGCCGACCCCGGGAACGATCAGTGCGGCATAGGTATCGAGCCACCCCATGCCACGTAGCATCAGAAAGACGGGGATCTGGGTCACCGTCCCCGAGAACATCATGCTCAGCAGGAAGAGCGTGAAGAGGGGTTCCTTGAACCGGAACTTGAGCCTGGCGAACGCATAGGCCGCCATCGAGCACACCACGAGCTGGCCGAGGACGACACCGCCCGCCACGAGCACCGAATTCAAAAAGAACCGGAAGACGGGGACCTGGGGAGAGAGGACGACCGTGCGGTAGTTCTCCCAATGCGGTTTCTCAGGGATTAGCTTGGAGACCTCAGGGATCGCAGACTTGCTCTCCTGAAGGCTCACGAGGACCATCCAGACGAACGGCGCCATCAGGAACAGGGCGATCAGCGTGAGCACCGCATAGCGAAGGACCGTTTTCATCCCGCCGAGTACCCCTCCAACTGCCGCCGCATCATGCGGTACTGGACAAGCGCGACCGAGCCGACGACGACCAACAACAGGAACGACTGGGCCGACGCGGTCGAGACGTGGAACTTCTTCCAGGCTTCCACGAACACGTGGTAGCCGACGACGTCGGTCGAGTCGAGCGGCCCGCCTTTGGTCATCATGTAAACGGGCGTGAAAAGCTGGAAGGCCGTGATCGTGCCCGTGACAAGCACGAACACGTTCGTCGGCGCGAGCATCGGCCACGTCACGTTCCAGAACCGTGACCAAGCACCCGCACCGTCCAGCTCGGCCGCCTCGTACAGCGAAGGCGGGACGCCGAGCAACCCGGCGACATAGATGATCATCCTGGGGCCGAGCCCCGTCCAGACGCTCATGAACGCGAGCGCCGGCATCGCCCAGCCTGTCTCGTTGAGAAAGTCCACGCTCTTGACCCCGAACAGCGAGGTCGTCGCGTTGATCAGACCGTTCCCGGGCAGGAACATGTAGATCCACAGCATCGAGACCGCGACCATGCTGCTGATCGCAGGGATGTAATAGAGCGTCCGGAACAGCCCCATCCCCTTGAGCTGCGACGCGAGCGGCATCGCGACCAAGAGCGCTACGGCCATGCCGGCAGGCACACTGAGCGCAGCGAACTTCGCGGAGTTCAACATCGCGTTCCAGAACGGCGGGTCTTGAAGCACTTCCTGGTACTTGCCGAACCCGACGAACGGCATCGTCCCCTTGAGGATCCGCCAATCGAAGAGGCTGACGACGAAGGCGTAGACGATCGGCACCACCGCGAAGACGAGCAGGTGCAAGGCCGCAGGCGCGACGAAGGCCCAGGCCGAACGCGACCTTCTCACCGCCGTGAGAACTCCAGGTCGATGTCCCGCGCCGCTTTCGCGAACGCCTCCTTCACAGGCACGCCGTTCTTCAGCACCGCGTCCATCGCCTTTTGACAGTTGTCCTCGACGCGGTCGTACCCCTCGACCCTCGAACCCCACGGCGGGCGCGCCGAAGGCACGATCCGCTGGAACGCACGGTTCCGCTCGACCGCACGCGGCGACAGAGTCTTGTCCGCGAGCTTCGCCTCCTCCACGTCCTTTCTCGCGCTCACCGCGATGCCGCTCGTGTTGTACTTCGACTGCACCCCGTGCCCGGTCCAATACTTGATGAACTCCCAGGCCTTCTGCGGGTGCTTGCACGACCCTCCGATACCGAGCCCCGCCTCGTACATCACCGTCTCGGAGCGGTCGAGTTCCGTCGGCAGCTCGACCACGACCACGTCTTCCAGGTCCACCTCCTGCGAGGCGGCGAGCCCGACCAGGAACCAGTGCCCCACGACCTTCATCGACGCCCGCCCCGTCGCGAAATAGTCCACCCCGGCCGCCGCCGTCTGGCTGAGCGACGGCGACACCTTGTGCTTCGAGACCAGGTCCGCGACGAAACCGATCGCCTCGATGCTCTTCTCCGAGTCCAAAAACCCGCTCGCCCGAGCGCCGTCCGGCGAGAGCACATCGGCGCCGTGGTTCCACAGGAACGTGACCCACCCCGGCATCCAGTTCGCGAACTCGAAGCCGAACCGATCGGCCGTGGTCAGGGCCTTCGCCTTCTCAAGGAACTCCGCGTGCGACCACTTTCCCTCCGGCAAGGGCACGCCGGCCTCGCGGAAGTGGCGCGCGTTGCAATAGAGGACCATCGGAGTGAAGTCGATCGGCACCGCGAAGAGCCCCTTCCCGCGTCGGGCGATGTCGACCACGTTCGGGAAGAAACCGTCGAGGTCGAACGTTGGGTCCGATTCGGCGAAGGGCGTCAGGTCGGCGAGGAGACCGTTATCGATGAAGACGGCGGCGCTGCTCGCGTCGATCGTGACGACATCGGGCATCGCCCCCGCGATGTGGTCGAGCAACAGCTTGCTGACGTACTCCTGGCTGCCCGGAACGAGTTCGACACGGACCCGTGAGGTGGGGTCGTGGTCGGAATATCTGTCATAGAGCGACCGGACCATCTTGAAATAATCGCTGTCGTCCCCGGCCCCGCCCCAGTTCGCGACACGGATCACGGTCCGACCGTCGTCGGAGGCCCGGCAGCCGAGCGGCAGCGTCGCAGCGGCCGTCATCCAGGCGAGGGCCTGGCGTCGCGTCATGTCCGAGGTTGTACCTGCCCGATGCGTCATCGGCCCACCTGCCGTCGGCCGGCCCTGCTCGCCCAGACAGGATCTTGGGTACGTGAGGTCACCAGGGCCGGTCACTTTCACTCCGGGAGCGGTCCGTAGCACTCCGAGAGCGGTCCGTAGCACTCCAGGAGCGGTCCGTAGCACTCCGGTAGCGGTCCGTAGCACTCCGAGAGCGGTCCGTAACACTCCGGGAGCGGTCCGTAGCACTCCGGAAGCGGTCCGTAGCACTCTGGCCCGTGATTTCCTCACTCATCGAGAGGATGGTCAGGCGATAAGCCCGGTCCTTTTCGATCCCAACGTTGTCCCGCGGGAGCGGATTGGGGCCGGATTGGGAGCCGGACAGGCGCTACCGGTGCACGGTCGCCCAGACTTCGCGCTTGGAATCGAGGTCGCGCACCTGTTTCCTGCCCGGAACGATGTCGAGATAAAGCGTCGCGATCTCGTGCGGCCGCATGGTGAAGGTCAATCGGGCGGCTTCGATCCCGAACCGACTCAGCCCGTCGGCGTCGGAACTCAAGAGTCGGTCATCCCCTCTCTCGGGCCGCAGCTCCTCCTGGATTTCGCCCATGAGATCGGTCTTGAAGGCCCCTTCGACGGGCCCGGCGACGTTGAGGACGACGGTGGTCCCCAGACCGTCGAATTCGACGAGCCGGAGGACGTACGGGTAGCCCATGCCCCGGCCCGCATACCTTTCGAGTCCCCTCCCGGAGGGGTCTTCGGACTCCCGGTACAAGGCGGTCGCGACAACGTTGGGCGTCGAAACTTGACAAAAGCTGAAGTCGCTCGGGATCGGGCGGTCTGCTAGTCCAGAGGCGACGCGCGGCCGCTTCTGCAACGGATGGTCGTCCCTCGCATGGTCTTGCCTGCCCGACAACAGCCATCCGAGGCGGATCCGCTCACTGTCCACAAGCGGCCCGTGGAGCGTGAGGCGGTAGGCGGCCCGGCTTTCGAGGACGGCCTCGTCCCCGTCCCAGGGGTCGCGGACGAGCAAGACGTTTTCAAAACCTTCGTCCGTGCGGAACCATTGTTGCGAGCCGTCGTGGGACACGAGGAGGCCGTCGCCGTTCTCGTCGACGAAGTCGACGAAGCTCGAGGACGTGAAGGCGCCCTCGACCTGTTCGAACCATTGCGGGCTCGTCATCCAGTCGCCCTCCGGGTACTTGCGACGGCCGGACGATCCCTTTCCGACTTCCGCGACGCTGTAAGGCGAATCGGCGAACACCTTGTGGACGGGGAACGGGGGACGCCACCGGCACTTCACTCCGCCTGCATATCCCGGGTCGATCGTCATTGGGTCTCCTGGCATCAAATCGGAGCCAGGCTCGACGCTGACGACGACCTCGAGGCTTCCCGATTCGGGGCGTGGAAGGTACCAAACGCCGAAGTCGCCCTGGCTTCCGAACATGACGAAGAGCTCGTTCCCGGGACCGTTGTGTTCCATGGGACGGTAGAGCCCTTGTGCGACTCGCGCTTCTCCGTTTTCGCCCCATGAAAAGTGCGGCCAAGCCCCGTCTTCGAACGTGAGGGCGTGTTCGCCTCTCCGGAGGCGGAGGAGCCCGCCCGTCTTGCGAGATACGGCGCATTCGAACTCGCCCGAGCGGAAGACCGCTGCGTCCCCTTCCGTCGTCCAAGCCGCACGTTCGGGCCCGCTTGGTCCGAAATCCACGGAGTAGCCCCAGGCCGGGACTGGAGGGGCCTGACCGGTTCGAGGGACAGGTCGCGCGAGCCCGTTAAAGGTCAGGCCCGTGGCGCCCGCCGGTAGCCTAGCGCCGAGGTGGCCGACCGGATCGTTCGTGTCCAAGGCGGTCTCGACGTACCCCATTTGAGCTTCCGCGACGTGACCGCACAGGCCCTCACACTCGTGGTTGTCGTGGTGTTGTGCGGCGAGGAGCATCCTCCAGCACTCCTCGAGTTCCCAGACCGGATAGACGTCCCAGGGCTTATAGGGTCGGCCGAACAGTCCGAGGATCGCCCAAGCGGCCTCTGACGTCAGGATTCGGCGTTCCAGTGCGGCCGACTTTCGGACGTGCCTGTCCCCGTTTTTCCCGAGCGTCATGCCGTGCCAGACGTCTTCGAGACCGTAGCGACGCACGGGAACCTCGCCCGCCGCCGGTCTGACGCCGTCCAGATACTCTCCCAGAGTCGCGAAGGTGACGTCGAACCGGTCGTCCTTCAGTCCGAGCAGCTTCGGCAGCATGATTTCGGACCGGCACATCCAGTCCGGCGACGGCATGAGTTCCAGCCATTGGAGGATGAGGGGTTCCGGAGCCCCCTCCTCGTGTGCAGGGGATGGTTCGTGCCCCGAACATGAGGAGGGGGTCGGGGGTGGAGCGGCGCCCGAACCGCGCCTCGGCGCGTCCCTTGGATCTTCCGCCAGCTCGTCCAAGAGGATCTGGAAGTCCTCCGGCCATTGGTGGAGGTTCATTCGGTTCCGAGTGGCAGTCAGAAGGCGCGTGCCGTCGACGCCTTCCCACCAGACCACGGGCCCGTCCTCGAACGGGACTTCGGGCGTGTGCCAGGTCCACTGGAAGTAGAGCGACGCTCCCGACATCCCGACGCCCGACAACATTTGCGGCAATTGGGGGAAAAAGTCGAACTCCTCTTCCCAGAACGTCTTCGGCCGGACGCCGAGCAGCCGCATCACGGTCCGGACGCCATAGACCCGTTGTCGGACGTTCGACTCGCCACCATGGAAGAGCCCGTACGGTTGGCCGTAAGAACACCCGACCGGTTCGACGACGCCGTCCTGGACCGCCTCGCACAAGGCCCGCAGGGCCTCCGGTGCTTCTGCCGCGAGTTTCTCGTAGCCGATCCCGTCGAAATTGACGCACCCTTTGGCGCCGGTCTCGTGGCAGTACCGGAGCATGTCGGCCACAGAGCCGGGCAAGACACGGTAGCCCCACAGCCACTCCATGTCCACCCAATGCATGTGGTTGCCGAAGGTGTACGTCAGAGGGATCTTGTCGGGCACGAAATCAGTTTGAAGGATCGGGGCCGCCAGAGGCGACGGCCCCAATCTGGAGGACTAGGATCCGACCTGGACGGCCCAGCGGCTCCCATCGAGAGCTGTCGCCGTGAACACTTTGTGGGCCGGGATCGAAATCGCGCCGTTGGCCGGTCCGCCGTTGATGGAGCCTCCGCTTGCGGGCCAAAGGACAACGGCGCTGTTCCCGTCCGCGTACCCACGGACGACCAGTCCGGACGACGCGACCGGGAGGGTCACACCTTTCGTGCCGTTCGCCCCGAGGATGTCTGAGAACGGGCTCGTCAACGTGACCGATCCTTGGCCGGTCCCTGCGTTCACGGTCCCGACCTTGATCCGCATGTTCCCGTTGGTGTCGACCGAAAAGACCTCGCCCTTGTTCGTGGACGGGTCTGCGTTCGACGAATCGACGAGCCGCAATAAGGGCGCCGCCTGCCCGGCGATCCCTTTGCCTACGATGCTGGGCCGGTTCGTGGAACTGCTACTGACCACGATTCCCGCCATGTTGCCCGCGTTCGAAGAGTTGATCGAAACGGCCCCTCCACCGTTCGAACCCGTGTCGTAGAGCCGGAGGAAATCGCTGGCCGTCGCGACGCTCATGGCGCACTGCATGGGACTGAGCGTGGCCCACCTCCCGACGCCTGTGATCCCCCGTGACCCGATTTGGATCACAGAGTTTTGGGCGCCTTGCGCTTGGATGTCGATGAGGGTGTTCTCGGTGGAGTTGCCCGAGTGCTGGAACCCGTTGATGGCGCCCCCGCCGGAGCCGCTCCAGCCGATCTGGGCAAACCTCGTCCCTGCGATCCCACCGACCGGAGCGACGAACTCGAAGTTCGCTCCCCATGGTTGCGATGCGGCGCTGATCGACGATCCCGTGACTTGACCGAAGTCCGGTGCGTAGTTGATGTTGATCGGCCTGTATTCCTGTCCAGGATTGCCTTGGGTCGTCCGGAACGACAAGTACCACTCCATTTGGCGGTAATAGGTCGGCGGTACGAGGTAGTTGGTCTCAAGGACGACGCCTGCCGTCGGCTCATTGGCCATCAGCTTAAGGCCCGCCGTGTTCCCGAGGTTGTACGCGCCGACGGCCACGATCGGGTCGAGGTTCGGATGGTCCGGATCGGTGAACGCTGAGACGCCGGTCAGGAAAGGCACGAGCATCGACCAGGACGGAACGTGATAGTCGCCCTTCGCCAAGATCCTGACGCCACAGTAAGGATAGGCGTGCGTCATGTCCTGCAACTGTCCGTTAAGAAACTGGTCTTGATAGGGGAACGTAAAAATGTAAGGGACCAGCGGTTGGCCGCCGACGGACTGTGACAGTGCCGGAGCGGGCAGGGAGGCGAAGACGCCCCACATCACGGGGGCCAGGGCGCGGCGCGCGACGTTACGAATCTTCATAGAACAGTCCCTGAAACGAGAATCGTCATGCGAACCAATCGTTCGCGTGAACGTTCGTTAGATTACTCCAGGTGCGCCGTCCGGCGCAGGCACGTTCGCCCTTTGCGACAAAACCGGCAATTCGATCACTTGAGGCATAAAAAGGGCCGGATCATTGTGATCCGGCCCTGCCGTTCGACGGTCGTCCGGCTTTAGCCGATGCCGCCGTTACCCTCTTCGAACTTGAAGGGGGCGCCTTCCATCTTCTTGAGTTGGGCCTTCTGTTCGTCGGTGAGGACGCCGTTCAGCTTTTCCTTCAAGGTTTCCTGGTTCTTCGTCATGATCGTGCGCATCTCATCACGGTCGATTTCTTGGTTGCGCATTTTTTCCATGAGGCCCTGCTGGGCTTCAGCCTGAGCCGCCATGATCTCTTTGACCTTCGCCTTCTGGTCGTCGGTCATGTTGAGGTCTTTCTGCACGTCCGCGTTCGTGATCGAACGGGCGCCTTCGCGTTGGATCCAGAGTTCCTTGAGCCGCTTCTGCTGGTCGGCGGTCAGGACCGCATTGGTCTGCTTGTCCGACTCGGCCCGCATCTTCTGCATCTCGGCCATCATGGCTTCACGGTCACCGCCGCCACCGCCGTTCTGGAACATCTCGCGCATCTTTTCCTGCATGGCTTGACGCATCTCGTCCAGCTTGGACTTCTGCTCGCTCGTGAGCTTGATCTCCTTCTGGACGTCTTCGCGCATCAACAGCATCGTCGGGCCGCCGCCACCGGGGCCGCCCATTCGCATTCCGCGGCCACCGCCGCCCTGCGCCATCGAGAGAGCAGCCGCGCCGATCATGGCTGCGACCGCAAGGGTTCGAATGATCTTGTTCATGTTCACCTGTCTCCGGAACTGGAGTCGCCGCCCTTTTTACCCTTGCCATCGTCGATGACCTTTTTGAGGTCGCCTTGGGTGGACTTGGAGAGCTTTTCTTGTTCGTTCTTCCTCAGCTTGGCGGCATCGTCCGGGTTTCGGACGACGCGCGGGCTAAGGAAGACGAGCAATTCTGTTCTGTTCTTGCTCCGGTCGGTCGACCGGAAGATGTTGCCGAGGATCGGGATGTCGCCCAGCAGAGGGATCTTTTTGACCGTGGACGTCACCGTGTTGCGGATGATGCCGCCGAGGATGATCGTCTCGCCGTCCTTCACCGCGACCGTCGTCTCCGCCTGACGCTGGTTGACGATCGGTGCGTTGAAGCTCGTGAAGCCCTGAAGGTCGTTCGCGGTCTGGAGCACGTCCATGGTCACGTAGCCGTTGGCCGTGATCCTGGGGGTCACGGTCAGCACGATGCCGACGTCCTCGAAATCGTACGTGTATGTGATGTTGCCGTTCACGTCCGTCCGTTGGCTCGTCACGTAAGGGACGCGCTGGCTGATGTTGATCTCGGCTTCGACGTTGTTGCTGGTAAAGATCTTCGGCGTTGAGAGCACTTGGAACTTCGTGTCCGTCTTCAGCGCGTTGATGAAGCCTGTCAGGTTCCCGCCTGTCAGGGTGTACCTGAAGCCTTGGCCGTTCGCCGTCTGGAGCCCGAAGTTCCCTTCGGCCGTACCGCCCGTCCCCGGGTTCCCGAACGCCGGCGTCTGTGCGAACTTCCATTCGACGCCGAGTTTGTCTTCCGATCCGAGGGTCGCTTCGACGATGATCGTTTCGATCATGACCTGCTCGGGGATGCGGTCGAGCTGGGCGACGATGTTCCGGATCAGGTCGGCGTTGCCGGGGGTCGTGACGATGATCAGGCTGTTCGTGTTCTGATCGGGGATGACCGTGACCTGATTCGTCAAGTCTTGGACCGGAACGACCCGTCCCTGGGCGTCACGTCCCACGGTCTGACCCGTGTTCTGGTTCGTCCGGTTCTGGTTGTTCTGGCCGCCTCCACCGAACTGACCGCCGAAAAACTGGGCCATCAGTTCACTGTTGACGTCGATGCTCGTCCGGAGTTGTCCGTCCTCGCCGACCTCCAGCGCCAACGTGTCTTCGTTGCCGACGTTCCCGCCCAATTGGTTGCCGTTTCCGAGCCGGTTACCGCCGTTGTTGTTGCGGTTGTTCCGGTTCTGCGTCCCGTTTTGAGTGCTCGTCCGGCCCGTGTTGTTCGACCGCCCGTTGGCGCCCGTCCGCGTGCCGAAGGCTTGTTGCATCAGTTGCGCGACCTGGTCGGCTCGCGCGTTGTCGAGCGGCAGGACGAACGTCGTGGACTGGATCTTGATCTCGGTATCAAGGTCTTTCAACACCTTGGTGACCAGTTCGTGGTTGCCTTCGGTGGTCGTGACGATGAGCGAGTTCGTCCTTGGTTCGGACACGACCGCCGAATTGTTCGAGTTCTGCCTGTTGCCGAACAGCCCGCCGAACGGGAATCCGGAGAACTGCCGGTCCACCGGGGTGTTGGAGGTCGAGCCGCCCTTACCTCGCGGAGCGTTGGCGACGAGAACGTTGTTGATGACAGGCTGAAGTTCGTCCGACGTCGCAAACTCGAGCCGGTAGACCTTGGGCTTCTGGGCTTCTTCGGCCGGCGTGTCGATCTCTTTGATCAGGTCTTCGACCTGCCTTTGGTTCTTGCTCGGCGCGTTCACGATCACGGTGTTGGAGTAGTCGTCCGAAGACGCCCGGATGGTTTGCTGCTGGCCGAAGCCGCCGAACGAGAACCCTCGGCCCTGCGTCCGTCCGCCCCGGTTCCCGAATGCGCCCCCTGGGGCCATCGTGAACTGGGGGCCGCCGCCGCCGGTGCCGGCGAAGACGTCGTTCACGACCCGCGCCACGGTCGAGGCGTTCGCGAAGTTGACGCGGTAGACCTTGAGGACGCTCTGATCCTGCCCTGCGCCCGCCAGCATCGACGGGTCGAACGACGCCCCTCCCGTCATGTCGCGCCCGCCCCGGTTGTTCTGAGGCTTCGCTTTGACGACGAGGACCTTGCCGTCCTTCTTGATCTCATAGTTCCGGAGACCAAGGGCGGTGTTCAAGATCGAGAACGCTTCGTTGAGCGGCACCGCGTTAGCCGTCGAGAGCGTCAACGGTTGCGTCAACGAAGGATCCTTGATGATCGTGATCCCGGACGCCTTGGAAAAGTACTGGATGACGGCGTCGACGCTCGCCCCCTTAAAGTCCAGCTTGACGGACTTTTTCGGCAGCTTCAAGCTGTCCCATGGCTTGGCGGAGTCCCCAGAGTCGAAGTCCTGCGCGAAGAGGACGGCGGGCTGAAGGGTCAGCAACGCCAAAAGGGCCAGTGTGCGTTTCATTCGTTGTCTCCTGGGAACACGATTTCTTGCGGGACTTGGCCGGCCGGCGCGGCTTCAGGCACGACGCTCAGGCCGTTCGGCATCGCGTTGCCTCCACCGTTCCCGATCGGGCCTCTGAAATTGCGCGGGACGTCCACGTTCATGGGCGCTACCGGTGTAGACGCTCGCCCACCCCCGCCGGTTCTGGCGATCGAGGCGGGGGCGTCGACGAGGCCAAGGGCTTTTTCGCCCGAAGGGCCCCGCATGACGACCGAATCTTCCGTAATGTCGACGACGTACGAGCTCTTCCAACGTTCGCCGCGCTTCAAGTACACGGCGTCTCCGGTCGCACGGTTCTCGATCAGGGCCATCATCACGCCGTCCGTTTCCACGGACCCCGTGTAGACCCAGCTTCCGTCGCCGCCCGTAAAGTCTCCTGGAAGCACGTTCGCCATCCCGTCGGCTCCTCCGAAGCGGCCCGACTTCGCCACGATGGGCCGGAAGGAGTTCTTGACCTGGTCTTTGACCGGAGAAAACGTGGCCGTCGTGTCCTCCTTCGTGAACACTTCCTCCTTAGCGGCGGTCGTGGACTTCTTTTTGGGCCGGGAGGACGTCGTCTTTGGCGCCTTGGACTGTTCCGGCTCGGTCATGACGTAGCCGGCGATGCCCAAGGCCGCCAGCGCGACCCATGTGAGCGGCCGGGCGAAAAACGGCTTAGTTTGTTTCACGTTCGTTGTTTCCTCCCTCGGTCTTCAGCGCGACGATCCCGATCGTCGCCGTAACTGTGTCCGTGGCTCCGTCCGCCCCAGACATTTGTACTCCGCTCACGGCCAGTTTCGTTCCTGTTGTTTCAATATCCCTAACAAACCCTACGACCTGCTGGAACGGGCCTTGTAGGACCACGAGGTACGGAAACCTCGTGACCCCTGAGACCGTTATCGGCTTCTGGGGCCGAAATCCCTGGATTTTTAAGGCCTTTCCGGCGACGGCCTTGTCGACGACCCCCATCACCGCCGCGCCCAGTTCGTCGACGGGAACGTCCCACAGGTTCGGGGCGATCTCGGTCTTGATCCGGGCCACTTCCTCTCGAAGGGACTTGGTCTCGGCTTCCGTTTTGATCTCTTCGGCCCGATGCCGCTTGGTCGTCTGAGCCGCGCTCGGCATGGGAGCCAGAAGGTGGAACGCCAAGAGGCCGACCGTCAGCACCATCGCCGCGATCCCGGCCGTCTGCCAAGGGTCACGAACGCCGCGCAACCGCCCCTCCTGCCGCCTTTTCGGGAAGCGGAAAATTGCCGACGACGTGCATCGAGACCGAGAAGTTGACGACCGGTGTCTTTTCGATCAGCGCATTGTTCGCGAATACGAGCTTAATGTCCCTCAACCGTGATTGCCTGCCCAGCGACGTCAAGTAGGCCGAGACGGCCTGCCCGTTGGTCGCCGTCCCTCTCACCGTGGCCCGTTTCCCACGTTCGACCGAGACGCCCGTCAGCCAAAGGCTAGGCGGCGAAAGGTTCGAGAGGACCGTCGTAACGTCGGACAGCGGCTGTTTCGGTGCGAACGCGACGTCCACCACGCCCTTCACCGACCGCAGTTCGGTCGCGCGGGACTGAGCGAGCGAATTGTCCGAACGGATCGTCTTGAGGCGCCCGGCCCACTTCTTGTCCGCCTTCTTCACCGTCTCCGCCTCGCTGCTCCGGATGTCGTACACCACGGCCCCGACCCCTAGGGCCGCGACCCACAGGAGGAGGGCCAGGTTCTTTCGCTTGTGCTCTTCCTTTTTGGCCTTGGCCAATTTGGCTTCGGGCAGTTCAAGGAAGAGCTCGAACGGCCCGTTGGACAGGGCCGCCAAAGGCTCATCGTCCCATTTCCGGCCGCCCGGATAGGGCACTCCCGGAGCGCACAAAACCTCGACGTCCGACATTTGGGCCGCTTCCAAGCTCTGGGCGACCTCGGAGGCGACCGCCGTCGCGGACTCTTGAGCGGGAACGGTACGGGACTGGACGACCGCGCCGCCTTGGACGAGGTCGATGGTCAATCCCTCCGGACCGTGTCCGACAACGGCGCAGTCGGAGAGTCCGGCAGAACGGGCGATCCTGGCCGACGACCAAGCGGCCGGAAGGACCGCCGCCGTCCCGATCCCCGCCTCCTTCAAGGCGGCCAGGGCCTCGGACAGCAGTTCGGTCTTGACGGCCGCGATCGTGGCCAGTCGCCCTTCCGTGTTCTTGTCCTCGGCGGGCGCCGCATCGAACGCCAGGTCCGACGGCGCGAGCGGGAACAGTTGGCCGACTTGAAGCCCCAGGATCGCGGACAAGGCCCCCTTGTCCACGTCGGGCAACCGCGTCGACCGTACGAACGAACTGCGCCGCGACAAGGCGAGGACGACCGTCCGGTTCGGCCCGAGTTCGGCCAGCACCTCGTGCGGCCTTCGTGCCGAAACGACCCGGCCCGTGGAGGGCGTGTAAAGGCGCACGGTGTCGCGCGCGTACTCGAGGACGGGATAAGTGACGCCGTCTCCGGGCCTCATGGCCGCACCTCGCTCAATACGGTGTCGTTGATCGAGTCGTTCGACCATGTCCAAACGGAAAGCATGTCTTTCTCTGGTGTCTCACTGATCTTTACGAGGGTCGGAGACGTCCCCTCCATCCTGACCACGGCTTCGACGCAGGTCACCGTCGAACCTGCCGTCGCCCGGACTCGGATCAGAAACGTGTCGGAACCGACCGAGAGGAGGTCGGCAGTCTGGCCCAACAACTGTGTGGTGACGCCAGGGATCTGCGCCAGTTCACTCAATTGCTGAAAGCCTGCGTCTTGGCGGGAAACGATCGAGGACGCGACGTCCTGGGTCATGCCAGGCAACGTCATGATGGCCTCCTCGGACGCCGTGTTCAGGTTCAGTTGGCCCTCGATCCGGGTCGATCCGTCCGTCCAGAACCTGTCCATGATGATCCCGGCAGCGTTCACGTCCACTCCGGGAGCACTGACAGCCTGATTGATCGAGGTGAACGTCCCAAGGCCGTTGCGCCGGGCGATGATCGCGGCAGCGGCCTGCTGGCCGATGCCGGCCTGGACAAGCTGCTGGACCTGGACTGTGTTGATGTTCTGCCGTTGCGTCCCAGAGCCGTCCGTGTTCGGGGCACCGCTTTCCACGGTGCACAGTTCGTACAGCGGCACCGTCACGATGCCCGTGTTCGTCGTGTTGTCCATCGAGAACACGGTCGAAGGGACCCAATCTTTGACCAGGAGCACGTCTTTGATGTCGTGGAGCCGGCCTTTGGCCGCCGAGTAGGGCTGCGGAAGGTTCTGATAGAACTCGTCCTTCGCCCCTTCGGTCCGGGCCGTCTCCCCCTCTTCCCGCCAGTCGAGGAGGGAATCGATCTGGGCCGTCGTCAGGTTCATGTTCTGCAGCTGCGCTTCCGATGCCCGGTTCAAGTTGACTAAGGACGCCGCGTCGATGATCTGGACGCGGAAGGCCACGTCGTTGACGACGTACTGCATGAGGCCCTCGTCCCCGAAGGTCGACCATGTACCGAGCCGGTCGACCGTCGACGTCGATGTGAGGTTGGCCAGTTCGGCCATGGCCGCTTGCACACCGGCCTCGGCCGCCATTCGGGCGCGCCGCGCTTCGAGCCTGTTCACGGTCGCCTTAAGGTTCACCCGTTCGCGGGATGCGGTCAGGGCCAGGATGGACGTTACGGCCACGATCACCATCAGCGCCATGACGAACGCGCTACCGCGCTTCCTTCTCACGGCGACACCGCCTGGGACGTCGCGTTCCGGAGTCTGACGACGAAGCTTCTGACCGTGTCAGGATCGTCGAGCAAGGTGTACGAGACTTTGACCCCTGTCGGCAGGGTCCGGGAGGTCGACGAGTCCCACGAGGCCGTCCAGTTACCTGTCTCGTCGAGGACTTCGAACGACACCGACGCGACCTGGTCGTCTAAGACCTGCTCATAGCCACCCTGTTCATGGTCGGAATCGGCCGGGGTCTGGGATCGGACGAACAGACCGGTTCGGGACCCGGCCTCGCCTTGCGCGGTCGTGCCGATACTGACTTCGGTCAGGCCTCCGACCGGCCCCCAGGTCTCGTTACGGCTTTCGAAATCGGTACTCGAGTCGTCCATCGCGCCGTAGTTCCACCTTTGACCCTCGATGGTGAACGTCAACCGGTCTGAGGCACCGTCGCCTTGACTGTCGGTGTCCGTTCTGAAAACGGTGACGGTGTCGGCGTCGTCAGGGCTCAGCAGGGCCCGTGACACAAGGGCCCGAATCCGGTCCTCGAAGTACGTCCGGAGTTCCGCTTCGACCCTGGGCCTTGCGTACGTCTGCTGGTGCTTGGCCGCCACCGAGAAGGCCATTGAAAGCGCCGAGGTGATCGCCGCTGCCAGGATGGACGACACCAGGAGTTCCAGTAGCGTCACGCCCCGACGTTTCACGGTGCCGCCCCCGTCGTCGTCGGCCGGTAGACGAGCGTGCCGAGCGACTGTGACATCGTCGAATCGGTGTCCTTCGTGACGGTCACGGTCACTGAATCCACGTCCGGGAGTTGCGTCGTATCGAGAGTCATCGTCCAGGAGTATCCGGAGACGCCAAGGTCCTCAAAGTTCCCCTCCGTCTGGTCGTACGTCCCTACGGCCATGACTTCGTCGATCTTGTCTTGGGCCAAAGCCTGCACTTTCTCGCGTTCAAGCGCCCGCGCCTCCGACTTCGACATGTATCCGAGCGTGCCGACGAGCCCGGCGACGGCGATCCCCGTCATCGCCACTGCGACGAGCACTTCGATCAGCGAGAAGCCATTCGACCGCTTCACCACGTCCCGACCTCCCATTTCGTCTCGTCGTTCGCGTTGTCGCTGACCGGCCCGCTCGTGACCGTCATCCGTCCGTCGGCCCTGCGTATCCTGACCGTGACCGAAGACGACCCTTCGTCCAGTTGGAACGCTCCGCCTTCGCTCGATCCGTCGGGGAAGAAGCGCGTCGACCATTCGGCGTCCGTCGAGGCCGTCGAGAACGACTCGAACCCGGATGCGGTCACGTCACCGCCCTCGCGCGTCTCCTTGATCGTCGCGTCGCCGTCCTCGCCTGCTTGAGTCAGGCTGAAAACTCCCGACTCTTCGCCCTTCAAAGTGACGGTCGTCCCCCTTGTGACCGCCTCTTCCCGGCCTTGCCGCACGATGTCGAACACCGACTGTCGGTAAACCTTGACCTGCCCGCCCCTCAGCGACGTGACCAGGTTCGGCACGATCAGGGCCGCCATCATGGCCAAGACCACGATGACGACGCTCAATTCGATCAGTGTGAACCCACGACGCATCAGGACGTGCGGCTAGCCCCCGCCGGAGTCGTCTTCTCCGCCGACGTCCATTCCGTCGCCTTCTCCACCCGGTGCACCGTCGGCACCATAGGACATGACGACAAAGTTATCGTTACCCGTGTTCTCGTAGTAGTACTCGTTGCCCCAGGGGTCGGGAGGAAGCGGTTTGTCCAAATACGGGCCGCGCCATCCGGGAACGTCGGCGGGTTGGCTCCGTAAGGCGGCCAGGCCTTCTTCGGACGTCGGGAAGCGGTCACAGTCCAACCTGAAATTGTTCAGGGCCGTGTGGAGGGACGAAATGTCGCTGGCGGCCTTCGAGCGCTTCGCGTCCGACGTCTTGTTCACGACCCGCGGCACGATCAGGGCCGCCAGGATCGCGAGGATCAAGATGACGACGAGCAGCTCGATGAGCGTAAACGCTTTCTTTCGCCGTTTCATGGTCTGATACGCCTCGCAAGGAGATTCTTTGTCATTTCATTTCACCAGTTCTTGAGCTTGATAGATCGGTAGGATGACGGAAAGCACGACGAATCCGACGAAGAACCCCATGGTCAGGACGATGACCGGCTCGACCATCGCTGTGAGCCGCTTCATCCCGTGTTCGACCTCGAAGTCCAAGCTCCCCGCGACACGGGACAGCATCTTGGGAAGGTCGCCCGTCTCTTCGCCGATCGCGACCATATGGGTCAGCACCGGAGGGAACGACCCCGCGTCCCGCATGGAGGCCGCGATCGAGCGGCCCTCTCGCACGTCGCCCGCCACTTGGTTGCTGGTGTCGCGGAACACCCTGTTCCCCGCCGACATCCCGGCGATCTGTAGCGCTTCTAGGATCGGCACGCCGCCGAAGACCAGCGTCCCAAGGACATGGGAGAACCGGGCGACGACGGCCTTGGTCCACACCTTGCCGACCAAGGGCAGCTTCAGCACGATCGTGTCCCTGGCCCTCGCCCCGGCTTCCGTCGCCGCCCACATCCTGTACCCCACGATCGCGGCGACGATTCCGACGACGATCGCGATCCAGTTCGTCGTGATGAAGTCGGTGACGCCGAGGAGGATCTTCGTGGTCACGGGCAAATCGTTGCCCAGGTCGCGGAACACGCCGGACAGCCGTGGCACGACGAAGGTCAGCAGGAAGATGACGACGAACGCGGCCGTCGCGCTGAGGATCGCCGGATAGATCAGCGCGTTCGTGATCTGGCTCCGGCGCGCGACTTCGGTCTCGAGAAAGTCCGCCAGACGCGTCGCGACGCTCGGTAGCTGGCCGCTCGCCTCGCCGGCACGCAACGTTTCGGTGTAGACGCTATTGAAGACTTTGGGGTGTTTGGCCAGAGCTTGGGACACGCTGAGGCCCGCTTTGACGTCGACCAAGGCCTGTTCGGCGACGTCCACCAGAACTTTGCTTTCCGACTGTTCGCCCACGACTTGGAGGACGCGGTCCAAGGGAAGCCCGGCCGCCGAGAGGTCGGCGAGCCGGCGCGTGAAGATGGCGATGTCGCTACGGGACACGCGCCCAGGCTTCGACGCCTGGACCATCTGTTTCACCCCGGCTTCCGGGCGGATGTCGACGACGAAGAGCCCGCCCGACAAGAGTTGGGCGACGGCCGACTCGCGGTCTGAAGCGTCGACGATGCCGTTGCGACGTCGTCCCGACGCCTCGACGGCCGTATAGGCGAACGACGTCACAGACCCTCCCTCTGGCAGACACGGAGGACTTCGTCCGGCGTGGAACGGCCGTTCAGGACGGCGACCCGGCCGTCCCCGAGGAGGGTCCGCATTTTCTGGACGCCCGTCGCGTGCTCCTTGATCACGCCCGCCGATGCGCGCTCGACGGTGAGGTGCCGGATGGTCTCGTCGACCATCAAGAGTTCGTACACGCCTTGGCGGCCTTTAAAGCCCGTCCCTTGGCACTTGTCGCAACCCTTGCCTTTGCGGAAGTCGCCGGTTTCGCCCTTGGAGACGCCGATCGCGGCCAACGCGTCCGCGTCAAAGGAGGTCGGCTCCGCGCAGAACGGACAGTTGCGCCGGACGAGCCGCTGGGCCACGACGCCGATGACCGAACTCGCAGCAAGGTACGGCTCGACGCCCATGTCGAGCAACCGTGTCAGTGCGCCGGGAGCGTCGTTCGTGTGCAGGGTGCTGAAGACGAGGTGGCCCGTCAAAGCGGCGTGGATCGCGATCTCGGCCGTCTCGTGGTCGCGGATTTCACCGACCATGATGACGTCCGGGTCTTGCCGTAAGAAGGAGCGCAGACCCGAGGCGAAGGAGAGGCCAATGTTAGGCCGGACTTGGACCTGTCCGATCCCAGGGACCTGGTATTCGACCGGGTCCTCGATCGTCAGGATGTTCTTGCTCGGGTCGTAGATCTCCTGTAGGGACGCGTACAGCGTCGTGGATTTGCCCGAACCCGTGGGCCCTGTCGCAAGGATGATGCCGTACGGGATCGAAATGAGCCGTCGGAACTTCTCCAGGACGTCCGGCTGCATACCCAACTCTTCCAGCCCGAGCATGGCCGTCCCCTTGTCGAGGATCCTCATGACCGCGCGTTCTCCGAACACCGTCGGCACGATCGAGACGCGAACGTCGACGGCCCGGCCGGCGATCGTCAGTTTGATGCGCCCGTCTTGGGGCAGCCGCCGCTCGGCGATGTTCATCTCGCCGAGGATCTTCAGTCGGGAGACGATCGCGGCGTGCATCCGCTTCGGCGGCCGAAGCATGTCGTGAAGCATGCCGTCGATGCGGTACCGGACCTTGACCTCGCGCTCGTACGGCTCGATGTGGATGTCGCTGGCATTGTCGCGCACGGCCTGTGCGAACAGGAGGTTGACCATCTGGACGACGGCCGTCTCACCGGCCATCTTTTGGAGGTCGGCCAGATCCGTCGAATCGTCGATCTCCGTCGACGGGCCCTCGTCGCCGGGAAGCTGGGAGAGGATGCCTTCGAGGAACCGCTCTTCGATGCGGTCACGGATGAGTTGCGGGTTGGCCTGGACGGCTTTGACCGGCCGTTCGATGAGGACGCCGAGGTCGGCGACGGCCTGCAACGACTGGAGCCCGCCGATCGCGACGACGAGCACGTCGCCTTCGAACGCGACGGGCAAGATCTGGTGTTTGAGGGCGAACTCGCCCGGGACGAGTTCGATCGCCTCCGGATCCGGTTTCTGTTCCGAGAGGTCGAAGACGGGCAACTTGCCGCCGGTTTCGGTAGCCGTACCGTTCGCCCCGTTCATTCCTTAAAGGTTCCCAAGCCCAGACAGGCGGTGACGTCCGCTGTCGGACATTGTTCAGTGCGCCGACCGAAAGTCACAAGGGAATGTACGGTCGCGACGGGGCGAGAGTGTCCGGAGTTTTGCAGACGCAGGACTTCTTCAGGGATCGGCTCTTCGATGAGACGTTTCGAACCTCGTCGACGTTTCCGACGACACGTGTCGGGCGTTCGTCCCGCCGACGATCACTTCAGAGACCGACGTGATACAGTGAACCTGACGCTGGACCGTCCGGCGTCCGGAGTGCGGACCGTGCCGAACGGTCGCAAGCGAAAGACTTGCCGTCCCGCACGATGTTCTCCGAGACCACGAAGAAAGCCGCGCTCGAGCGGAGCGGTGGGCGGTGCGAGTGCAAGCGCTCCGGCTGCTCCCTCCACTACATGACCCGTTGCCAGTCCAGGCTCAAAATGACGACGGCGACGTTCCATCACATCAAAGAGCACCCGCTGCACGGAGAGGACGACCTCTCGAACTGCGAAGTGCTCTGTCCCGATTGCGCCCATCAGGCCGACATGGAGGCGCTGACGCCGCCGGACATGGGAGCGTACGCCGGGTTCTGATCCCTGACGGCGGATCCGCCATAAAGCTCATACCTATGGCCGTGAGCCGGTCCAGGTGAGGGAGCCAAGGTGGGTCTGGCCCGTCCGGCGACGGCGGTTGGGCTCAAGACGGCGAACGGGCGCGACGTGACATCTCGCACGGATCTCTCCGCGCTCAGTCTATGCCGACTTGTCCCGGATCTTCGGTTCCGACGGGATCCTGTTTCTTGACTCCGGGCTGGGAACCGCCGGCCGTCAGAGCGAGCGCGACGCCACCGACGACAAGAACGGTCGCCACGGCGAGACGTACGGTCATCGACTCCTGAAGGAAGAGGACTCCGGCGAGTCCGGCCAGCACCGGGACGCTCAGTTGAACGATGGCCGCCCTTGGGCCCGACAGTCGGCGGAGGGCCGCGTACCACGCGACGTACCCAAGGCCCGACGTCACGGCTCCTGACGTTGCGGCCAAGGAAAGTCCGGAAGCCGTGCCGTGAAGGGACGCGCCGGGAACCGCGAGTAACGGTAAGGAAAGGAGCGCGGCCCGGACGAAATTTCCGGCCGTGGTCGCGACGGCGTCCGTCGACCGACGGCCTCTCAACGTGTAGACACCCCACGCCACGCCTGCGAGGACCATGAGAAACGCGGGACCGAGAGGCGGGGCGGTCAGGCCCGGAAACAAAAGCCAAACGAGGCCGCCCAAACCGACCGCGAGCCCGGCCCACTCCCGTGGCACGGGACGCTCGCTCCGGACCATTCCGACGCCCAACATCGTCGCTTGGACGGCGCCGAACAGCAAGAGGGCCCCGGTTCCCGCAGAGAGGCCGAGGTAGGCAAAGGAAAAAGCGGCGGCATAGATCCCCAGGAAGGCCGCCGAGGCCCAGTCGCCGTGCTTCCACGTGGCGCGGCCCGCGAACACGGTGAGGAGGACCGATCCGGCGACGAGCCGGACGACGGTGAACGTCGCCGGATCGATCGTGCCGCCCCTGAGCGCCGAACGGCACAGGAGCGAGTTCGCCGCGAAGGAGCACAGCGCGACGCCCGTCAGCAGGCCGACACGGGAACCCGGGGCCTCACGGCTCATGAGTGCCGGGTTTACCCGCCGCGGGACTCCTCTCAGTCGAAGATGTCGAACACCTCGCCGAAGAGGTTTTTCTTTCTTTTGCCGTCGCGACGTCCGGTCTTCCAACCGTCGTCGTCGTCGTCGTCCCGGCTCCGCCCGTAGCCGTCGTCTTCCCGGTCGATCAGTTTCTCCAGTTCTCCGTGATCGAGCCAGACACCCCGGCACGCCGGGCACGTGTCGATGTCGATCCCGGTCCGTTGGACGCGGCGGAGGGCCGTGCCGTCGACGGGGCACGTGCGGCTCCGCCCGGGACCGGGGGGCGCCCCGTGTCCTGGCACGTTCTGCGGCGGTGGAGGAGGCGTCCAGACCGGACGTAGCCGTTCGGCCAATCGTGGGACCGAACCGGCCGCCGTCCACGCCTCCATCCCGACTTTCCAGACCATCGTGTCCCGTGTCAGGACGGCGCTATCGGCCAGTTCCAAGAGCTGCTCTTCGCTCATCGGCCCCATCTGGCCGGACGACCCTAGGTAGTACCACTCGAACCGTTCATTCATGAAAGGCGGACTCCATCCGACCTTCCTACGATAAGAGTCCCCTAATGTGGTGCAGAGGGCCCAGGCATATGGGACGCGACCATCTCGATCCCGGCTTCGGTCACCACCCCGCACTGGCCCCCTTCCGGCGAATCGGCCAAGTCCACGACGGTGCCGTCGAACCGGAGCAGGGGATGGTAGAAGTGCGAGGCCTGTTCCGCGTCGCCCGTCACATAGTGGGCGATGAGCGCCCTGCGAAACCTCGTGTCGGACGCGTTCGGGCCGCTGCCGTGGATCAGGTTGCCGTGGAAGAACAAGACGTCGCCCGCCTCCATGACGGCCGAGACCGGTTCATAGCCTTCGGGGACAGGGATGGTCTGGCTCGTGAAGCTCCGTTCCGTATCGGCGGGGACGTGGCACAGCAAGGGGAGTCTGTGCGACCTCGGGACGACCTGCATGCACCCGTTGTCGTCGTCGCAGGCGTCCACCGCGAGCCACGCTGCGACGCACGTGCCAGGTTCGGCCCTCAGGTAGTGCTGGTCTTGGTGCAACGCCTGTCCTCGGGCTCCGGGCGGCTTGAAGTAGAACATCGTCTGAGCGGCGAAGGGCTCCTCGTCGAGGAACGTGGCTAAGGCCGTCTTGATCCTCTCATCGAGCAGGAAGTCGAGGCTGATCCGGTCTTTCCGGTGCGGATGGATGATCCTGGGGAACTGGGCGAGAGGGTCTTGGCCCGTCGGGTCGATCCTGTCGAAGTCTTCTTTCCGGTCGCTTGCGTTCCACTCCATGAAGTGGTCCCGGATCTGGTCGGTCTCCGCGACCGAGAAGAGCCCTTTGACGAGGACGTAACCTTCGTCGTCCCATTGCTTGCGTACGTCCACGGCGTCCATCGTCTTCCGAGTTCATTATTGCCGAGGTGTGGACTCCCAGGAGACACGAGGCCTTAAGGAAGTGCGGGACAAAGACCGGCGTTTCACGTCCAAGAGGCGGACGAGGAGCGATGAATTCCTGGAGCCGATGACCAGATTCGAACTGGTGACCTGTTCTTTATATCTACAATGGGGCGGGGCGGGGCAAGAAGGTCGTAGACCTGAGCGGGACGGACACGAACCTGATATACGACAATGACGGCGATTCCACCACCATGACCGACTTGGCCGGCCGACTGACCGAGATGGAGCGACCAAGCGGCGCGCCCCAGTACGACGACGACGACCGCCTCGTCACGATGACGGGCGGCTTCGGCACTCGCACCTTCGGCTACAACGGTCGCGTGCCAGGGTGGCGGTGGGCGACGGTTCGACGACGCTCGACTATCTCCGCGCGGGCACGTCGGTGCTCTCGCCCGTCCTCGCCGACGACAATGCCTCGTACACGCCTGGAGTCAGCGAGCGCCGCTCGTCGACGACCACCTATCTCCACGGCGGGCTGAAGTCTATAGGACGCACAGAGCGGTTCCGGCCAAACAGTGGCGGCATCGCGGAGTTACGACGCGTTCGGGGCGGTCGTCGGCAGTTCAGGCACGTGGAAGGGGGCCTCGGGCTTCGGCGGCTTCTTCGGCTACGGCGAGGAGGACACCGGACTCCAGCACGTGGGGCACCGCTACTACGACCCGAGCACGGGGCGGTTCCTCACACGGGATCCTGCGTACGACGGGCCGAACTGGTACGCCTACTGCCTCGGCGACCCGGTGAACTCGGCCGACCCGAGCGGGCTCTTGCCTATCGAAACGATTGCCGACATCGCGGGCATCGCCATGGATATCGGTGACATTGTCCAGGATCCTGGAAACGGATGGAAGTGGCTCGGGCTAGGTTGGAGCATTGCGGCGACCGTCATTCCATATGCTCCAGGGAGTTGGGTCGCCCGGGGCGCTAAACTAGTGAAGCACGGCACTGAGGCAGTCGACAGTGCTTCCGACGCCACGAGGGGAGGAGTGTATTTGTTGAGGAACTTGGAAACAGGCGAACATTATGTCGGTCGTACCAAGAACTTCCTTATGCGGTCTAAACATTGGGAGGAAGATCCGGTTCGTGGAGGCTGGAGTTTTGAGAAACTTCGGGAAACGGACGACTATGCAGAACAACGGTATTGGGATCAGTTCTTCCTAGAGGGCCGAGACGCCAACATAAAAGGACTTGGCGCACCTGGAAATGTGAACAAAATCAACGGTATACGAGGCGGCTCCACAAGGTATGCCGATTACCTAAAGTAGCTAGAGTTGCCTAGGTGACATGACATGAGGACCAAGAAGCAAAGGTTTGGGCCCGGCGACGTCTTCCTCATCGAGACCGGCCCGGGCCACCATGCGGTGATGTTCGTCTGGTTCGCGTTTCCGAGAGGTTCGCGTCAGCTAATAGGGCGGTTTAGGCTGATTCGGCCCAACGAGGCCGTGGACGATTGGCCGCTTATCGTCCGGAAAGAGCCAGACTTTGTAATCCGGACGATCCCCCGGGCGATCGACCAGGAAAAGTGGATGCGGTTGGGTTCTGATAGTTCGAACCCGATCCTGGACGAACCAGTGCCGATGGTGGTCAATTCTACCCCCCTCAGAAGGAGCCTGGGTGAGGAGCACATATTGTGCCGGCTCGTGCCATACGAAAAGGAGGGGGCTCACGTAGACTCCTTTCTTCGACCTGCTACAGCGGTAGAAATACTCAGATATCCGAAGGCAACCCTGTATGGAGAGGTCGCGGCCGAGATCCTCCTTCGAAGGCTTAGAAGCTTTAAGGAAGCGCAGGGAGACTGGGATTTCAAGCCCGACTGGTACGATCTTGAGGCTCCGTCTGCGGGGCCTCCGCGGCCCGTTCGCGACCTCCTGTAGCCGGGCGGCTGAATATACTGCGATGCATAGCAAGACGAAGGGTGCCTCATCCTGGTGGCCTGCTTCTCGCGCGCTCTGACACGGCGGATGGCAGAACTAAGGCTGACCTCTCGCTTGGGTGGCCAGGACAAGGGCGATGATCGTGCGGCTTTGTCCTGGTTCCGCAGGAATAAGGGCTCCCAGGCGTGTGCGCTCGATAGATATCGGCCGGATACACGCTCTTCCTCGCCCTACGTCCGGCCCAAGGTTCTCGGCTGGGTGGCCCGACGATGGGTGGCCTCTCGACGGGTGGCACGATGACGGGCTCGCCTCTTCGGACCGGCTCTCGACAGCCGCCACTGGCGAGCCCTTCGTCGTGTCCGGCACGGACTCTCACGGGTCTGTCGCATCGCACGCGAGAGGAGGGTGAGAAGGTGGTAGAACCACGCTCGTGGCCGCGAGACGATTCCGCGCCCTGACCGCGTGCTTAACGGCCCTCGCCGCAGCGCTCTGTCTCGGAGCGACTGGAGCGGACGCCTCGTCCGATGCGGGCGGCGCCTCCTCGGAGGCGCCTGCCCTTAGCGCGCAGGCCGTACGAGAAGATGGCTCGCAAAACGGCGCAGGCAATCCGACGACGTACCGTGACGACGCGCTGATTTTCAACGCTGACAACCAGCGCAGCGCGACGGGCTTCGCCTTCGACGGCAACGGCAGCCCGACGGCCTATGCCGGGGCAACGATGACCTGGGACGAGGAGGCGCGCCTAAAGACGGTTTCAAGCACAGGCGCGTACCGCTGGTACGGCACCCGGTCGGACGGCCTCAGGGCGTGGAAGGACAGCGCGACCAGCGTCCCACAGGGCGGCGGGACGCCGACTTCGACGGCCAAGTACTTCTATTACGACGGCGGCAAGCCGGTGTTGGAGACGGACGCGAGCGGCACCGTCACCGCCATCAACGTCTTCGCCCCCGACGGGCTCGTGGCACGATGGGGCGGGTCTTCTTGGCGCTATTACCAGTTCGACCAGCAAGGCTCGGTGGTGCACCGCCTAAAGGCAGACGGCACGCTCGACAACTCCTCGATGTACGAGTGCTACGGGCAATACGTGAACGTGCCGCAGTACATCGGTGCAGACTGCTGGCGCTGGAACGGGCGCTGGGGCTACTACTACGACTCGGAGACGGGCCTCTACCTCTGCGGGCAGCGGTATGTGGATCCGGGTCAGGGGCGGTGGCTGAACCGCGACCCGATCGGCTACGAGGGCGGGGCGAACCTGTACGGGTACTGCGATGGGAACCCGATAGGGGCCGCGGATCCGGAGGGATTGCGCTGGGTCTTGCAAGGTAAACCTGGAAGAGGCAAGTCCTGGGACATCGAGTGGATTTGGATCGATCCATGGCGGAGAGATCCCGAAGGATACATGGTATATGTAGGCGTTGATCACGACGCTGACCTGTTCTCACGGATTAACCTTAAGGGCAACGCCATGACGATAAGTGGATACACCAGAATCCACGACGAAGAGGACTATGAATTGTACCTTAAGAGTTCAAGATGGCGTAAGCACGAGCACTGGCATATCGAGCAAGAGAACTGCTACGGGGCTGCCTATTTGCCCATGACGATCATAGGGTACGTCAGCACTTTGTCGCATGACAATGCGCCAATGGAAATCGATGCATACAATGCTGCTGGTTATCCATACCGTGATCCGATGTCAGGGCCAGCATACCCGATTATCCCGGTGGTGCCTCTGCTTAGGTGAGTGTATAAACCGTCAAGCTATAGTCAAACACGCCCGCATAGCATTCAGTTTCGCTCGGATTGTTGTTGTTTCTGCGGCATGCCTCGCGGCATGCGGTTGCTCGAAGGTGCATAACGTGCTTTTCGTTAACTATGCAAGTACGCCGCAAACGCTCACGCTTAGAGAGAGCGGCCAGCGCTTCACGGTAGCACCTGAAGGCAGTATTTGGACTCGCGAGTATTTAGGCGGACAGTACGGAGAGTTTTCATGCACAGTCGAGAAATCGGGGTCTTCGACAATGATTAATTACCGCGGTAAGGATCTCGCTAGGCGGATCAAGGATGACAGCGTTCTGTTGATTGAACTTCACTAGCACGGCTGGTGGCAAGACCATGGGTGACGGCCACCTGGATGGCCTGCCCTTAGACTCCCCCCCAGCCGTTCAAGGGCTGGTTACTTGGGCCACGGCGGGTGGCATGGGTGAAACGGGATGAGTCGTGCCCGTTTGCACCCATGTGTCCGTAAGGACTAGGGGACGACCGAGTGCGTGTCGTCTCAGCGCGTGGCCCCACAGGTCGCTCGACGAAGGGTGACCTCCCTTCCGTGTGGCCCGTTTGTCGCGGCAGGGTGTCCCGACGATGGGTGACCTCCTCCGGGGTGGCACGATTACGGGCCCGTCAGGAAGGACAGCCTACTGCAAGCGTCCTGCCGAGGGCCCTTCGTCGTGTACGGAGCGGACCTTCAAGGCAGACGGGGATCGAGCCCCACCTTGGCGGGTGGCAGGACTAAGGGTGGTCTCGCTTGGGCGGCCAGGACAAGGCCGACGGTTCGTACGACCTTGTCATGGTTCTTAAGGAACATGGGCTTCTGCGTGTGTGCGCTCGATCGATATCAGCCGGTTACGCACTCTTCCTCGCCCTACGTCCGGCCCAAGGTTCTCGGAAAGGGCAGAAAAATCTGAGAGGCTTACTGCAAATCGACCCCCGTCCCACTTTTGCCCCTGCCCCCGGGGGTGCCGGAAAGTTCGGACGTCTCTTGGAGGCGGACTTGAGGATCGTACGAACGGCCTTGCCCCTGACTGCTCCCGGTGGGGGGTCGACAAATTCGGTCGTCCGCACCGACTCCAGGCCCACGGACGGCCGCTCCCTAATGAAGTTTTCCAGCTTCTCAAAATTTGCGGGGCCGCATCCCCTCGCGAGAAGGGGCAGGGGCGGGGGCATCGGTGTCGGCCTCGCCAGGTGACCGAGGAGCCTGAAGGCGAGCCAGGGATCGAGCCGACCACCTTACTGAATTTGAAGACCTACCTGCCGCCGAGTGACCTGTCGGGCTCGCCTGCCAAGACCCCTCAGAGGAGCAGAAGACTACGCCGAGAACTGTCAACTACACTGTCAAAATCGAATTCAACGGATTGATTTGGTTTGGAACTCTAACTACTTAAGTTCAAAACTCTGGAGCCGATGACCAGATTCGAACTGGTGACCTGCTGTTTACGAAATTCCTGCTCGGGGCAATTTTGGCGGGTATTTCGTCCCGTTTGAACCTCGCGTTTCAAACTCATAACGCAAGGACACGCACCAGAACTTCGGAAGTTTTTTCGGAAGTGTTCAGACCAGCTGTCCGCCTACATAGCAGGACTTCCGAAACAGGCTACCCAAAAACTTCGGGGCGTGCAACGGCCAGCGAAGATGTCGCCTCAACCGAGAGGAGAGGATGGAAGGAACCGGGCCCAGAAGGCCGCCTGTCAGCCGTAAAGAGCGAAGCGGGGCAGTTGCGCAGCGGCGATGATCGTGCGCAATCGCTCGTGCATCCTGCCAGGCGTCAGACTGACGTGAATTCCGGGGCGGGAATATATCCCTCCTGACGTTCGTCGGGGCGGCGGCGACTACTCTGAACCGTCCCCATACTAAGACGGATTTGTGCTATCGTAGTGCTCCCAATTTTCTTGCTGGCAGTGAGCGAGGCGCAAGCCCCCTGACTGCTGCAGAGGTATGTAGTAAAGAGTGGTAAAGATCAGGCTAGAAAGACAGGGCCGAAAGCACCGTCCCTTCTACCGAATTGTCGTGGCAGATGAGCGCAAGAGGCAGAAAGGACGAACAATCGAGTGTATTGGCACCTACGACCCCGTTTCAAAGAAACAATTTCTCACGCTAGAATCTGAACGGGCCCTATATTGGTTGCTTGTTGGAGCATAGCCGAATGACGCCACCACGCTGAGATTACTTTGGACAGATGGGGTGCTGGAGTCATATTCAGCGATTCGAGGTCAAAGTCCCGGCGTCCGAAAAATTCAGGCACGTGCCTTGAAGCAAGGTCTCGGAACTCGGATCACCAGGCCGTTGGCTCCGGGGCGCCGTCTTGACATTGAACAGGACTCCAGTATTCCTACGGAGCTCTGGACTGCGGAGCCCAGGGAACAAGTCACTCGTGCCCAGCGGCCAGGCAAGGAGCGGAGTCCGAAGCCCATGAAGGTCAGCAGGGGGAGCAATTGGATTGGAAGGGACGCCAGCGAAGCGGCCTTTTTCGGCGCTCCGTCGTCTCAACCTGTAATGAAGGCTGACACGGATGTCGCCAAGGTGGAATTGAAGGGCGCTCAACTGCATGTGAGCGTTGATGTCACTTCTCTTTTCTCGGACTTCTCAGACATCGCGCAGCCCGTCGTCTTTGTAACCTCTGTCGGATACAACTCCGAAATAGAGCGCGATGCTACCATCCTTCGTCCCCAAGTTACGCCTTCCACAGGCGACGCGGTCACGGTTAGCTTCCAGCTCATTGACGCTTTTGATGGGGAATGTGTCAAGCGCGAGGACATTGCCATTTCATTTGACCCCTCGTCTGAGCGGTTCCGTCAAATGCAGGTAAGATTACAAAACTCGGAGCACCTGTAGTTGGCCACCTGAGCTAGGCATTTAGTCCCAGATTGCCCCTGTCATGGGACTGTGCATGCAACATATAAGTGCGAACGCTGCGGTTACATTTAACCGTTCTCTCAATGGTAGCTGTTCATTTACGATTTTTGGTGACACCTTTGTTCCGGGCGAGCATCTTTCAAACTTCGAAGATATCAATGCAGACAACCTGAGACAGTTGCTGGACGACTCTGACTTCGCGCTCAAAGCATGGTCAGAGTACGCGGACATGTATGGCCAGTTGCTTCGGGGTCACGAACTGCATCAGAACTGCCTTTTAAAACTATCCGAAGCAATACACAGTTCAATTGCGCTTACAAATACCTTTTTGTCCGTTCTTCGAGACCGTAGAATACCAGATTTGCGAGCAACATACTTCTCATGGGCGCGTCCTACCACTCATTACTCCCTTTCACATGCACTCAATGTACACAGGCGGGGCGTACCAATACCCTGGCACCTCTTAATGGCAAGTGACATTCCTCGAAGCGACGTAAACATCGAGACGGCAACAGACTGTGCGCAATTACTTCTGGGCCTTGTTCGTCCAATCGCTTACATAAAGAACATGGAGCCTGTTAGAGATGACGACCCCCGTGTGTTTGGCCGAGCAGAAAGTAAGTCAATCGTCGGTAAGGTAATTGTTAGTGTTGGCAGTACAACGGGCACTCAGAAGCCTGCTCTTTCCTCGTCAGCTGTTGCAGCGAAACTAATGGACGTAGCACAAGATTCCGCAGATCACGAAGTTACTGTCGTGCCATTATTTCGCAAGTCATCTTTTCTGAAGGCACTCAGCAACTCTCCGCACTCTGACTGCAATGCAGTCATAGTTGCTAGCCATGGCACATATCTTGGCTCTGATCAACAGAGTTCTGGATTTGAGATGCATCACAATCATGTGGTCGATGCACGATTGGACATCGCGCGCAAGATCAATGATACGGGTGAAAACGGGCTGACCAACTCACCAGCGGTAATTCTGTTTGTCTGTGGAGCCGGAGGCGAACGCAGGGATGGAAGACAAACATGCAATCGATCTTACAACAGCCTTTCTTAGAATTGGGGCAAGCATTGTCCTCGCAGCGATGACAGCGGTCTCACTATCGGCAAGCCTTAGGATGCTTGAGGCCATCGCGCCTATTGCTTGGGTTGAGGGTAATACCTTTTAGGAAGCACTTGCCATGGTCGTGTCTGCAACTGACGATAAACTGCAGTTGGCTCATGACAACTTGTACAATGTATACTTCAGTCCGAAGGGGCATCCGATTCAGCTGGGCGGGAGCATTGACGATAAAAAGCGAGATACTCGAGCTGAACTCATTGTTTGAGGTTCAGTATCCACTTGAGACAATTGCCGAGTGATTCAGGAGATGCTTTGCCTTTTCGCACACGAACTTTTAGCTTCCGGCTTTTCGTGAGAGAATCTGTCTCATAATCAATCTTCAGGAGGGTCTGAGCAATGTACCAGAGGGCGGCGGCAACAGTCATTGTTGCCAGTGTCGCATCCTGCTTGTCAGAGTCTGGCGCTGCTACTGCTTTCTGCACGAGGGGCGTAACTTCTTCGCTTGAAACAAAGCTGTCGACATCCCTTTCAAGAGATTGCATGTCACCACATTTGGGTAGTTCTGCAATGAATTCCTCTATCCCAACACGAACGTCGTCATCCAGCGGTACGGCGTCTCGTCCAGTTTCGTCATACTCGTAGTGCTCATGAAGCCATGAGCCCACGCTTTTCAGTTCCGTTTCGTTCAGCACTATGAGATGTTACCATGTATGTTTCTACGTGGACACCGTATGGGAACGATATGTTTGAGTAGCTACGAGTCCTCAGGTGATTGGTCGCAGTTCAAGCTGTTTTCGACGGCTCTCTTGGTACTCGCAGAGCTGAAGCATCGATGAGGTCACGGCGAATGCCCATGGTTCTTCGTGCCACGTGGACCAAACCAAAGCGGAATCGAATTTCAAATTGATCCTGCGGATGGGTGGGTGACGAATCTAGGGCAGATTGCTTGCTCTTTCTAAACGTCGGCCTTTTGGGCAGCGAAAGTGTCGCCTCGACCGAGAGGCGAGGATGGAAGGAACCGGCACCGGAAAGCCGCCTGTCATTCGTAGAGAGCGAAGCTGGGCAGTTGCGAAGCGGCGATGATCGTGCGCAATCGCTCGCGCATCCGGCCAGGCGTCCGATAGGCGTGAGGTCCGGGGCAGGAAGGTATCCGTTCCGGACGGTTCGTTGAGGCGGCGGCGAGCGCCAAATTCGCCTTCTTCATCTAGACATTCCAATTGGATCTGCACCTTAAGTTGGGTTTCCAGTAGAATTCTTACGAATGCGTCTGGTGGACGTGGAATAGTCTCTGCAACTACCTCGTCTATGCTGATGAATTCTTAAGGGACTCTTACGTCAAAATCATGGCAGTTAATGAACCCGCCTTGAGGAGTTGCCTCGCTTTCGCATATTATCTAACCAGTCCTTGCCCCTTCTTGGCGCACACTATTGGATTTGTGGCACTGCCTCAGCTTTTGACTGACTGCATTTAGATCGCGATGAAGTCACACTATGGGAAAGCGTCGAGTCTGCATTGATGATCCGAATGTCCGACTTGCGGCTCGGATAGCTCTTGCAGCTCGAGGAGAAAGGGACGTCCCAAATGGTCAGGCATGCTCCGCCTTCAAACATCCTGACGGCAGAGACCCTATCGCTAGCTTTGGATCGCCTTAATGCACAACATGTACTCGTAAACTTTCGATATTAAGCCGGATGGATGTACGTTGCTCTGGTGTCCACGGCTCGGACAAGACCGCTATGACGAAGCCAAGCGTCGGCTCTCCGCTCGAACAATGGACCACCATAGGAAGGGTATCTCTCGCCATGCGGGTGATCAAGGCTAAAATTGGCGGTTAGCCACGGCTCTTTCATTACAAGATAGCACTGATCCGAAAATCCCGCGCCAAGAAGGTACGGGCCGACCTGTGACGTGGACTCGACACGTGCTTCCAACAACCGTCCGTTCCAAACCGGACAAACGACGGAGACGCGTTTATCAAGCCGGTCCAGGCCCGGTGTGACCCAGTCGTGAACGTGGGCCATTGCAGTGTCGCTCGAAAAATGGAGCAACGCCCGTGTATCGCAAAGGTGGAGCCCCGATAACTCGGCGCTTGAATACCAATAGCCATCGCCGAGATCGCTTGGCCTGAGTCGGAAACGGTCAAGGGCTTCGTCGATGACGTCTGACACGAAGTAGTACTTGGTCAGTACCTCTTGTGAGACCAAACGGTCAGCGATCCTGGACACCTGCTTAGGGTCCCGAACGTTGTTCACGAACAGGACGCGTTCGTCGAACGGTCGGGCCAACCGCCCTATACGCTCTGCGAGCACTCCGGGAGCGAGAAGTCGCTGCCAGTCTTCCTCCCAACATTTCGTCTCAAAGGTCACCGTGAGCCTTTCAGGTCCGGGAGCAGTCGATGGCATTACTTCTGTAGAATACAAGTCGTGACAAGGGACAAACCGGGATCCTCGATCGCGACCGCGTACTGCGTCCACGACGACTGGTACTATCTTGCCGACAGCATCGCGTCGGTCAAGCAGCTTGGACCCGTGATGGTGTTCGTAAGCCGTGTTCCGTGGCATGCCGAGCCGGGCGACTGGGCACGATGTGCCGAAATCGCGCACAGTGCGGGTGCCGAAGTCTGTGAGGGCGATTGGTCAAGCGAATCGCTGCACCGCTCCTATGCTTTGGGCGAAGCCCGTCGGCGAGGCGTGACGTTTCTCCTGACCGTCGATGGAGACGAGATCGTCGAACCGTCCCTTGGTAAAGCGCTTTCGGCCGTTGCGAAGGCAAACCTGGCCGATGTTGTCGAAGTTGAGATGCAGACGTACTGGAGGTCCCCGGAGTACGCCATACGGCCGCCCGAGAGCTTGACGCCGGTCCTGATGGTACGAGCTGACGCCGCCGAACACCATCACATTCGGAATTACTCTGGGAAGCGTCGAGTGCGCTTGGGCGCCGGGATCGGGTCGCTCCACCACCTGTCGTATTGCGGCCCTGACGAACGTATCCTACGAAAGCTGGAGACCTGGTCGCACCGAGACGAGGTCGTGTCCGGCTGGTGGACGAAGAAGTGGCAGGCTTGGAAGACTGACCACACGGTGAGGAACCTCCATCCGACCCACCCTGAGTGCTACCTGTTCACGGAGAGAATCCGTTGCCCGGCGGTCCTGGAACCGTGCATGGACAAGGAATGGGATTTGCCTCGAACGGCGCTCCAGTCTTTCTTCACGGGATCCGAAGGAAGGGCGGATACGGACCCGAAGGTCTCGGTGTGCATTCCTCTTTGCGGCGGTGAAGACGACATAGTGCGTTGCCTCGACAGTTTGGAGTCTTGCAGGGACCTTCTGCACGAGACCATTGTCGTCGACAATGCCTCTCCTGACGGGTCGAACGCGTTGGTGAGACAGCGCGACTGGGTCCACTTGATCGAAAACGAACAGAATTTGGGTTTTGCTCGGGCGAGTAACCAGGCGGCGAACGCGGCGACGGGAAACGTCCTCCTCTTTCTCAATAGCGATACGATCGTGACCCGACCCGGTATCAGGGAAATGATCAAGGACCTCATGTCGAGCGGTTCGGTGGCTGCAACCGGCCCTGTCAGTAACAACGTGGGGCACAACCAGCAGATCGATCCGACGTACACGAGCCTGGAGACCATCGAGCTGTTCGCGGAGGATTTGGCCGCAACCGCGAAACGGGCAAGGGACGTGGACATGCTGGTCGGCTTCTGTTTGGCCGTGAAGCGCTCTGTGTTCGAAGAGGTCGGCCCCTTCGACGAATCGTTCGGGCTTGGGTTCTTTGAGGACAACGACCTCTGCTACAGGATGCGTCGAGCGGGATACAGACTGTCAATATCAGAGCGGGCGTTCGTCCATCACCGCGGATCGGCGAGCATGTTCCGGTTGGGCGTGGACGGAAACTTGCTGTTGCGCCAGAACGAGGCCCGGTACTTGGACAAGTGGCGGATCGACACCGAGTGCGGCTTCGTCAACGTCCTGCCGGGCCTGTCCTCTGAGCGCACCGTCTTCGACGAGAGCAGGCGACCAGAGGTCCTTCTTGCTTCGTTTCGGTCTGCGGCGCAGCTTGCAGACATCAGCCTTTGCATGATCGTCAAGGATGAAGCAAGGGTCATTGGAGACTGCCTGCGAAGCGCCGAACCGTTTTTCAAAGAGATCATCGTGGTCGACACTGGCTCCACGGACGGTACGCAGGAGATCGCGCGATCGTTCGGGGCAAAGGTCTATGAACACCCTTGGGAGAACAGTTTCTCCGACGCCCGGAACCGCTCGCTCTCGTACGCTAAGGGAAGCTGGATCTTTTGGATGGATGCGGACGACACCTTACCGATGAAAACTGGTGAAGCTATTCTTGACGCGGCGATGAGCGCTCCTGCCGATGTTTCCGGCTTCGTCATACCCGTCCAGTTCGTGACGGACGGCAAGGACGCAGGAACGAGGGTCGACCATGTCAAGCTCTTCCGGAGGGGTCCGAACGTCCGATTCGAAGGACGCATCCACGAACAAGTCCTGCAGAGCCTTCGGTCAGGCGGTGGCATGATCAGTAGGCTATACGCAGTCGTACTCCATTCCGGCTACGACACGAGCCCGGAAGGGCAGGCCAAAAAGAGGGCGCGCGACCGTGCGCTTCTTTGGCTAGACCTAACAGAGCGGCCGAACCATCCGTTCGTTCTCTTCAATCTTGGAATGACGGCCCACTTCAACACCCAGCACAAGAAAGCTTGCAGGTGGCTCAAGAAGAGCATCGAGGCGGCAGAACCGGGCGAGAGCCACCTGAGAAAGGCGTACGTACTGCTCGCAGTGAGCCAACGCGAACTCGGGCTGAGTGCCGAAAGCGCCTGGACGCTTGAAGAAGGACTGAGGGCCGTCGGGACAGATCCGGAACTCCACTTTCAGAGAGCCCTGCTTCACAGTCGCTGCGGAAACCTACAAGAGGCCGTGCATCACTATTCCGCGGCACTGGATGCCGACGTCAGCTCGTGCTTCAACAGCTTTGATATCGGTATCAAGGGCTTCAAGACGCACCATAACCTCGCAGGGGTCCTCAACGCACTTGGACGCCGGACTGAGGCCAAAGAGCACTATCTCAAGGCACTTTCGTCCTCGAGCGACTACGCGCCTAGCGCCGAGGAGCTCTTCACGATAGCGATGGAAGTTAGAGACTGGAGCACTGCTCAATTGTGTCTGGATCACCTCAATAAAATCGATGGGCTCGGCAAGCTCTACTGTAGCCATGCTGCCAGGTTCGCCGAAGCACAAGGTGGGCCAATGGAACGGCAACGCCTCTTCGAGAACATCGCGCGAACTTGCCCGACGGCGCTGGAACCTCGCTTGTGCCTTGCAAGGGCCTGCTTTGACGCCGGGCAGAATTCGCGAGCGGTCCATGTCCTTCGAGAACTCGAGGCTGCCGGAGAGCCGGAGGCAGCCTTCATGATCGGCGTCAGCCGCATGCTGGCAGGCGATCCAAGAGGCGCAAGGGAGCACCTGCTTGTCGCGCACAGGCTCAATCCGTTTCACGACCAGACCAGGCAGCACGTCCGCCGCGTTAACGTCACCCTGGGGTTAGCGGAGGAAGACGGTCTTGCTTAGTGCCACGGTCATGTCGCTTTCGGGCATGCCAAGACACGAGGGTGCCGTCGAACGCCCGACGCATCGGGGCCAGCTGGGGACTCCGGGCGAAGGGCCGTACGTCAAGTTCACGCTGCGCGAGCGGGAGGGGACAATCGAAGAGTGCCGGTTCCAAACCTACAGCTGTCCGCACGCGCGGGCTTTTTGCGAACTGCTCTGCCGCCTCATGGCAGGGCGAACATTAGCGTTCTCTAATGAACTTACAGCCAGGGACTTGGTAGTATTGGTTAGAGAAGTTCCCGAAGGTAAACGCGATCTGGCCCAATTGGCCTTAAGTGCATTCCAAAGCATGGCGGATCGCACACCCGACGAAGCTTAGAGGGATTCTGATGGCGATGCCCCCCTGGTTCTGTTGGTCCTGTTTCCAATGGCCTCCTGAGTTCGGCGGGGGTGGCGGCCCGGGCGGGTCGGGAGGAGGGTATGGCGGCCCGGGAGGAGGGAACGGCGGCAATGGCGGAGTGCCTGGAAACGGCCAACCTGGTGACTGCGGATCGTGTGCAAACGGGGCATCAGGAACTTGCGCGACTTTCAACAGCCCCCGCCTTCCAAGTGCATCGTGCCCACAAGTGCCGGCTCTCCCGACCTCGAACTCGCCTGGCCCTACCAACCCGTGCGCGCCGTTAGACTAAGGATGAGAGCCATGGCACGAGAGTTCGGCCCAGAGACGTGGAACCCAGAGACAGGTTTGCCGGCCTATGTCGGTACGACCGCACGTGAAAGAGCGCATCCTTATCGGCCTACGCCTGATCCCGCAACGGGAAGGCTAGTCGTCGACCCCGAATTGAGGCTGAAGGCCCGGGGGTTCGGGGTCGATGTGAGCCTCTATTACGACTCTGCCAGCGATTTGGACGGCCCGGTGGGAAAGGCACGGTCGGCCAACGTGTTCCAATCCATCGTCAGCTACACGAACAACGGTACGACTTATGCGAAAGTGGTGCGGGGCAATCAGGACGTATCTGTATTCGAGTTGGACGCCGGAAACTACTCGGCTGCGAACCAGATGTCGTACACCACGCTCACGTACAGTTCAGGTTCTGACGAGTTCACCGAGCACTACCCGGACGGCATAAAGGCGGTCTACGCTCCGAAGGTAGCCACGACCACTTATAGTCTGTCAAGGGTGGAGGACACTTACGGCAACAGGCATACGTACAGCTATTCGGCGATCGGAGGATTCCCGTACCTGGACAGCATCGCTGTCCCCGGCGGAGCGCTACTGAGTTTCGCTTATTCCACCGGATCTCCGACCTCGCTTCTGAGCGGCATCGACGATTGGGGCGGTCGGCACTGGACGTTCCAATACGACTCGAACCGGAACCTCACCACCATGGTCGTCCCGTCGGGCTGTGTGACCCGCTACGGTTACACGACGGTAACGAACGACACGGTGTCCATTCTGAACAGCATAGAGGATCCAAGAGGCTTCGTCACGTCCTATGTGTTCAATGCAGACAGGCGCGTCGTGAGCATGATCTTGGGTACTACGCCAGAATCTCCTTTCTGGAGCTACGAGTACAACGAGGCGCAGAAGCGGACAGTCATCACGTCGCCACTGGGAGGAAAGACCACGTATGTCTTCGACGCCGACGGTCGCGTGTCCACGGTGACGTCGCCAGATGGAGTCGTCGAGACATCGACGTACGATGGAAACGGCTGGCTCGCGTCTTCGAATAGGCCGATGGGCGTGCACAAGGCGTTCACGAACAACAGCGTGGGACTGGTCCTGTCGGAAACGGACGCTCTAGGCAACATCACAACGTACAAGTACGACGCGTTCCTGAACTTAACGACCGTCGTCGACGCCCTCAATAACGTCTGGACGTCCGTCTACTCCGATGTCTCAACGCTGGCGAACAAACGGAGGCTTTTGGCAGCGATCGATCCGTTAGGTCAGCGGACCACATATTCGTACACTGCACAGGGCTTGATGCGGACCATGAAGGACGCAAGAGGCCTGGTCACGACCTTGAACTATGACTCTCTGGGCAACGTTGTCAGCATTCAACACAGCGACGGTGGGGTCGTTACGAACCTGTACGATCCATTGAACCGCCTGCTGCAGACCACGGATCCTCTCGGGCGGGTGACCTGTTTCCAATATGACCTTTCTGACAACGTGACCGCGAGAATCGGACCCTATACGGTCGGTGCGGACGCACCGGTGTGGAACTACGTGTACGACCAATGCATGTTGACGGCGGAAGTCGATCCACTAGGGAACCGCACGACCTACGCCTACGGCCGGTATGGGAACCGCACCTTGGTCATTAACGCTCTCGGTGATAGGACCACGTACGAGTACGACGTCCTCGGGAACGTGACAACGGTGACCGACGCGTTAGGGTTCACGATGGTCTACGAGTACGACGCCGCCAGTCGGCTCACCACGGTGCAGGACCAGCTCGGCTTCACGATGGTCTACGCGTTCGATGCGGCGGGCCGTCGGGCCGCAGTGACCGACGCGCTGGGGCATAGCACGTCTACCGAATACGACACGCGCAACAACGTCACGACCGTCACGGATGCGTTGAACGGCACCACGACGTTCGGCTACGACGCACGCAACCGGCAAGTTCAAAGCACCGATCAGACAGGCTGCCTTTCCCAGACGGTCTTCGATGCCGTCGGACGTGTTCGGTCCTCGATCGATCCGCTCGGAAACCGGGCGACGTACTCCTTCGACCAGGTCAGCAATGTCGTCACCGTCTGTGACGCGAACGGCAAGATTACGACGAACGCCTATGGTACGTCCTCGAACCGTCTGTCCGCGGTGACGGACGCGAACGGCAACACGACGTCTTACGAATACGACCTCGCCGGTCAACAGACCGCTATCATCGATCCGGCCGGCGCGCGCACTACGATCGGCTACACGCCCGAAGGATGGCGCCATACGTTAGGCAATCAGCTCGGCTTGACGACGACGACCTCGTACGACCGTAAGGGCCGGCCCGTCACGGTCATGAACGCCAGGGGAAGGATCAAATCGCTCACTTATGACGCCCTGGACCGTACGGTCTCGCTCCACTATGCGAACGGACAACGGGCCACGATGCAGTACGACGCGTTGTCGCGACGCACGACCCTTGTCGATTGGACCGGCGCGACGACTTTCGCATACTCGAAGCGAAGCGAGGTGATCGATGAGACCCAGGTCGGTTACAGGCTCCAACGGAAATATGATGCCGTGGGTAACCGCACGACCCTCATCGATCCGGACGGCGGGGTCATGACGTACGCCTTCGATGCATTGAACAGGATATCGGAAATCCGTAACCCGAACGGACGGATCTTTACGCAGCAGTACGATGCGGCTTCGAGGCTGACCACCCTTCTGATGGATCAAGGCTGGCAGCGGCGCTGGGAGTACGACGCGGCTTCACGGTTGACGACTCTGACCGAAAAGAACCCCGCCGGTGCCTTCGTCATGACCATCGTCGACACGTGGGACGGAGCAGGCAATAAGACCGCTTCGGCAAAAGACGGTATTGCGACCAACTACACGATGGACGACGCGTACCGTTTGACGGGACAGTCCGTTTCGGGCGGTACGGCCACCTTCGGATACGACACGCGCGGCAACTTGACGCTGAAGTGGCACCAGGGCCTGCAGCCGATGACCTACAGCTTCGATGTGGCCAACAGGGTGACGACCCTGCAGGACGGCCCGACGTTGGTCACGTACACATATGACGACAACGGAAACCAGACCCGCGAGGATAGAAACGGACAGGTGACGAACTGGACGTACGACGACGAGGACAGACTGACCATTGAAGAGCTCGCCAACGTCGCTCCACCGTTCTCGACCTACACCTATTCGGCCGACGGCCTTCGGAGGTCGCTGGTCCAAAGTGGGCTCGGGGCCAAACTGACCACCATGATCTGGGACGGTAGCGACTACCTGATGGAAAAGGACTGAGTTGGCCACCACCAGGTACACGGTTGTGAACGGGGTGGTCCTCCACGAGGACCGAAACGGCACAGAGCGGCTCTACCGGCCCGACACGCTCGGCTCGACAGCCGCCCTTCAGGACGCGACCACCACTCGGGCCACCTACGACTACTGGCCGTATGGAGAGATCCGCTCCAACACTGGCTCCGGCAGCTCCCGCTTCAAGTATGTCGGCACTTTCGGCTACTACGACGACGGTGCCAGACTCTACGTCCGGGCCAGGCAATACAGGCCCGTGCAGGGGCGGTGGATGACCGTAGACCCGCTGTGGCCAGACGAGGCTGCGTACAATTATGCGGAAAATCACCCGATCAAGAATAGCGATCCTTCGGGCCTTTCCATAGTGATTCCGCTACCGGTGCTTGGTGGACTTGGTGGTCTTTTTGGAGGAGCGGTTGGCGCTGCCTTAGCCGCAGCCTTCGCCATCGTTACGGCAATAGTAGTGATGGTTCTAGCTTACTGCTGGATGTGCGCTTGGGTCAACATGATCACTCAAACCATTTGCAAGGTGGGGCTAGCCTGCAAAGGTACAGATCATTGCTCTACGTTACTCAAGAAACTCTTTCTCATGGTACTATGTTACCTGGCGCAACTGATAGTGTCGCGTTTGTGCCACTGGCCCTGGGAGTGGACACACGGAGAAAAGCTCCGCAGTCTTAGGAACGGTGTCCGTAAGTGCTTTCTAATTGCACTCGTGAAGTGCCTGATCCTTCCAGGGCCTGGTGTCCGCATTCCACCTCCTCCCCCATGGACATGGCCCATTTTTGGGCCGCTACTTACCTTTGGCCGATGAATAGTATATATAGAATATAATGTGTGACGCCTGCTTCTCCGCCTCTGTCTGTGCACTCTCTGCAAAGTAATGGATCTTTCCCACGACATTCTCAGGGTAAGACTTGTGGTTGAAAGCGCTTTCCAAAATTCGGTTGCACCGTTGACAGCGGCAGACCTATTCCGTAATCCGCGAGATTGGCAATTGAGGGGAAAAATAAGCTGGCTTCTGGCTACACCTAGAAACCTCATTTCGCTTGACGACATGTATTCAATTGAACCTACTCGACTGAGCCCGAGAGCATTTGCTTACTTTGCACCGGTTTTCCTGGCAGGAGGGAGTGATCCAGAAAGTATCGGGCTAGACCCCTTTATGATTGGATTGATGGCTCGGACAGCCTCGGAATGGGCTAGTCTCGCTACACTATTAAGGGAGTTTGATCATCGAAAACATCGTGCGCTAAGTATTTACTTTCGATTTTATGCGCGCCATGAACCTTTGACATATCTTAGCGCGTTCCGAGAGTTTAAGCGGATGGCCGCTTCTCTGTAATGACTGCATCGTTCCAAGCCTAACGGTCGTGTCGAAACTAGACGGTGCTCGTTTCGGATTCGAGCGGACGGGCATGACTTTGAAAACAGATTGGCGCACTCATTTCCGACCCGGGAGCGATTGACTTGAGCATATTACAGAGTGGCTACGGCCCGATACACTATGGTGAACGGCGTGGCCCACCACGGGACTGTAGCGAGACTGAGCGGCTCTACCGCCACGACACCCTGTGCTCCGCCGTCACCCAGCATGACGCGATGACGACCAAGGCCACCAACGGCTTATTGCCGTATGAAGAGGCAGGACGAGCATGGTTCCAGTAGCTCGCTCTTCAAAATCTCTGGACACTGGGCTACTACTACCACGGGAGTCAGGCTTTACGTCTGGGCCGAGCCGACACTGGCCGATGCTGGGCATGTGGATTGGCGAACCAATTGGCACGGCCGTAGATTCAAGACCGTGTTTCTCAGTGATTAAGACTACACCGGTTTATCCCATTGGAGATATCTAGGCTGAACTGGGATGCGCCACGCGGACTCGTGGCAAGAACCTTTGCATGAGCTTCGATCTAGCCGCGCCCAATGGACACCAATGCTACACCCTGCTGAGCACATATTGCACGCCAAGGATCGATTACCACAGATCCTTCTGGGAATTTGACCGCGTGGAACGCCTCGTGATTAGTTCCCAGCACGAACACGGCGGACTTGACGAATACGTCGGTCGCCTCACCGTCCGTAAACGGATCGTATGCTGCAACGGCACCGCCTTGAGCGGCGATCAAGTTTGCCAACAATACGGCAGGGCTGCCTACCGTCAAGTTTGTCTCCGGCTTGTATGCTTTTCCGAGCACTACGATGGCCAGATCCCTGTTTCGCGATTCTGCCACCGCTAGGTTCGCTATCCATTCTGTCTGTCGGCCTCTGGCCGCCATGATTGCCTCGAAGATGTCGAAACTCAACCCCAATTGCCTCGCGAGGTAGGACATGGCGATGTTGTCCCGGGGGTGGCATCCGCCACCGTCTCCCATGTCCGCCCGCATGTACTTCGGACTGAGCAGACGCTTCGTCGCGAGAGACAAGGCGGCTGTAACGTCGTCGACGTCCGCGCCCACATGCTCGCTGACCTCCATCATCGTGTTCGCGAACACGACCTTCATACCGATGAACGTGTTGTACGCGACCTTGATGAGTTCGGCCGTGCACACGGTTGTGCAAAACATCGGTCGCCCATGTAGGCTCCCGTACAAAGTTTGCATCAGTTCGAGAATGTCATGATCTTCCGACCCCAAGAGGACGAACTCCGGATCCATAAGATCCGGGATGGTCGTGCCCATCGCTATGAAAAACGGATTGTAGCAGAATCGCACTCTGGACGATAGTAGGTGCCTGATCTCCCGATTGATCGTCCCTGGTAGCACCGTTGAGACGAGGGCCAGGTTCACGGTCCCGTGCCAGCCGGTCGGCGGCGGCAGAGAGATCGGCTGCCGCAGCTTTAATGTATTGGTAGTCAAAGTGCGCGCGCATGGGGGGCAGTGGCGTGACACCTTCATACTCCGGACCGTGAGGAGTTTGCACGGCCAAAAAGATTAGATCGCACTGATCGAAGAGTTCGTCGGTACTGCACAACTCCAGCGATGACTCATCGAGCAGTCCTTGCGCTTGTTCCTCTCGATATGGAATGTGCCGAGTACGGACGTATCCGAGGACCTCCTTGCTCGTGTCCGTGCCAAAGACACGGTGACCCCCGTAGTGTTCCATCGCGAGCGCACAGGGCAGCCCCAACTTTCCGAGAGCGACGAATCCTAACTTCATTTCCTGTCTGCCCACTCCTGCACCAGCGGCCGCAATCGCTCAACGTCTGCCATGATCCACGATTGCATTTCTCGTCCGAAAAACTCGCCCGTCGTAAACTGGCGCTAGTGGTACACGTCGTCATCGTTGTCGCCCGTGAGGTCGGCCCGCTCATGCCGCACGTAGATCTCCACGTCCGTTCGGATGCCGAGACGGTTAGCAACATGCTCGATGTACGTGTCGTTGTGGTTGCTGCGCGATAGGTGGCCAAGTTCTCTAAACATGAGGGCTGGCACGATCGGAGAGATACACGAAGACGTCTTGTGGTTGCCTGATTCGAGTCCGGATTTAGCACGGCGAACCGATCACCGAATGAGGCCACGACGACGTCCCAATGCAGCGTTTCCATAACGGCGTCGTCGTTCCACAGGAACAGCCAGTCGCCGTTGGCCCGTGCGGCGAGGAAGTTCACGTACATGTGGAGGTTTGCATATCCGAGCCGAGGTCCGACAAACAAGTGAGAACCCGGAATAGGACTCTGCCCGAGGTCATCAAGGGTCAAGCCATCGTCGTCATCGACGGCTAGCAAAATCTCGACCGAGCCTGCTGCCCGATCGACGAGCGAGGCCACGCTGCGCCGCAATGCCCCGGGCCGATGGCGTGTCGGCAACAGGATCGAGACGAAGGGGTGTTCGACCTCGACCATCCCTTCAGCAATTCCCATTTCCCTACTTCTACTCGCAGCGAGCTGTTGATCTTGCAGTTTGCGTCCTTGGCGCGCCCGTCGCTTAGGGCATGTATGAACTTGCGGCGCGGACCGATTGTATGCAGCTGTAATGCGGAGCATCCGACACTTGCCGGGGCAGCTCGTCCGACAACAACTACAAGACATGCTCTGGACGACAACAAAAAACAATAACCCGAAGAGTCGCGTCCGATCAGGTAGTGCACCTTCTTCGTCGTCCCTTCCAGCACAACCATGTCGATTGTACCCTAGGAACCATAACCAAGGTCAGCACCTTGAAGCGGGAGACGACCATTCACGTCGCCAAGGAGCGCTCCTTCACCCCATTGCTCGCTGGCCTACTTTGGAAGATTCCGGGACGAACGGGAATACGCCGGGCTCGCGAATGGCACCATCAGACGTTGCCAGAGCCTAGACCTGACTGAATGAACGATAACGTCCCCGATTAGGCTATTCAAAAGAGGACTCAGCTGTTGTTGGGCTACAATGAACCGTGGCCACGACCCGGTATACGGTGGTGAACGGGGTGGTCCTCCACGAGGACCGGAACGGGACGGAGCGGCTCTACAGGCCTGACACCCTGGGATCGACCGCCGCCCTCCAGGACGCCACCACGACCAAGGCCACCTACGTCTATTGGCCGTACGGCGAGGTCCGCACGACCACGGGCTCGGGCAGCTCACCTTTCAATTTCGTGGGGACGCTGGGCTACTATGACGACGGCTCCAGGCTGTACATTCGGGCCAGGCATTACAGACCCGCGCAGGGACGGTGGATGACCGTAGATCCGCTTTGGCCATTCCAAGCCCAGTACGCTTATGTCGGAGGCAAGGTTGTTTCAAACACGGACTACTTAGGTCTGCGCCCAATGACTCCATTGGAGCAAAAGGATGATTGCTGTTTTGATAATGCATTGCTGGCAGCCACATTTAATGCTGGATGGCTGGTCGGCGGAGCCCTCGCTACTTGTTTGGCATGCGCAATCTTTACGGCTGGAACGTGCGCCTTCGTCTGTGGGCCATTGCTGCTGATACTCGGTGCCGCCGCTTTGTTGATGCTGCTTATTAACGCAACTCTGTTTTACCTATGGTGTATGAATAGTCCTTACGGGCCATGCAATAGTTTGCCGCCGATAAAACAGCCCTGCTTGCCTCCGACAAGCCCTGACCCCCCTATTCTTCCGCCTCCGGGAGTAGCTCCGACGTTTCCTCCTTTGCCCGGCACTCCTCCTGTCAAAATTAAGAATTGCGACACATTTGCCACGGAATGGTGCATTAGGCATCCAAGGCCCAATTGCTGGATAGAGGAACAAGCCAGATGTCTTGGGTTAAGTCGCAATTTGATTACGTAGTCTGTCGGAAGCTGACGGCCAGTTGGCCAATGAACGGAACTAAAACCAGATGAAGACGCTTCGGGCACTTGAAAAGTCGATCATAATCGTCGGATGTTTGCTTCTTCTTGCCGAGCCATCTTTGTTTTTGTGGTTGCCAAGCCCCCGACTACTACTCGGTGTTCTAACGATTAATACCATAGCGTGCTACGTATGCGGCGTTCGCTTGAGAGACAGAGTGACTGAGCGTAAGTCCTTGGGTGCCAACTTGATTCCAGCATTACTGGTATGTCACCTTTTGTCGCAAGCATCAGCACTCTTGATTGGATTGAAACTTGCTAATCCGTCACAATCTTTGTCGCATGAGAGCTTGCTAGTTTCGGTCATGTTGAACGTCACGCTCCTCGGAGGTGCTGCCCTCTCTTTTGGATGTGGATTATTGTCTCGAAAAGTATAGCAGAGCGCTCCTGTATTGATGATGTGCGCTAACGAAGGTTGCGACAAACAGAATTGGACCGGCAAAGTACTGTTGGTCCGGCGGTGGCAACGGACCTGCTCCTTTAGTGTGGCACGATTGACGCCGCATTTCCTACCTAAGCTACATTGACAGACCATTGCCCTGGCCAGCGGGTGGCCAGGCGAAGAGCGACGGGTGGAAAGACCAAGGATGACTACTCGCTTGGGTGGCCAGGACAAGGCCGATGGTTCGTGCGGCGTTGCCCTGGTTCCGCAAGGAACGTTAAAAAAGGACGCCCGATGCACGAAGCAGGGTAGAACCACGTCCATGGCCGTGAGACCCCTCCGCGCAGCTCCAGCGACGAAGGCAAGTTCCTTGGGAACCGGGCTGCAAACGGGCACAAGCCGTCCCCTCTCAGCCCGGCCACCTAAAAGGAGGTCACCCATGGTCAGGCCACCGTCGTTCTCCGACACGAAGCGGAGCGTTCTTGCGCCGTCCGACTCGTGACGTTTGCGACCGAAGAATCGGCCGAAATCACTAGAGTGAAGTCGGCATGAGATAGTCGAGATCTTATTGCTCTCCCCTACAATCTCGCAGCCTGAGATAGCCGGGTATCGGATTCTCATGGCGACTGAACTCGCCACGGCGGCCGCACGATTTGTCGCCGACTTCTCAGGCTGGAGCAGCGGCTAGAAGAAAGCGCTCACGATCGCGTTGGTGAAGTTGAGTTTTCCTGTCGTAAGCCTCGTCGTCTTCCACGGAGCGGCGAGCGTGCCGTCTGTAGCCGGAATGCCATCGATGGCGAACTCAATGTAGGACAGGTCAGTTCCCGTAAACTTGATCGAAAAGTCTACGGAAGCTGTCGAGGTGTAAGTGACGGGAAGCGTTCCAGTTAGCGTCCGTACGTCACTTGCGAGCTTCATTGCTGAATCGACGCGGACGTGATGGTCGCCTTGTGTCGCGCTGAAGAAGCGGATCAGAAAGCCATTCGAGAACGACTGACCCTGCCATTCGGCAGCGGGCGTGGTCATCTCGATCAGGTTTTGAGCGATTACGCTAGCTTGAAGCACTCCGTCCGGAGAAAGAGGGACTTTAAAGGAGGTCTGACCTAGCGTGGCTCCCAGTCCTGCATTTGGTATGACGGCATTGACGACTTTAGAGCCTTCGCTCAAGAGTACGACCTGACTTCCTGCAGTGATGTCCTTGGCCACAATCACGTTGCTCACCGTCCGGAGGACACCGTTCACGTTCACTTTGACAGTCTGAGGTGAGGCGGACTCGCTCAAAGCCGTCTGAAGCGTCCCAGAGAATCCCGTCATGTCATAGGCGATCGCCAGGTCGGTCGTCCCGCCACCGCCACTCCCGCCCGAGGCTGAGCTGCCCCCGCACCCAAGAGCAAGCGGAATGATCGTGAGGAAGAGCAGAAAATGGCCCAGTAGAGCACAGGGATTAGAATTGGTCTTCATAGCATCACCGAAGTGGAATCCTATGGTAGCATATTCCTACCACTCCAACGGTCATCTTGCCTTGGTGAGCTCGGAAAACACGGTTCACCGCCGCGAACACGATGCCTTGCTGCGCCTCATCGTAAAGTGGCGCTTGGAGGCAGGTTTGAGCCAGCGCCAACTGTCCGCGCGACTCCAAAAGCGCCACAACTTCATAGTGGAGATCGAGACTGGCCAGCGCGGTGTCAGTGTCGTCGAGCTGGTGGACATCGTTCGCGCCCTCGAGTTGACCGTACCGCAAGCCCTCAATGAGTACGCGAAGGCCCTCACCGAGCCAGGCTCATTGCCGTGAACCTCACCAATCGTGGGCCTGGACTACTGTTCAGAAGCGGCTTGCGCTGGTCGCCCGACAAGCGTCACTGTTAGGTCTGGGTATTCGTTGAATGGACGGACCGACCATTCGTCCGGTGACAAGTCGGCGGCTTAGGCGCGTCGTCGTCGCCGCAGTTGTTCCTTCCCATCAAGATTTGGATGCACTAGCCATTGCAGTCACGAAACAAGTGTGAGAACCAAAGTGGACAATAGCCGAAGGCTCGCGGCAATGAGGCCCGTAAGATGGCTAGACTTATGACATTGGAAGTTCGTGAGACACTTTGCTGTTGTACGATTGGTCCATGCCATGGCTGAATTTCGAGCGCAATGCCTACGGCCCATATACTAGAGCGTTCGTGGGTCTTGTCAAAGTGATCCCTGCTGGTGAGAAGATCATCCTTCCCAAGGACCGCTATGGACACAGTGGCGGGCTGGTAATTTCCAACGTCGCCCTGTATGAAGTCAATCCTCCTGGAATGGTGGCATCATTGACGGAGATCTTCCCCACTATGAAGGTTCAGGGATGGTCTCTTCAGGAAGGCAGTCTAGGGGCAGTCCTTCTAGCACGTCATCTGGACGGGAACGAATTCTGGGGATCCGTCCTGAATTTCAATACACTACGCATCTGCTATCCGCTTGCACTAAACGGTGCCGAGACGCTCGGGAAAGTGGCAGACATGTTTTTGCCGAAACTGGGCCTTGGTAATTTTGCTAAGAGTCTAGGCGGAGCCGATGACAAACAGTGGCGCAAGGATCTGGAGGTGTACTCCGAACCGGCAGCAGAACGTGTTTTCGGTTATGTCCAAAGTGCCTTCACTACGAGCTCCGGCCATCTCTAAGGTTCCATCTCGCTGTTATACTGGTCGCTCCGCTCACGATCGTGTGCTTCCCTTTGCTTGGCCCTCGTGCTAGACAGGAAACCACGGACCGCGCCGTGCCGCCTGCTATCGGCGCAGTCGGGCTGCATCTCATTGCGTTTAAGGATTGACCGGTTGCGCTCACCGAGTTCCGTGAGCTTGCCTCGCCGCTCCATCGCCGTGGCATGAACACCCATATGGTACGTCGGCTCTAGTGCGAGACCCTGGTCTTCGTAGCTCCGGTGATCAACCTCTAAGAGTCGACCTTCTGCGTCGAGTACGCCATGCTCTCGAAAGGCCTGATTCACCGCTTCGGCCCAGTTCGCCCGCCATGCATTCAGCTGTAACGGCGTGTTCAACTCCCGTTCCTTGATGGGATCGAAGCCTGCAGGCGACAAAGTGCGCATGGTCACCATCACGTGTGCATGAACATTGCGCACGTCTCCGGACTGGTTCGCGTCGTGGATCGCCCAATCGGCTACCAAACCACGTGCGAGGAATTCGGATCGGATGAACCGTTCCAGGACTTCCGCTTGCTGCTCAAGACTGAGTAGGTGTGGCAGGCCGAGCACAAACTCCCGTGCGAGCTGCGCATCCTTGCGCTTTTCGAAGGCTTCAAGTTGGTTCCAAAGATCTGACCGGTTACGGGTCCAAGAAGGGGCGTTCTGCGGCGCTGACACGCCGCTCAGCTGCACGCCTGTCCGAAAGGAATAGTCGTGCGTCCTGCCATATCGCTCGTCCTTTATCCTTGTACCTGACCGATAGGCTGCGCAAGCGACTGCCGAACGGCCTTGTCCTCTTCCGATCACTGAGACAGACAGATGATAGTATCCTTGCATTTTCGCGAGTGTTCCCTATTCAACTAATGGGTGCAGGGCAAGGCCCTGCCGCACCGTTGCGAAGCAACGTATAAGTGCGCCCTTACTGCGCTCGGTTCATCAACGGTTGATGTTTGTGACTTGACGACATATCTATGATACAATCATAGGTTGTAATATGGGCGCTGAGAACCGGATTGAAGTGTTGAAACAGAAGCGGGCTCAGCTAGACGCCGAGATCCAACGCTTGGCGGCAAGGAACCGTATGCAGTCGCGCAAAGACGACACACGTCGGAAGATATTGATCGGGGCGGTCGTAATGCTTGAGATGGCGGATCACGAAGAGTTCGCCCGGTTCATCCGAAAGGCCCTGTCCAAGCGACTGATGAAGCCGCGCGACCGGCAGTTATTCAATTTGGATGCAAGCAATCTGAGGTAGGAAGCCATGGCACATTTTCCGGGATTGACGGGTGGCGGCGGAGAGCTCAATGCGCATGCGCACGGCTCCGCGCGCTGGATGACGGCGGAGGAGGCCGAGGAACTACATCTCTACGATTATCGTCCCGGGAGCATCATCTTGGGCCAAAACCAAGACGGCTGGCTCTGTTGCCTGAACCGGCAAGGGCATGTGATTGTGCTTGCCCCTCCGCGTACGGGCAAGGGGGTTGGATTCGTTCAGGCCAATCTCGCAGGCTATCAGGGCAGCATGGTGGTCACGGATCCGAAAGGGGAGAACGCCGCGGTGGCGCACCGCCACCGATCCGGCGCAATGAATCAGAACGTCGTCGTTCTGGACCCGACGCAGAAGCTGCAGAGCTACGGTATGGACGATCCGGTCCCGATCCACAGCTTCAACCCTCTGTCGGTCTTCGACAATGCCAATTACGCTGAAGTGTTGGACGATGTGGGCATGGTCGCGGACGCGCTGTTGGTACCGAAGGAAGGGGAGAAGGAGCAGCATTGGCGCGACGGTGCCCGAGCGATCCTTTGTGGACTGCTGACCTACCTGCTCTTCTTCGTCCCGCGCAAGGACCGGAACCTGATCATGTTGGCCCGGATCGGCGGTGGGCTTGAAGGATCGCTGGACGAGATCTTTTCGGCCCTGACTCTCAACGAGCATCCTGACCCTGTATTGCGCGATGTCATTTCGAAGACGGGAACCTGGTGGGACAAGGTCAACCTGAAAGAAAGGGCCTCTTTTCTCTCCTTGGCGCTTCGTTCCTTGGCCTGGCTCAACAGCCCGGTATGGCACGACCACTTACGCACTTCAGACTTTCACCCTTACGATCTGAAGCAGGGTAGCACAACGGTCTTCATCGTTTGCCCGTTCGAGAAGTTGGAGCTCTATTCTCCCTGGATACGGCTGGTACTAAGCTGTTGTATCGTGGCGACGCTCCGAGCACCGTTCGTGGAAAACGTGCCGCCCGTGCTCTTCATGCTCGATGAGTATGCTGCTGCGGTCGGTCGCCTCGCGGTCGTCGAGCAATCGATGGCTTTTATAGAGGGTACCGGCGGAAGGTTCGCACTGATCTTTCAGTATTTGAGCCAGATGCAGAAGCTTTGGCCGGATCCAGGCTATCACGGCATCTTCGCCGGTGCCGGCGCTCATGTGTTCTTCAACGTGAACGATCAGCACACCGCCGAGTATGTGAGCAAGTTCATCGGCCAGCACGGCGCGATGCTGCCTACAGCAGGGATGTTGTCCTTCGTCCAGCGTGACCTGCTGAAACCCGACGAGGTGCGCACTCTACCGCAAAACGACTTGATCGCCTTTGTCAGGGGCTATCGCCCCGCCTGGATCTCGAAACTGGACGTTAGGTCGCACCAGGCATTCGAAGGACGGCTCTTGCCCAACCCGACCTACGGGACGCCGCGCTCGCCTAAACAGCTCGGCACTTGGCCATCGGACGAGGAACCGCTCCTGAGACCTGCTGCCACGGCGCGCGCGGAAAAGGTTCAATCAAATTTCGATCAAGACGCCTTGGCGTCGACGATCGCAGCGAAGTATCCAGACAAAGACATCTGTGTCGAAGGCGACATGCTGGGGTACCGTGAGGCTTGCTTTGATCCGGTCACATGCGGGTCAGAGTGGGTGTTCGTGCCGCTGATGCACGTCAGCCTGCTGACTGTGCTCTGAGCTCTTATCTGTCAAAGTCGTGCCCGTCTTCGCGCTGGCGGGACTTCTGGTCTTGAATCTTTGAGAGAAAGGCGTCGACCAGTTCCCATTTGCGCGGTTGGGTTTCGTGCTCGGTGATCCCAAACCGCTCGTTGAGCTCGCGCTCTGTCTCCGTGAAGATCCGCTCGACCTCTTCCCTGCGCTGTGAGATCTTGGTCTCCATCATGATCCTCGCGGCCTGAAAGTCGGGGTTGAGCAGGAAGCGTTGGTTGGTGTCGTCCGCGAGTTCGCGCAGTTCCTTCAGATAAGGTTCGTGAACCTCGACTTGACGCGCGGGATAGAGTTCGCGCGAGACGGCGGCGTTGGCATCTCTTTGAATGCGTGATCGTTCGCTTGCCTTCCATTGCTCGGTGAAGGTTGAACGCCGCTCGGCGTCCAAGTCGTCGAGACGTTCCATGGCTTCGATGTGCTCTTGACCGAGCTCCAACGTAAAGTCACGTTGAGCGACAGCGCGATCCGGATAGTCACTTGGCGTGAAACGGCTCTTGATGAATCCGAGTGACTGGTTCATGGCCCGGCGCCAGTTCATCTCTCTGTCGGTCACTTGATGAGTTTATACGCAGCATGGTCTTAGCGTCCCTTCGTCATTTACCAGAAGAAAAGCGACCCGTAGCATCCTGCCACGGGTCGATTGACTGCTATTCGAAGGAAACGACAGTGCTGGTCGCGTCCGGTTTTTCCTTCGGAGGAAAGAGCACGATCTTGTACTTGCCGTCGGCAGGCGCTGGTAGTGCGTCGAGGATCACGGCTGCTCCATTTCCCTTGATCGCGAAGGCTGGACCGATGCGGGTCCAGTAGGATTTTCCGTTCTCTGATTGACGCACGGCGTACGCGGTGAGGTGCTTCTTCATGGTACTGCTCCTTAGTTGGTCGGCCAGTGAATTCCCGCCGATGACCGTAGAGGGCCAGGCGCAAAGGGCTGTGAGTGCAAGGGCGCGAAGCCATAGGGGTGTCCCCAGGTTGGCAGGGCACTGAAACTGGGGGAAGATGGCGGCAGGGCTAGGGGCTGTACCCTTGCGAGAGCAGCCGCGTCTGGCACAGGTCGTCAAATTGGCGGGATTCCCCTGGCCAATAAAGGCGTGAGGTGAACTGACGCTTCCGATTCGCAGAAAATTGAGCGCAGCGGATGTACTGTACGCTAGATCCTCTTCTAAGCGGAAGGAACGTGCGGGATAATCAGGACAACCTGGCCCAGCAGAGCACTGATTCGATGGTAACCTTATCTGCAAGTGCCTACACAAGACGACCACAACTCTGGCTTCCGCGTCGCTGAAACAGTAATCCTGTCAACCTCTTTCGGCGTATCATTCCATACCATATCGCACTTTAGCTGGGTTAACACTGAGAAGCTTGCGGAATCATTTTCATGGTGCTAACTTGAAACACAAGAAAGAAGACACTGATCAAGCAACTGGGGAGGACAGTTTGAATCTCGTAAGATCAATTGTTCGCAATACCAGGTTTCATGGGTTGATGCATGACTGCAACGAGCCAGTTTACGAAGATGCAGATCGATGTGAATACGCAATATTTACAATCCGACTCTCAGAACAAGACTTCGCCGCTGTACGTCGGTTATCAAGTAAGATGAATGTATCTCTAGACGACCCTGACATCCTAATGATTATTGGTTCTGTGACTGGGCGAGACTATTCTGCCAGTATTCCTTGGCTAAAGGCGAAAATCGCACGAGAACAGCCAAACCAATAGCTGCACTATCTCAATTCATCAAAGCCAAAGAGGCGCCGACCCACGTGATCTAGGTGATCATATGCGTTCCAAAATGAGTTACTCGAGAGATCACGCATGGTGGCTTCCCTTTCAAATTCGCTTGGCATCATGCACTCACCGTCTTCGATGAGGTAGGCTAGTCCCATGGCTGTTTCGACCAGTGAGGCCATTGTAGTTGCGTTTATCGCCTGGGCATTGTCTCTTGCATAATTGGCGAGTTTTGCGGTCAATTCTATCAATGAGGATCTTTCCTTTGCCTCCAAGAGCGATCTGGCTCTAACATAGCTGTCGAACAGGCCAGGGCGGAACCTTAGTTTCGGGCTACCGTCGGATCGAAAAGAGTGCATACGGTATAGTTCGATGAAGTCGCGGCACTGTTGGGCACAAAACTCAAAGCCTGTGCTGGTCGACTCGGTGGTTGAGATTTCTATAGCCTTCATCCAATCTGGTGTCTGGAATCTGTAAACAATGGATATCCACCAGTAGAGCCGCACACAATCCGACATTACCTCCAAGTGACACTCCGTATAATCGTCGTGCATTGCAAGCGGCTCGGGAAGTCCCGTTTGCGAGTTTGGAGCCTCCAATTCATCGAACACCAGATTTTCAAATTTCGCCTGAAGTAGTTCAGCTATGATCCCGGGAAACAATTCGCTCAACTGACGATCACGATCTGTGTCCTCGATGTAATGGCTGACCATCCCGCGCCTCCTGGCGCCACATTCGTAGCGACGAGCCTTGAACCGTCCGAAAATGATCTTGCGAGTGCACTCGTCATTTTGTGCCGGCAGGAGTTGATCGCAGAAGCGGCAGACCGTTCCAGCAACTCGTTCGGCTTCCACAAGGTTTGCACGCGCTATGAGCTGAGATGCAAGGCAATAGCCGACATTAAGGTAACGGCTCCACCACTGACATGCCCCGGGGAAACTATCTTGATCGCGATTAGCATAAAGCTGGTTCTGCCATATGCCATGTCCGCACTCGTGCGCTGTTTGCCCGTGGGCGTCCATGCACTTGTCGTGCCATCGTTTGCGCCTCAATTTGAATGACGCGCTGGGAATGTGTGCATCGGTCAGCCACCATAGCTCGGAGTGTGGGTCAGTTATCACCTGCGGCGCTTGATGGTATCCGGAGATATGAGTGAAATTCAAGTATGGGTATTGAATGGTGTAGAGTCACCGCCACAATGCAAAGTGCTTTTTGTTCGCTGTTTGATGCTGCAGGCCCCAGATTGGCGAAGCCCTGGAGGATCAGCTGTGGAGGCTTGCGTGCATGTGCGAAACGGGATGTCCTTACGACCGCCGCTGCAATCGGCTAGTGCCGCGCGGTGCTATCCATACACCCTGTGTCAGTCCGATCATGGCTGAAGGTGATGAAGGAAGTCGGCAGCTCTCTGAGCTTGCTGTGCAGCAGTGAAGATGGCCCTGCTGTCTGACGACAAGAGCTTCAACCATGATTGGATGTAGCCAGCATGGTCGAGGCGTGGCTCAAGTTCAATGGCGAGATCTGCGCAGATGAAAGCTGACCCAAGCTCTGCTACGAGCTCTTCGGCAGCATAGGAATCGGTTCCAAAACGTCCTGAGAGATCGCGGTTGAGACGCGATGGGTGCGCCGTCCAGTGGGTGACCTCGTGGGAAAGCGTTGAGTAGTAGGCAATTTCGTCGAAAAAGGCCTCAAAAGGCGGCATCTGAACGTGGTCGGTCAATGGCTTGTAGTAAGCCTTCGATCCTCCGTGCCTGATATCTGCGTTCAAAGCTCCAAAGAAGACTTCCGCACGCACAATTCGCCTGCGGGGTTCCAGGACTTCAGTTTGAGGCAGCTGGTAATCCGACGTTTGAGCTGCGTTGAATACAGAGAATGCGCGGGCGATCCATTGTTGTCGCGGCGAGCCCTCGACTTCATCCTGAGTCTCTGTCCGGTCATCAGGCGCGGCCTCAGCTGGTTTCCAGAATACGGCAACGGTCGCCTTCTCGCCGCGTTTGACAGAGTGACCAAGGCTGTTCCACTGAGCTAGGGTCGCCCAGATGTTCTCAGGATAGCAGGATGCATGAGCGGCCATCCAAAGGGCGAGGACGTTGACGCCGCGATAGCGATTGCCGGTCGCAGCATTTCTGGGGATCGATACGTCGGCTCCGCTTGCGTGCCATGGCATCTCATAGGTTGCCGCCCCCGATTCGATGCTCTCGATGATCTGGTTCGTCACGCGTTCGTAAACGCTGCGCCGCGAGACCGGTGCCTGTGCCATCTCTACCTCCGTTCTGAGAATCTGGAGCTACAACCTAAGGTTGTTTGTGGAAATGATCAAGTCCTTGTCGTCAGTGGGGCGGCCCGGCAGAGATACCTGTAACCAGATCGAATGAGCACAGTTTCTTTTCCTAAAGCCTGGAAGAGTCCGATTGCGAAGTTCCGTTCGGAAGTCAAGGGCGGGCCCTTTTCGGTAGAAGCGGCTCCGCATGCGAGGGTGCCCTTGACTTGAGCAATGCCCCGTCAGCCGGGCGGAACTGTAGCCACAATTGAGGCGGCTTCAGGGAAACGAATTCTGACCCCTTCAATAAGTCCCACCGAGCACGAAGCGACACTTGATGGGAGCAGTGCTAGACCCTGACAAAATGAGAGCGTGCCGATCAATATTCCTGAGGGCCGCCGGAAGTTTGCATGGCAGCTAGTTGAAGAGCTGCAAGGGATCGTCGTTACCGAGCCTGAAAAGCAGCCTAAGGAAAATCGCAGGAAGCGCGGCGTCGCAACAGAGCTTCCAGAAGTCGGGCCCCTTCGGATCCTCAACTTTGGCATGTACTGGGAGGTTCAGTTCTGGCTGTGCGGCGTGGTGAGTTGGGGTCATGAAAGGGTCCACGATAAAGGCAACCTGGTCGTAACGGCTGCCATGTTGGCGAAGCAAAACCGGGACAACGGCATCTCGACTTTCATCGCCTCATTGCAGAAGCTGGCCAAAGAGCGGCGAGCGGCATCAAGACCCATGAAAGTTGTTTTCGCTGCAGACCTGCCGAGTTTGCCGAACGGATTGAGGGCTCTAAAGCTGCTTGGCCGTTCACTCAAGCTAGGTGCGCCGGGTGAGTTTTCCGAACTGGAAACTCACCTGACGCAAAGTCAGTACTGGCACAGTTCAGCTGATCGTTCGCGCGTCATATCCGACCTCTCGAACTACGTTCCGGTCAAGGTCAAGATCTCCTCTCCTTCGACCGATGCGGCCTTTGAGGAGGCGTACGATGTCTTTAGTCTCTTTCGTGCCTGCCTAAACCTGGACTGCCACCTTGGTGTCAGCCAGCCCTTGGGCCATGCTGGCGGTCCGTATGCCACGCACCCAATGCCCTCTTTTGGATATGTGGTCGACGGCGAAGAAGTCAAAGACTACGGCAGACACCCTGACCGACTTCCTCCCAGGGGGAACCCCAAGGAACGCGAGTGGATCGCTGCTATTGGGATGCTTGAGAGTTTCGCAAGGACGCCCAGTAGCTCGTCACCTTTGGTCGCCCTGCATCAGGCAATTGACGCTTTTCAAGAAGCGATCGATCAGGCTCTGCCGTCAACGGCAATGGCGTCCCTCTGGCGTTCGCTTGAACTTGTGGTAGGAACGCACAAGACAAGTGAGGTCGTTGAGCGGTGCTCGGCCATCTTCGGGAACAGCAACGTGGTGCGGGCCAGGTTCGAGGCACTAGCTACGATTAGGAACACTTACGTACACGAGGGGCAGTTTGGTGCAGACCTCATGCCTGGCATGCAGTTCGCAATTCGATTGGTATGCCTTTGCCTCACAGCGTCTCACCAGAGGATGAGAGGAGTGTCAACGCAAGCCGTGTGGAAAGAGGTCGTGAGGCTTGCAGTGGTCAGCGGAAAAACGCGCAGGGTGCTGAAAAGGGCCTTGCAGCGCATGGATGAGTTTGATGCGGAGCGCAAGCAAGATTGAAGTTATGGTGCCGGTAAGCCTTGAGTACGGGAACTAGGCAGTGAGTTCTCCGCACTCGTCGTTGGCGTATGGGGCAAGCCCGATCAGGCGGATTTGAGCCAGAACGGCCTCATTCTCGTCAATTCCGCTGTCCACGCCGTGAGTTCGGCGGCCGCACAACATGTGGCGCAGCATGCGAGGTCGTTCTGGGCCTGATAGCAGCTCGGGTGACCGAGGAGATGATGGAGGGCACCGGATTATTGGCGTCGGCTTGCAGCCGTCAGAGTGAAGTGGGGCAGTTGTTCGGAGGCGATGGTTCATGCGACGGAGAACATCCTGCCAGGCGTCCGCAAGGCGTGTGCCGATTGTCCGGGAGGTGGCCGTCCACTCCTTGGTCACAAAGGGTACGAACACCAATCTCTCTATCATGGGAACTTACCGTTTCATCGGGTCAGACCGGGACATGTTCGCCGGCCACCCCTTCCGGTCACAATGCGAGAAGAGCCCCAGTCATTTGCTCCTTTCGAGACCAGGGCTTGGATGGCGGTCACAAGTTACTATACGTGGCCGCTTTGCGGGCATAATTGAATTTGGCGCCTCTGCTTGACGCGGGCCTCGGTTGCGGAGCAGGGAGGAGTCGGGGCAGTGCTACCCACTTATTTTAGACTACTCAGCTTTCTGTAGACCGAATATTGATGTGTTAACTGCAGGAATTTGCCAGTCGGTTCGGATTGTTTTGACATGGTTACTCAGACTGGCTTATGCTGAAGTGTTTCGTGCAAGTGCGAAGATTTTCGATGCCCACGGTCGAATTTCTGCGATCACGTCAGCCAGACTCGGGGCTTCCGTGCCTAAACCGCCCACAAAAGCTGCCCATTGCTGGTGCTTTCCTGCATACTCAGCGAACTCGTCGCTGAGTCCGTTGGGCACCGAGTCTGGCACCGTTTGGCCACGGCGTTCGAAGGTGCGACGGACGGCAATCGCTAAGCTCTCCAGATCATCGTTAAAAGTCGTCGCAAAGAACCAAAGGTCGAAAAAATCCTTCAATCGGCTATTGGCGAACCCAAGATCGACTACGGCTTCAAGCTTCTCGGCGATGACAGTGGCGCGAGGATATGCGAGGAGCCGAGGTGCAGGCATGTCGAGCAAGGTTGGATAGTCGGTTTCCTCAGGTTCCGGGGTCACGATGTCACCAATGCCGAAGTCAATTTGAATGGGAATGATCGCAGTGGTCAGTCGTGCCACAAATTTAGCCCGGATGCCTCCGTACCGGTCCGCCTCCCTTATCTCGGCGATTTTAAGATTGGCTAGATCAAAGTGCAGGCCGTCAGGGGGATCGACTTCGGGCGGGCAGATCTCTCGAAGGATCCGCGCTATCTGATCGCTGTCGATACTTTTCGCCAAAAGGTCGAGGTCTCTGGTGGCACGGTGCGGGGTGCCACTCCAGAGCTCAAAGAGCATGGCGCCCTTCAGGATCAAACTTGACCTGTGCTCAGAGTTGGAGAGGCGATAGAGGAATCGTTCCAGGGCGAACCTGGTTAAGACCAGATCGAATGTCTCATTGCGTGCACGCGCTGTGTTCAACAGGCGTGCACGAAGGGACTCTCCGACGTTGGTGACGGGCTTGCTCATGCTGAAAGTGCCTCAAGATATGGACGCATGACGCGTTCCACCCGGAGTGCCTTGGCGTGCCTGTGCAGTTCGTCCCGAGTACAACGGCGATCGCGCAGGGCTTCGCGGAGGGCTTCGATGGCCACACCAATTCCAATTGTTTGCCTGAACTTGAAACAGTCTGCAATGGTCTTTGCGACCGAATAGACTGGCACCTCGACCCCTTCGATTTGGTGTCTCTCGATTCCTGGAAAGTAGCCGTCGTGGCGCATGACGACGGTTCTGATAGGAATTCCGCTCGGCTTGGCGATCCACGATCCAAAGGGGACGGCTAGCCAAACCTGATGTGGCAGCTGTGTGCCGACGTGATGGAAAGCGAGGGCCGAAAGTAGACAGACGACGCCCTTGGGCTGAGTCCGGACGGCTTCGACGAGAGTGTGATCTTGGGTGAGTTCGAATGTCGCCAGTGTGTAGAGGCCCCTGCTCGATCTGATGAGCTCACCTCTGGACATGAGGTGGCCGAGGTAGCTTGGACTCACACCGATCTGTCGGAGGTCGCGTGGCCGAATGGCGCCTCTCTGCTTGGCAAGTTCGAGGATCTGCTGACGTTTGGTCGGCATTGAATTCTTGTTTCCTCTAACGATGATAGCATGTGTTAGAGGTATCGTCAACTGTGGTGCAAGTTCGCCACTCTGCTCAGCTTACGAGCGCTGCTTGGGGGTGGGCCGGAACGGTCGCCGCCTCGGCAATCCACGGCCCTGCTCTGGCCAGCATTCGTATCGGGTCAATAGCATGCTGATGAGCTGCTGCCGCTTGTTCTGCGGGAGGGAGTCAATGAGCTCAGCAACCATCCTCATGATTTCGAATTCGTTGCCTTGCTCGGGAGTCACGTCGTCTCGCATCCGGCCACTATCACTGTGGCGACAGCGGTGTCAAGTTACAACGCGTTCGGTTGCGGCTAGACGAGGCCATCCACAGGCGCCAGCAACTGTGTCTAGGTCAATTTCTGGTTGGACAAGAACTACCCGCGTGAGTACGAAAGGCCCATTAAACGGGCACGATATTTCAGCTCGCGCGAGACGACCTGAATGCGATTCAAGTTCCCCTTCGATAGATCCTTGGTCCTAGGACCTTTTAGGTTCAATGCATTAGAAGGCCGCGTCAAGGCCCTTTGAATTCGACCAGAGGCGGGTTATACTGGCCCTCAGGTGAGGCAAACTGAGACCAAAGTCCTATTGCAGTGTTAATCGCAACATAACTGTAGTATGATCCCTGGCTTTCGTGGAACTTCACCTTCAGTGAGGCCGTCAAGAAATGTGTGACTGAAAACCACATCATGGATCTTCACCGTAGATTTGCCGAGATTAATCTTGGATGAATGGCACATCTGAGAACATCCCGGCAGAGGACAAACCAGCTCAGGAGGTATTGATGCACGAAACTCGAGACAATGGTCTGGATCCTGAACTCCAGAAGTTCAGGGCTGAAGTGCAGGCTCGGCTTGACAATGATCCGAGTCTTGCTTCCGGGCCGAAATCACAGAAGAAAAGGGCTGCCCTTCTCATTGGCAGGCACAGTCCAGGCAATGCGAAAAGAAGCAAGCCGAGTTCTCCCACCAGTGGTAATGGCGGCACAGAGCCGCCTCCAGCATAGCCCGAACCTGACCGAACGAGGGGCGACCATTCAAAGTGGTCGCCCCTCGTTTTATTTGTAAAGCGCCTTCGAGTGTCGGCCGTACAGTTCGAGCCGAACGATTAAACCAGGTATAACACGCCGTTCTACTAAAGGGCTGCCCACGGAGAACGCAGGTGATCGAGATCGCCACCTCAACGTTCAGTTGGGAAACATTGCAATGAGGCGAATAGCGATTGTCGATCCCTCGGCCCTCCTAGTGCTGGCGAATTCAGGTCAGCGATTGGGGGAGACGGTGTCCCGAGCCAAGGACACGCAAACCGTACTGGTCTTTCTCGACCAGAGTAGAGCGAATTCAGACCTTGAAGGAAACTTCTTTGCCAGATTGAGTAGTCAAGCGCGAATTTGGCTTCTGTGGAACAGGCTGAATAAGTCGCGGGATGAGTGGCCCATCACCATTTGCAAGAGCCTGGATCTAAGGAAAGCGTCGAGTGCGGTTCCGGTCGTCGGGGTGGCTCGTGCAGTGCTGGGTGATTGCGGTGAAGTAGGCGCCATCTACCTAGCCCTCACCATGCAGCTTCCGAACTGTAGCACCGTGATACTGACGGACACACCACGTAAGTACGATGGCATTGACGGCTTCGATAAGACTAACTTGGCCAGCATACAACGATGGGTCTGACCCGGGCGGCACTTCAAATCGCGGTCTCTTGTCCTGCTCGTCGGAATGACCAGAGGATTCGGTTGGTGCGGGCGGCCGGACTCGAACCGGCACGGGATTGCTCCCAACGGATTTTCGTACCACTTCGGCTTGCGCCGCCGCTTGTAGGCGTTCGTGGTCTGGACTATCCCTTCACCTTGGCCATTCATTGGCGGTAGGTGCTGCCCGTCTAGTCTCTACACCTTCCTGCGAGCAGGCTTGGCTCGGGATCGCCCGATGCTGGGGTTCCCCGAATTTGAGCAGTTCTGCTCCGCTGGTTTCCCAGCGGGCACTCACTTGAACAAGTCCGTTGCGTCTACCATTTCGCCACGTCCGCACGCCCCTGTTATAGAGACAATGCACCCACTTGCCAACCCCGCCAAACAGCATTTGCTACACCGTTGAACTAGCTCGATGACATTGGTCATAATGCAGCATGCCTGAGGCCGGACTTCAGATTTCAATCTCCGCAGCGGCAATCGAGGACGAAAGCTCGCCTCAAAGCGCAGAGGTGCTCGCGCTGCATGATCATCTCCGAAAACTCGCTCTCGCCGCGCCGACGGCCGCAGCCGGAGAGCAAAATGTGGCTAACTTCATTACTATGATCCTGGCAGCACCCGTCTTGGTCGAAGTCGCAAAGGGATTCTTCGACTATCTGAGAACGCGTCCGACAGGTAAGATTTCCATTTCGCTGCCTGAAGGACATCCAATGCACGGTGCAGGCCCAATTGTTATTGAGGGTATTTCAAAGCCTACAGAAGTCAGCATTCTGAAAATCCTTCGAGAAATCCTAGACTTCTAATAGATGAACGTAGGCATCCTGCTTCTGGGATCATCCGAATACGTTGGATACCTTGGGGAATCACAGGGCGCGGACAAGGTCGCGAAGCTTCGCACCTGCCTCGCGATCAGAACCAGCCATGACCGATTGGCGGCCTACTTCTCACACGAATCATGGATCCGGCAGGGCACCGCTGTTAAGCTCTTAGATCTCTTCGATTCCAGTCAAGGCATGGAAGCGACGCTGGAAGCTGTCATTGACTGGCGGAATTCGCTGCCGGAACCGTTAGAAAGCATTGTAGTGTACTTCATCGGCCATGGCCAAGTTTATGATAGGGAATACTATCTTCTCTTGAAAACCTCCAAACATGCAGAGGGCAAGTTGACAGCTACTGCTCTTAAAGCAACAGATCTTCTCTCAGTGCTAGTTCGACATCTTCCACGTGTGCATAAGCACTTCATTTTCGACGCCTGCTATGCCGGACAGGTCATGACCCAAGCAGTCGCGTTTCCCGATACTAAGGATTTTGCCGACGATAATAATGCGACATCACTTACCGTTGCTGCATCATCAGGATACTTAGAACCGTCACGCGTACTCAACGGTGGCACGGCATTTACTACGTTGCTTCTTAACCAATTGTGCGACGCATGGAGCTTTGAAAGTGTCTCCCTCATGGCTACCATTGAGGCAATTCAAGATACGGTCTCCGAGCTAAACAGGTCCGTAAAATCGGCATTTGTACGACCACTGTTACGCTTGCAAGGAAGTATTGCTCCACCGATTTTATTTCCCCAGTATCGCACTCCCAGCAGAAGGAGCCTGCAATCACTCCTTCAGAACACCGATCTCGCGCTAGGCGAGCGCATTGTCAGGGCGTTTGAGTCCATAAGCGACGAAATGCCCATTGCAGTCCAACTGAGAATCATGTGCACGATTGTTCAGTTGTCGGCACTCTGGGCACGAAGCGAGGAGAACCCAGAGACCACGGGAATAAATTGCAATATTATGATTCCCCGTAAAGTGACCGCCAGATGGCCCATGGATGACGTCAAAGCAGGAATAAGAGAGATCTACTATCCTGAACCTCACTTGCTGAATCCGCCAGCACTCCACCGAAAGTACTCTGAAGCCCTTTGCCTTGTGCAATGGGCCGATAGGTACCCTCATACTCCAAAAGGCTTTACCTTGCTAGTAGACAAGGATGCGCAGTCCGTAGTGTTCGGCGCTCCTGCATGCTGGAAAACGCTTCAGGAGCAACCAGTCAACAATATCAGAAAGCAACGCCGAAAATTCGGCGAAGGTCAGTCCCGCCAAGTGGCCGAAGCAATTGAAGCCTATCTCATTAGACAGGAGTATGACAGTTTTCATTGTTTTCCTATACTTCACAAGAGGAGTATTTATGGTATCCTAACGGTGCACTGCAAAAAGTCGCCTGTTTTTGGACGGCGCGGACGGCAAAGGGATGAGGCCTTAGAGTCAATTCGAAAGGTGAGCTGGATGATCGGCGAACGGATAAGCAAATATCCGCGTAGAGAGTTGGAGGAGATTGTGTAGATGATGGCTCGTCTGTGTTGCGGCGAGTCTGCAGTACGTAACGATTTATGACAGTTGTTTTAGGAGCGGTACGAATATGGATAACGTGAACATTCAAGGACGAGTCGAGGTTGACGACGAACAGCGCAAGCTTTCTGACGCAGAAGTTGGAAGATTGTTGCGCGAACGCAGAATCACCGGATGGCGAGCACAAGTGACGCCGGAGTGGCAAAGTATTCTGGATGACATGGTCGCCTTGATCATAACTCACAGGCGTCCTGATCTGCTTGATATGTCCGCGCTCACCTCAAACTCTTCTGATCCACCTTCGCACGCCCCTAGTAGTGGGGCTCTAGCTCGGCGGCAACAGCCAACGCAGAACACACAAGGATACTGCACTGTAGGCAAGGTTGAGAAGATGAGACGCAGAAGCAAAGGTAATTATGATCTTTAGCCCTAGTACTTGTGATGTGTCTTTTGACAAGGGTGGCAAGCTCTGGACAGCATCTTATAATTCGCGTGCGTTGCCGACAGTTATAATTGCTCGTCTACGGAAAGTTGCGGCGGCTCCCCAGCCCCTAAAAGTTGCGTTGTGGATGGAAAGCCGGGACGCTGAGTCATCTTCCCTCACTAACTGGCAGTGATTGTCTTCAAAGTCGGAAAGAGTACTTATGCTGCTTTATTGTGGCGGGATGGACGGGGAGATTTCTTTCTAAGATTGATTGCCGATGCGTCGATCATATTCTTAAGATGGGCCGCGTAGTGCTTCTGAATGATCTCAATACTGGTGCGGCAGTTTTTTGCGATCTCGTAGATATTTGCACCTTCAAGCAGGCGAAAGCATATATACGAGTGGCGGAGCGAGTATGCCGTCCGCCAGTTTCCGTCGCGGTCTTTCTTGAGGTCGAGCTCATCGAGAATGCTATTGAGCAGCTCTGTGTGAGCTTTCGGAAACAGAAGATCCGTCGGGAGCGGAAGTCGACGCTCGGCCGAAGTTCTCGAATTTCGTCCTTCTCCGGATTGACCGACGCCGGATACTGCACGCGGCCTTTCGCGGAGCCGCTCGAAGGGACGAACGGCACCTGGCATGCTCTTGCAGTAACCTAGGCCCCGCTTGCCTCGCACCTCGATCTCGAGAATCTTCTCTCGTGTTGCCTCGTCCCTGACGATGGTGACGTCCCGGAACTCTAGACGTGCGGCTTCGTCAGGTCTCAAACCCGAATTGCAGACAAGCAGAACGTAATCGTGCAGTTGCTCACAGGCCCATTTCCAACGGGGCTTGAGCGGATTGGCGGCTCTTGCTCTCGTTGCTTCGTATAGCCTGCGGTACTCGTCGTGAGAAAACCATCCTCGGTGGCTGATCTTGCTGGGCGCTTTGAATGGATCCTTCAGATCGGGCACGTATGCGATCCAACCTTGCCGGTTTGCTGTCTTTAGAACCTGGCGAAGCGTGACGATCTCCTGATGAATCGTGTTACGTGCCGGTTTGATCAACTCCCCCGTGGCTGGGTTTCTCTTTGAAGTTGACCGGTGGATTCGGTACTCCTGTACAAAACCTGGAGTGATGTCAGAGACGATGCGCGTCCCGAAGAACGGACGCAAATGTGCCCGCAAACGGTCTTGATGACCGCGCACATAGTGCTGACCACGGTCGTGAGCGATCAGAGCTTCGACTTCCCTGAGAAACTGATCTGCAGCTTCATTGAATGTCTTACCTGACTTCAACGTGCCAGCACGCTCCTTGCCGCGCAATGTTAAATACCAGTCTTCTGCGAACTCTTTAGCCAATGCCAAGCTGTCCGTTTTAGTGCTCACTCGCCAGTTTCTGCCTTTTAGGTATGCTGAACACTGCCAGTTCGTGCTCATCGCACGACGGTAGACATGCAACTTGCCTCCCATGATCTTGTGATGCTCTGTCATGCTCCACCCTCCCTGGACGATGTGTCACTTTGTGTAAGTCGTGTGTAAGGCTGATCGTACAATGTGTCAAGACTAAATCATTGGAATTGCTTCGAAATATAAACTAAAGGATTAAGTCAGATCAATTTTAAGTCGTCATCGTGTAAGACTAAGTCATTGACATAGCTGGATGATTTTGAAAATCACTCACCTGTGTGCAACTGGATGTGCAAGTTGTTCCGGCGCCAAGGAAGCACAGCAAAAATGTCGCCATTCCGCGTGGAAGGTCCGAGGGCAGCGGGCTGGAAACGCCGTTCGGCAGCCGTAGAGAGCGAAGCGGGGCAGTTGCGCAGCGGCGATGATCGTGCGCTATCGCTGGCGCATCCTGCCAGGCGTCCGCCGAACATGTGTTCCAAGGCCGGGAGGAAACCGTCCCGACGGCTCGTCAAGGCGGCGGCGAGCACATAGACACAGTTCTGAGTGGTGCGCGACTTCAGTTGGCGCGTTGCTAGGCAAGAAGGAAGGAGGGTAGGTATGTTCTGTCGTACTGCGCTTCCATGATTTGAATTTCCGCTCCGACTGCATTCATGACGCTCCCTAAAAAGCAGGCACCACTAAGGGGCCCATAATAGAAAATACACACCCTCTTAGCCTTCCGTTGTCGGACATAAGATGAGATCAGCGTCTTTGTTTGACGCGCAAACGTGACCACGTCTCCCGCGTCAACAAAGGCGTCCCTCCCAGGCCCCTCCTTGGGAGAAAGTAGAAGCAAGTGTGACGCCAAGCCAGAGTCAGAAAGGGCATCACGCACGTCACTTGAAAGATCGCCTGTTATGCTAATACCCACTGCAACGGTGTCACTATTACCTTGGCAGACCTCGCCATCCATGTTGGAAGTTACAATCTCGAACCGATTGGACGGCGCTGAGTCCGTCCGCCAAAGGTTGCCGTATTGATCGACCTCAATCACATAGCGGCTAACTTCTGAAAACACATACCCAAATGCAAACCAGGCAGAAAGTCTTGCAAGCCCGCGGGCACGGATCAGTCTCACACCCGACTCCTCAGCAATTTCACCTTCAATGCGGTGCAGTTCGGGCAAGAACTTCTCGTTCCATGCGTTGCTGACCTTTGGTGCGTGACCTTTGAGTTGATCTTGGCCCTCAAACTCGACGCGCCAGTCGATGACGTAATCGGGCCGCAAGTCCGTGGATTGCTTCTTGATCGTAGTCAGATGAACTATCCTGCAGTTTTCGTCAGTCTCGGCACGCAAGTCATTGGCTGTGATCGCTTCATCCAGAACGGCGTGTGTCACTTGCTGCAGGCCACTCTTAATCCACCCACGAACGATGCCGACTGCGACGAGCAAGGCTGCTTCGTCGTGCTTGAGTCCTAGATTGGCCATTCGCTCGCTAGCGTGACGCGCTCGTTCAGTAAAGCACGCGGCACCTAGGCAGAGGCGTATGTCTTGGATGAACCGCGCGAAGGTGGTTGCATCAGCCTCAAGATGGGCTTGCCACTTGTTTCGGGCCTTTCCAGCGTCTTCCTGGTTGGAAACTGTGAGGAACGATTGACGAAATTTGTTTGTTTCGCCGTCAATCTGCGTGGCTACTGCATCCTCCGCACTCCAAGACCAATTGCTGACCAAATGTAACTCGACCTCGCGCTCAGGCTCCGCATCCTTCAGCTTCTTCCACGTGGCGAAAAGCTTGGTCAGTAGGCTAGTCCCCTTTCTTTTTCTTTTCAAAAGTGCTTCAGTCGAGTATGCACCAGCGTGCGTCGTGTGAAACTTCACCTGATAGAAACGATCAGGCTGCCCAGACTCAGGAGAGTAGCGAACAGTAATGTCGTCCGCCGAACCGCTTGTCTCATCTTCAACAGTGACCAGTCTGACGCGATAACGCGGGTATTTTAGTTCCAGCACGTGGAGCCATGTGGTGATGTGCTGGTAATCATCGCCCTTCAATCTTGCGCCCGTCTGATTCGCCATTCACATCTCACGAGAGCGGGAACATTGGCCCAAATAGCTCACGCCACGCTTTGAGCGCTTCGTAGTTCTTGCCTTGGCGGGCAAGATCGATTGCAAGCGTACATTCACGCGCCGCCGACTTGAGCGCTGCCTTTGCTGTGGCCCTGCGTACTGAATCCATCATGTCGCTTACTGGTGGGCCCAAATTTGCTGGGTCGTTCCACGTTTCATCTATGCGGTTTGATAGCGTGGCAAAAAAGCTTTGCATCTCATACGCATAATTTCCCGACCAAGGCGCATGAAGGCATTCCAGTGCCATAACTTCAAGCAAGAAGGATGGCTTGACTGGCTTATCCGCGTGTTTCTTGTTGTTCCAGTACTTGACCATCCGAACAAGGCCCTTCCACTCACTACTGTAAGCTTGGTGCGCAGAAACTGCTCTTTCGGCATGCACTTTCGGATTGGTCTTGACCCACTTGCCTTCGGTAGCATCTGGTATCTCGTAGTTGTCACCGTCCTTGAAGGCGGCGACAACATCAAGACTTAGAACCCGATAATCGGTCTTGTCATCGGCATCAGGCTTCACTCCAAAGTCAACCGTCACCGCGCGACGCTGCTTGGACACTGAACTACTACCGTACTTTTCCACAAGGGCCGTCTCGAAGGCCAACATCACGTTCGACGGATGCTCCTCGCGGTAATGTTTCTCCTTTTCGCCAAGAACCACAAACACATCAATGTCCTTAAGTGGTTTTGTCTTGGTGTGTCGCGCATAAGACCCTGTTAGAAAGTCGTTGTCTATTGAGAACTTGCAACGCATGTGATCGCGCACTTCAGTATGTCGCTTGCTTGCGTTATCCTGTTCTCGCGAGTTGAGTTCGAGCCGAGACTTGAATTTCCTGAAGGCTTCGTCGGTCGTAAGCATGCCTAGGAAACCTTCCTATAATAGCTCGCCGAACCACCGAGGCCACTGTGTTCGACATTAGTGCCGAGGCTTTGACGCACAAAACCTTGGGTCGAACGGAAATTGCAGTCACCCCAGCCCGCAACGTAAGGCTCGCCTGAACTGTTTTTGACTTTAATGGCATAAGCGGCACTAGATGGCCAGATGCCCGACTTCTTGATGGCGTTCCTAATTTGATCTGTATCGACCCAAAAGCGGCCATTTCCGCCCGACCACTCGTAGGAAATGTCAATATCCCAACGTCCGATCAGGGCGTCCGAGGACGTATTGTAGACCTCAAGTGTCACGCGCTCAAGGTGCCCCGAATGTATCCATGTGCTAATACCTGAATGCAGAACATGCCAGTCAGTAGTCATTTTTTCTGGGCTCAGACCACTCAAGACGATGATGTCCTTTAGCGTTTTCAGAATGTTATCGGTGACAAATGTTACAGAGTGTGTATAGGTGCTTACAGAAACAGTGGTTGCGCTCATGATCGCAGAAATGCCTCCTCATCAAACATAACAGCTGCGCGGGTGTTGTCGTTGCTTTCGCCTAAGTTAAGGCCCTGGTCGCGGTCGCGGGCGGTGATACGCGTTGACTTATTCTTCAGCGCCGCTTGAACCCATGACAAATCTGAGTTGAAACACGGAAGGGACATAGCCCAATCGCCCTCGGTCGCGGTGAAACTTAGGGCCTGTTCGGAAGCTTTGTCACCCTCGATTGCATCGTCGTCATAGATACAGTAAATCCGCACCCGTGGGTTGGGGCCCGTCACAGTGGCAGGCGAAGGGGCCCTGAATGCCTTGTCTGTGATCAGAGAACAGGCAATCCCCTCGATACGCATGAGTTCATCCCGCGCGTCGCCCGGCTCAGGTGCGATGAGCGACACAATGGCCCGCCAAGTGTCAGGTGCAGTCCGTTCTGGCACGGATTTGTAGGTGCGTGCGACGGCACTGCTCATCGTCGCACGTCCTTGAGCGCTCGCAACGCAGCCCTCTCGATATCTTTCTCAGTGAGTAGACCGGGATTTAGCGCGGTCTTCTTGTCGAACGTACAGGCGGCAGCAACAAGTTTGCGGATCTGCCTTCCATCTAGGCCGACGCACTTGGCGGCCAGTGCAGCAAATTGTGGTCGCCTAGTGAAGCCCCTTAGCTCAGGATAGGTGTTTGACAACTGATCTAG
>JAFDWQ010000003.1:154551-159162 GCA_018268395.1 Armatimonadota bacterium | reverse complement strand
CACGGGTTCGGCCACCTCGACGCCTCTGAGCCAGTACGTCGGCACGGCTGGCACGATGTCCGGCCGGGTCGAGGTCTACCGGAGCTTCAGCGCCGTCGCCGCCCCGTGCGTCGACATCGACGCCGCGCTCCTCAAGGTCACCGGCTGACGTCCCTCGTCGCCTGACGTCGACCGCGCCTCTCGCTTGAGAGGCGCGGTCTCTCTTTTTGTTTCGGCATCCAGACCGAGAGGGGATAATCCCGTACTAATACGGGGATATCCCCTTACGGTAGGTAATGTATGGTAGAGTACCTACCATGACGGCCAAGTACACCCTTAAAGACTTCCTGAAGGAGTACCCGGATGACGACGCGTGCCTAGAATGGCTCTTCCAGTTCATGTATCCGGCGGGCGTCCACTGCCATGTGTGCGACAAGGTGACCAAACACCACCGTGTTAGAACCAGGAAATCGTATTCTTGCGACGTGTGCGGGCACCATGTCCACCCGACGGCGGGCACGATCTATCACAAGTCGTCCACGCCTCTGACGACATGGTTCTATGCCGTCTTTCTGATGAGCAACACGCGCACGGGCGTCTCTGCCAAGCACCTTCAGCGAGAGACGGGCGTCACCTATAAGACCGCGCACCGGATGCTTAAGATGATCCGGGCGATGCTCTTGGAGGGCCAGGCCGGGCCCTTGACGGGCGAAGTCGAAGTAGACGAGACGCTGGTCGGTGGCAAACCCCGACGGTACAAGGACCACCCGAACAAGTACAGCAAGAAAGCGACCGTCATCGGAGCCGTGGAACGTGGCGGATCGGTCGTGGCAAAGGTCGTGCCCGACAACGCTAGGACGACGTGCTACGACTTCGTCCTAGGGAACGTCGCTCCGGGCACCACGCTCTACACCGACGAGCACTCGGGTTACTTCAGGATCGGAAAGCGTGGGTACAAGCACCATACGGTCACTCACTGGAGCCTGGAGTACGCCCGTGGAGTCGTCCATACCAACACCATCGAAGGGTTCTGGGGCAACTTCAAGACCGGGTTCCGGGGAGCCTACAAGCACTGTGCGTTCAAGTACCTGGAAGCCTACGTGAACGAGTACGCGTTCCGCTACAACCATCGGAACTCTGAAGCGTCGATGTTCGCGCACTTCATGGCCCAGCACCGTCAGTTCAATTGGTGGGTACCATATTCCCGTCGAGGACGCAAAGGTTGAAATATCACGTCTATTGCGATGAAAGCTGTCATTTGGAGCACGATCAAAGCAATGCCATGGTTTTAGGGGCATTATGGTGCCCGTATACAGAACTAACCTCAATTCGCACCCGACTTCGAGAAATTAGGGAAGAACATGGCGTTGCTGGGTACCGTGAAGTCAAGTGGACGAAGCTATCTCCTGCTTCACTTCCGCTTTACAGGGATCTCGTAAATTACTTTCTAGACAACGACGATCTACACTTTCGGGCGATCATAATCCCGGACAAAAGCAAATTGGATCACGAGCGCTTTGGGCAAACGCACGACGAATGGTACTACAAAATGTATTTCCGCTTGATAAACCACATCTTAGACCCAGAAGAGTGTTACAGAATCTTTTTGGACATTAAAGACACGTTGGGTGCCCAAAAGGTGAGCAAACTTGAGACGGTTCTGCGGAATGCTAATTATGACTTCGACGGCACAGTTGTACAAAGCGTTCAAACAGTCAGGTCGGACGAAGTAAGCTTACTTCAGATGGCAGATATTCTCATTGGAGCAGTGTCATTCGTGGCGCGCGGGCTGCTGGATCAGGATTCAAGCAGCTCAGCAAAAAGAGATTTGGTCCGCAGGATACAGAAGAGAACCAAGTACAGCTTGCGCAAGTCCACGTTGCCCAGGGAAAGTAAGTTCAACCTCTTCGTCTGGAGCCCCTCAGAGTAAGAACGATGCCCAATGCACCCTGGCTTTCGGAGCCCTTCTCCTATGAAGACTATAATGGCGATTGGAACTCTTTTATTTCCGATGTTTACTTAAGATTTCACAGCGATTTACGCGATGGGCTTGAACTTAGAGGCAAGCCAGTTCGCCATAGTCGATCCGATGATCATGGCTATGAGCGCGGCTTCTGGCACATCGTCAGCGAAGGCGATGATAGGACTCCGGATATAAGGCGGGCTGAACGCATTGGTTGGTACAAGGAAACAGTTCAAAACTGCGATGCGCCGGAAGTTTGCAGGTGGCGAAGGTCAAGAGGCAAGTCAAGTCGTGTCCACCTGTGGATTCCTGAAGACGACTATATACTAGTATTAGAAGAACGCCGGAATTTATTTTGGCTTATCACGGCATTCACTTGCATTAAACCCCACCGAATGAGGCAGTTCGTTCGCGAGCACAAAGAAAATGCAAACGGGGCCACGCCGTTTTAGACGCAACCCGAGCTCCTTCTACGTCTAGGTAGATGAGACTGCCGTTATTATTGACTCTTCGCACACGAAAAAAGAACCCTGTTGGTAAAAAACAGGTATTTGTACCTACTGGTATTTAGTTCGCACGACGCCAGCGGCATCGTACCTTATCGGCCCCCTGCTTGACCGATAGTCCCACTCTCTCATCAGTCTAGGTGGTCAATCGTCAGCATGCTGAGCGTTCGCGCGGTTAAGTCGATGACGTAGACGAATCGGTAGCCCCCTGCTTCGTACCACCAGAAATTGAAGTCGCTCGAATAGCCGCACCCGTCCGGTTCGGGCGTGTCGCACAGTTGCCAGACCAGGCGGTCTAGAAAAAGCTGCTCACTCTTTCTCTGGCTCTCCCAAAACGCCTTCGCTTTCCGAGAGAGGTCTGGGTGCAACACGGGTGGCCCTCATCCATCGGACGGTCTCCTCGACGCCCAACATCCCGGATTCTAGCCCTTCTCGCGCACTCTCGGCTACGCGTGCCAACTGATCGGTCGGCAACGTGGCGCGATGCCCCGTGCTTGACGGCAACGGCCTTGAGACTTGTCTCAGCATCTTCTTGAACTCGCTCTCGGGTTTCGTTTCTCTGTAGCTTTCTGTGTCCAAAATGTCCTTCGGCATTAGTTCGCCCACTGCGGGAACTAGACGCCCGTCCCTGAGGACGTAGCGTTCCCCTGTGGACTCGTCAGTGAACGTGTGCCCGTCCAACTGGCCCTTGTCGGCGTCCGTTCGCGTTGCCTTACGCATCCGTATTGACATGATACGCGCAAACCGCCCGAGCGTTCCCGTGAATGCGAATTCTCGGAATTCTCCCCAAATCGAACGTCGCACTACCCCGGTCGTGTCGATCCCCTGGGCCCCGGCTCTTGAACCTATTTGAACCTGACAACCTACCGAGAGGGGATAATCCCGTACTAATACGGGTCCGTTTCTCCACGTCCTCCCTTGCTCCGGGGCCCGGACTATCGTATCCTGTGTTGTTGAGAATTCGTATTCTCAACTTATCGTGTCGGTCCGGATGCAACGCTGCTGCGGACGGCACTCAGTGTGGAGATTGAACATCTATGAACGTTTTCAGCAGGCTCCTGACCGCAGCAATGGCCGCAGTCGCTGCGTGCGGCGCCATGGCCCAGACCGTCGACGGCGTCCGTGACGCGAACTATGTCCAAGGGGCCGTACAGAACAGCCAGACCCAGTTCGGCGACAGCAACCTCGGCCAGATCGATTACGCCAACGGGTCCGAAGCCGACAACGTCTGGTACGTCAAGTCGGGCGGCTACCTCTATCTGTTCGTCGGAGGCAACCTCGAGTCCAACTTCAACAAGCTCGAGATCTTCATCCAGGCGGGGCCGAACGGTCACAACCGCCTGCTCGGCACTTATCCGGACGTGGACTTCGGTGCCTTGAACCGCATGAGCGACGACGGCTCCGGTTACGGACTGACCTTCGACCCGACGTTCGCGCCGACGCACTGGTACGGCATCACCTGCGGGGGCGATCCGTTCGGGCTGTACGCCAACTACTCGGAAGTCAAGTCCACACTAGACGGCGGTATCGGTTACTACCTGGGGACGACCGGGGCTGGCGTCGGCACGCTCTCGGGCGGTAACAACCCGAACGGAGTCGAAGCCACGGTCAACAACAGCAACGTTGCAGGTGTCCCAGGAGGCAACGGCCCTGACCCCGGCAACGGTGAACCTGTCACGACCGGCGCCGAAATCAAGATCCCGCTCGCCGAGCTTGGAAACCCCACGGGAGACATCAAGGTCTGCGTGATCGTCAACGGCGCGGGCCATGACTTTCTCTCCAACCAGATCCTTCCGGGCATCGGCGGAGGCGACAACCTGGGCGAACCGCTCTTCGTCAACCTGGCCCAATACCCGGGCGAACAGTGGTTCACCGTTCCTGGCGGCGCGACCACCGAGACGTTGGCCCCGGTCAACGGCGCGGTCTCGATCGGCAAGTCGAGCTCGGGCGGCTTCGGCGACACCGCCGTCGTCGACGGCGCGAGCTGGCGCGTCTGCAAGTTCGTCGTCACCTCGGCGACCTCGCCGATCGTCCGGGTCCGGTTCGACTACACCACGACCAAGACGGCCCCGACCGCGATCTCTTGGGACGTCACCGCGAAGATGGTCCACAGCGGCACCTTCAAGGTCCAGCTCCTGCTGAGCCACGACCCGAACAACCCGA
>JAFDWQ010000003.1:36127-154494 GCA_018268395.1 Armatimonadota bacterium | reverse complement strand
ACGGGTTCGGCCACCTCGACGCCGCTCTCGCAGTACGTCGGCACGGCGGGCACGATGTCCGGCCGGGTCGAGGTCTACCGGAGCTTCAGCGCCGTCGCCGCCCCGTGCGTCGACATCGACGCCGCCCTCCTCAAGGTCACCGGCTGAGACGAGCCGCAATCTGACGAACCGGGGCCGCGCATCCAAGGAGGCGCAGCCCCGGACTCGTTTCAGTCGAAGAGGCCGCGCGAAAACTCAGCGGCATCGAAGTCCTTCAGGTCCTCCGGCTTCTCACCGGTCCCGACCAGTTTGATCGGGATCCGGAACCGCTCCCAAACGCCGATCAAAGCGCCGCCACGGGCCGTGCCGTCGAGCTTGGTCAAGACCAGACCGGTCACACCCGTCGCCTGAGAGAATTCTTCGGCCTGGCGGATCGCGTTCTGGCCCGTGTTGGCGTCCAACACCAGCAGCGTCTCATCGGGCGGACGCCCAAGGGCCTTCTCCGTGACCTTGGCGACTTTTTGAAGTTCGTGCATGAGGTTGGCCTTCGTGTGCTGGCGTCCGGCCGTGTCCGCCAGAACGTACGTACAGCCGCGCGCCTTTGCCGCTGTGACCGCGTCGAAAAGGACGCTGGCAGGGTCGGAGCCCGGTTGTGCGCCGACGAACTCCGCACCGGACTTTTGAGCCCAAAGCTGAAGCTGCTCGATCGCGGCCGCCCGGAACGTATCGCCGGCAGCGAGCAGGACGCGCTGGCCCTGTGACGTCAACCGCTTGGCGAGCTTTCCGATCGACGTCGTCTTGCCGACACCGTTGACGCCGACGAACAGGTAGACCGTCGGGGCCGTCGCGGCGACTTTGAGAGACGGGTCCCCACCCTGCCCGAAACGTTGGCGGATCTCGTCCTGCAATCTGTCCTTGATCCCGATCGGGGTCGTGATCTTTTCGGAACGGACGGCCTTGCGGACGTCTTCGATGATCGCATGGGTCACGGCGACGTGGGTATCGGCTTGAAGAAGCGCTTCTTCGAGTTCCTCATAGAGTTCTTCGTCGATAACGCCTCTTCCGAGGAGTCGGTCGACCCTCTCCATGAGCTTCCGGAACATCACCCGAAGTATGTCCGGGGTCCAGCTTGGACCGGGCTAAGACTGGGCCACGTAGTCGCTCAGGCTGACGGTGCGGGCCGAAGCCGGTCTCGTCGTCTTCATCGATGAAGCGTCGAAGCTCAATTCGCGGAAGGTGCGTGTCTGTCCCTGCATCGCGCCCGGCCCGACGTCGCGGGAGGACATGCTCAAAACGAACCCGTCCGACTTGCGGACGACGAGCGTCACTTTCGACTTCCGTGACGACGACTCGACCAGCGCGCACGGCTGGCCCTGGATGGTCGCCTTCCCTGTGAGGGTCACGTTCGAGTTCGAACCGAAGTAGATCCGGAAGGGGTTCTGGCCCCGGAGCAGGGCCTTCAGCAGCGGCTCGACCCGGGTGCCGGACCGAGCGACCGCGTCGACGATCTTCGACAGCGCGGCCGGGCCCTCGACGACGTCGCCCCGACCCTTGTCGAGCAGTTCGAACCGGTCCGATACGACCGACCAATCGGCCTTCGCGTCGTTCTGACGGACGTTTCCGGCCAAGACCCACACCTGCGACCTTTCGTCGGCCGACGACACTTCGTAAGCAAGACGCTTCGGATGGTCGTATTTGGCGAAGAGCTTCAGGACGACGGCTTTCGCTTCCGCAGAGCCGAACGTCGGCATGACGGTGTCGGCCCGGAGTTCGGTCGTCTTAACCGCTCCGGGCGGCGGCTCGAACGCGATCACAGTCGGTTTCTGACCGTAGTCCAACCGCCAATCCGTCCCGTATTGCGCTTCTTTGATCGCGACATGGCGCAGGAGGTCCGTCTTCGCGTCGATCGAGAGAAGGATCATGCCATGGTCGGTCTTGCACACGGCCGTCAGCATGCCGGGTTCGTTCGCGAACGACCACTCGCCTTTACCTTGGAACTCCTTCAACCAGCCCGCGACGCCGCCTTCCTCGAGAACGGCCATGAGGACGTCGTCGGCGACTTCAAGGCCGTGTTGGACCGCGAGGCCGAGCGACTCGTCCGAACGAGGCTTTTGCGTGTACTGCTTGGACGACCCGTCGTAGGCAAAAGTCTGTTCGGCCTGGACGACCACCCTCAGTGGTCGTTTGCGGTTTACCGTGACGTCGGCCACGCCGAGTTTGCGGTCATAAGAGACCGAATACAGGGTCTTCTCGCGAGACGTGAAGCCGGCTTGGTCGACGCGGAGCCGGAGACCTGCAGACTGGAGCACCCGATGGGCCGCCGAACACCGGGCGACCACGAAGTCCCCAGGTTGAAGCGTGGCCCCGACGATCGCGAGCGATACCAACATGGCGTCTCAGTGCTTGCCCAACCCGGCCGGCGGTCTGCTCTTCCCCAAGAGCCCGGCCAACGCGACGAGCGTGAACAAGTATGGCAAAGACGTCCAGAACTGAGTCGGGAGTTCGGCACCGACGAGCTTGGTGCCTTGCAAGTGCAACTGGACGGCTTCGACTAGCCCGAAGACGAGACAGGCAGCCAGCGCGGGCCAAGCCCTCCAGGATCCGATGATCAGGGCCGCCAAGGCGATGTAGCCACGCCCCGCCGTCATGTTCTCGGTGAAATTGCCCGCGTTGCTGACGATCAGGGCCCCTGCTAGTCCGCACAGGACGCCACCTGTCGCCAGTGCGCCGAACCGGACCCGGACAGGCTCGATCCCCATTTGCCGGCTCTTATCGGGATCGTTCCCGACGGCAAGGACCCATAGTCCGCCTCGCGTCCGGTCCATATACAGCGCGACGGCGACGACCGCTAAGAGCGCGGCGATCCAGTACACCTGCGACGGGAAGAGCGCGGCTTTGACCGTGCTCTGCGCGAGAAAGGCCTTGCTGACGAACGCCGTCGAACCGGCGGCAAGGGCGTTCAGGGCCATACCGCTGATGATCTGATCGATCCGGAACACTTGGGTCAAGACGGCGTGGAGCGACATCACCGCCGTTCCGATGGCCAATGCAGCAGCCAATCCAAGGGCAGGGGAGCGGGTGAGAATACCGACGAGCGCCGCCGTACATGCGCTGAAGAGCATGGCACCTTCAAGGGCGATGTTCATGACGCCGGACCGTTCGCTCAGCAGCCCGCCAAGGGCCGCAAGAACAAGGGGGGCGGCCAGCGCCAAGGCGCTGACGGCGAGGAGGCCGAAGTCAATCGACGGCAACGCCTGCCCTCCGATAGCGCACGGTCGCGAACACGATGATGATCAGGCCGAGGAGGATGCCGTTCATCCCTTTGGGCACACCGAGCAAGTCGACGGACGACGTCCCGGCGCTGATGACGGCGAACAGGAACGAGGCCGGGACCAGCCCCCAAGGCGAACCTCCGGCCAAGAGAGCGACGCCAAGGCCGTCGAACCCGTATCCAGGCGAAAAGTCCGCGTAGAACCTGTGCTCGAAACCGAGAGAGAGGAACGCGCCCGCGAGTCCCGCCAGGCCGCCGCTGACCGCCATAGCCCAGACCGTGACGCGCCGGACGTCGACTCCGGCGGCTTTGGCCGCGGTCGGGTTCGCACCCGTGGCCGCGACCTCGAACCCCGATACCGTCTTCTTGAGGAAAACGGCGAGCAAGGCTACGACGATCAGCCCCATGATCAAAGCGAGGTTCATGCGGAACGGAGGCTGGTCGACGACCGAAGGGATGAACGACCCTTTGTCGATCAACTTCGTCGTCGGACTTTGTTGCGACGGGTCCTTCATCGGGCCGGTCACGAGCCAGACCGTCAAGAACCCGGCGATGTTGTTGAGCATGATCGTCGAGATGACTTCGTGCCCGCCTTTATAAGCCTTGATCCAGGCGGCGGGCGACGCCCAGACCGCTCCGGCCACGACGGCCGCGGCGCAACCCGCCACGATCCCGGCCAGACCTGGGACGCGCATCGCGACGGCCGTCGCGGTACAAGCCCCGACGACCAGTTGGCCGTCGGCACCAATATTGAAAAGGCCCGCACGAAGGGCCAGGAACACGGCCGTGCCTGTGACGAGGAGGGGCGTCATTTCCCGCAGCGTCTGACGCCATGCGGCCGGCCCGCCGACGCTGCCTTCCACGAAGCTCTTCAAGGCCAGGCCCGGAGCGACGCCCGTCGATTGGACAGCGATCCAGACGAGGACGAACGCACCGACCGTGAGCAGGCCGTGTTTCCATGTCAAGCCCTTCACCCGGCCTCCACCATCATGCGGCCGATTTCGGCACGGTCGAACGCGACGTCGGACGAAGGTTCGGACAAGCGCCCTTGCGATATGACAAGGACCCGGTCGCAATGCTCGATCAGCTCGTCGAGGTCGAAGCTGACGATCAAGGCACAAGCGCCTTCGCGGCACAGGTCGCGGATGGCGCTATAGACCTTGGCCGTCCCGTCGATGTCGAGCCCGCGCGTCGGTTGGAAGGCCAGGACGAGCCGTGCACCGTCGCTGAGGGCCCTACCGGCCACGAACCGTTGTTGGTTGCCACCCGACAGGCTCGACATCGGTCGGTCCAAGCCGTCGTGTTTCGTACGGAACCGGGCTGCCGCCTGTTCTGCGAACGCTCGGCGCCCTGCGGCATCGATCCACGGCCCTTTCGCAAACGGCCTTGCCCATTGACGTCCGAGCGAGGCGTTCTCGTCCAACGACCACTCATCGATTACGCCCTCGGCATGACGGTCTTCTGGGATCAGTCGCAGGCCGTCCGCGAGCCGTTGTCGGGTCGCCCGCCCGTTCCAGGGCCGACCGTCGAACTCTAAAGTCCCTTCGGCCGGGACATGACCGGTCACGGCTTGGAACAACTCCCGCTGCCCGTTACCGTCGACGCCCGCAAGTCCGACGACCTCGCCAGAACGGACCATAAACGTGGCCCCCTTGACGGCGTCGTCGCCGCGATAGCCTTTCACTGTCAGTCCCTTTGCGGCGAAGAGCGGCCCCTTGACCTGGGGTTCGGACTTCACGGTGGCGGCGACGCTGTGGCCGACGATCGACTCCGCCAATCGGGACGCGTCCGTGTCCGCCACCTTTGTACTGCCGACGAGACGGCCTCCACGCAGGACGGTCGCAGTCTCACAGTGGCGCATCACTTCGGGCAGGCGGTGAGTGACGACGATCACGCAAGCTCCCTTCTCGGCGAACGCGTGCAGACTCGCGAACAGGGCCTCCGAATCGTCGGGCGAGAGCATCGCGGTCGGTTCGTCGAGGATCATCACCTTCGACTCCCGCCACACGAGCTTCAGGATTTCCAGCTTTTGCTTTCCGGCCGGACTCAAGGTGTCGGCCCTCGCGTGCCAATCGAAGGCGTAACCCATCTTCGCCGCGAGCGACTCCGCCCTCGCCGTGCCGTCGGTCTTCGACAGCGCCCAGGACGGTTCGGCTCCGAGCATCAGGTTCTGAAGGCACGTGAGCTCTGGAATGACGCTGTAGTGTTGCGACACCATTCCGATTCCGGCCTCGATGGCCTCGGAGGAACGGGCGAACGTCCGGGTCGCTCCGTCGACTTCGATCGTTCCGGCGTCGGGCGCGAGGGCGCCGTAGAGGATCCGCATGAGCGTGGTCTTTCCGGCACCGTTCTCCCCGACGATCGCGTGGATCGCCCCCGCCCTTGCTTCGAACCCGACGTCGTCGAGCGCTTTCATGGCTCCGAACGACTTCGTGACGCCCGTCAGCTTTACGTCCACGACGCGGACTCCAGGCCGAGGATCACCTCGTAGAGCGCGGCGGTGGTCCGATCGTCAAGACCCTGTTCCGTAAGCTTGGACAACAGGAAATCGACAAGGACCGTGCCTGGGAGCGCCGCACCCATTTCCTTGGCCGCGTCGAAAGCGTAGGCAAAGTCCTTGCGCTGGTTTTTGACGCTGAAACCCGGAGTCCAATCGCCGTTCAGGATTTTCGGGCCGTAATGTTCGAAGGCCCAAGATCCTGCCGCGCCACCGGCCAACAGCTCGCGGGTCGTCGCAAGGTCGAGTCCGGCCTTACTGGCGAAAGCCAAGCTTTCGCAAAGGCCCAACAGCGCCCCTCCGACCGCGATCTGGTTCGCGACTTTCATCGTTTGTCCGGCGCCGCCCGGCCCGACGAGCCGAGTCCGCTTCGCGTAGGCTTCCATGACAGGGCGAGCCCGTTCATAGTCTTCGTCACGTCCTCCACAGAAGACCGTCAGCGTGCCGGCTTGGGCTCCCATCGACCCTCCGGTGACGGGCGCGTCCATAAACCGCAAGCCTCGCTCGGCGAGATCGGCCTGGAGGTCACGGGCCGTTTCCGGTGACGTCGTCGAGTGGTCGACGAACAACGTGTCCTCGGCGGCGTGGGGCATCATTGCGGCGACGACGCCGAAGACGTCTTCGTTCCGGCTGACGCACGTGAAGACGATGTCAGAAGCGACCGGAACCTCGCCGATCTCGTCAGCAACGCGTGCGCCGGCCTCTCCGAGCGGTGCACATTTGGCCGCGGTCCGGTTCCAAACGGTGACGTCGTGGCCGGCCCTGACCAAGTGCCCCGCCATGGGCGCGCCCATCACTCCGAGACCGACGAATCCGACCCTTGCCACGGGCCGACTTTTTACCCCGAGAGGGGCGGCTTCCGGCAGATCGGGCCGCACCGGTCCGCGTACAGTCGGCCAAAGAGTTTTTCACGGAAGTGGCGTGCCCGGGCAAACCGCCTCTATAATGCGGCTTGAGGCGCCCCAGAACCGGGTGCGGCAATCATCGTGAATAAACGGGCCTTTACCTTGATCGAACTTCTGGTCGTGATCGCCATCATCGCGATCTTGGCCGCGATCCTCTTCCCGGTCTTCGCCCAAGCGAAGACCGCCGCCAAGGGCACCATGTGGCTGTCGAACTGCCGACAGACGATGGTCGCCACCTTGATGTACACGACCGACAACGAGGACGGTATGCCCTTTGTGAACCAGGGCAACAACCCGATCGGATGGGGGTTCGGCCGGCCCGACTACATCTGGTTCGAGTTGGTCCAACCCTATGCCAAGAACTGGGACATCAGCGTGTGCCCCGTCGACCCGCTTCCCCTTAACCGCAGGCACTGTGACGCCAACGACAACGAGTGCACCGGTACTCCGCTCAAGGAGACGGACCCGAACTACTGGTACTCGGTCGCCTCGAGGGCGAACATGGGACTGAACTTCGAATTCGTCAGTCCGTGGGTCGTCCGAGGCCGTTACGTCGGGTCCGAGCCTCAGAACATGGGCCGCTTCGCCGCCCATGCCGACACGATCATGCAAGTCGATTCCGTGTGGTACCGGAACGCCCAAGGCACGCCCGTCGGCGGAGGGAACTGGGTCGTCGAGCCGCCCTGCGTCTATGACGACGCCGGACAACTGATGGAGCCCATGAAATCCCTGTCGGCCAAAGGCGAATGGCGCTACTACGGACCGGGAGGCTGGACGCTGGACACCAACTCCAAGAGCTGGCTCGTCTATGGCGGTTCATGGCCGTGGGTCAACGGTCGCTTCCGCGTCACGTTTATGGACGGACACTTGAAGACGATGGCGATCGGACAGCTCGCGCAGGGTTGCGACCTTCGGCCGCTCTGGCGCGGAAGGGTCTTCGATAAGACGCGCTATCTGTGGGACATGGAATGAAGAGGCTCGGAATCCTCGCCCTTGCCGTCTTTGCGGCCTCGTGCTCCTCGTCCGGCCCGGACGGGGCGTCGAGCGCGGCAGGGGACCAGGTCCTCAAAGACGCCCCGAAATCCAAAGGCAGCTATGAGGACATGCCCCAGCCTCCGGGCGGTATCGAAAAGGGTAAGTCGCCGAACGGAGGCTGACGCTATAGTGGCCGACAAAGGGCCGGTGCGCCAAGCCCGGTCTCCCTTTGTCGGCCGTTAGCGGTCTCCGATGGCGGACTGCAGTCGCTTGACGATCCGCTCTGGCCCCAGGACGGCCATGAGTTCGAAGAGACCAGGGCCGACGGTCGAACCCGTCAACGCGACGCGGACGGGATGGACGACGGGGCCTAGTTTTTCGATCCCCATCTCGGTCTGACACGCCTTCAACGCGACTTCGTAGTCCGTATGACCGTGAGCCGTCATGCCCGTCACCTTGTCCGATAACCGTCGGAACAGGTCGGGCACGTGCGGTTCGTGGAACCACTTTTCGACCGCTTTCGGATCGAAGTCGACGGTCTCGACGAACAAGAACCGGCAGGCCGGACCGAAGTCGGCCAAGTTCGTGACGCGCTCCTGGAGAAGTGCGACGGCGGCCTCGGCCGAACGAGGGTCTGCAGAGGCAAGCCTGCGGAGGCCGTCCAACCGCACGTGGGGATCGACTTCGTCCGAAGACGGGACACGGGCGGACCAATACCGCTCCGTTTCCTGGCGGCCGGCATAGTCCCGGACTTCATCGGCCAGCCGTTGCGGACCGGAGTTCCGTACGTGAACGCCGCTCATCCATTGCAGCTTGTCCGCGTCGAACACGCCGCTCGACGGCTGCACCCCCTTGAGGTCGAACGCCTCCGCCATTTCGTCCATCGACATGACCTCTCGGTCGCCTCCCGGCGACCAGCCGATCAAGGCGATGAAATTCGCCAAGGCACGGCCTAGGAACCCGGCCCGTCTGAAGTCCAGGCAAGCCGTATCGCCGTGCCGCTTGCTCAGTTTCGATCCGTCCTTGCCCTTGATCACGGGTAAGTGCACCATGACGGGTGGCGTCCATCCGAGCGCTCCGAACAGGACGACGTGCTTGGGCGCACTGCTGATCCATTCTTCGCCACGAAAGATGTGGGTGACCTCCATCAGGTGGTCGTCGACCATTGCGGCGAAGTGATAGGTCGGCATACCGTCGGCCTTGATGAGCACGGGGTCGTCGACCAGGTCGCTGTCGTGCTCGATCCGTCCCCGGACGGCGTCCTCCACGACGATCTTCAGCCCGCGGGGCACCTTAAGCCGGACCACCCCCGGCTTGCCCGCTGCCTGTGCCGCTTCGACTTTGGCCGTCGGTGCATCCCGCCACTCGCCGCCGAAATAGCCCGTGGACAACTTCTGGGCTTCGCGTTCCTTACGCATCGCCTCGAGCTCCTCCGAAGTGTCGAACGCCCAATACGCGTCTCCTTGCTCGATCAGCCGTCGCCAATGCGGCCCGTAGATTCCCGCGGCGTTCCGCTCGCTCTGCCGGTACGGCCCGAACGGCCCTTCAGACGGTTCTGGCCCGTCCGAGCCCACGCCTTCCTGCCACTCCACTCCGACGTAGCGAAGGCTCTCCAAAATCTCCGCTTCGCACCCTTCGACCGTCCGGGCCCGGTCCGTGTCCTCGATCCGGACGATGTTCACCCCGCCGTGGCGTTTGGCGAACAAGTGGTTGTAGAGCGCTGTGCGGATGTTCCCGACGTGCGGGCTTCCGGTCGGGCTCGGAGCATAGCGGACTCTGACGGTCATGTGGCCTGATTATGATGAGGCTCGTGCCGGGCCACGGTGCGGGCCTATCGTCGGGATCGCCGACGATAGGCCCGCCTTGCTCCACCGTGCCCTTACGGGTACAGCACCGCCAATCGGAGGTGGTCGGTCTTAGCCCTCCATCCGCGGGCGGCCAACACCCCGGATTTGGTCCACGACATTCGAAGCTTCACGGTCCGGGTTCCCGAATCCAGATATCGGGAAGCTCCGGTCATGACCGCGACCTCGTACGGTACGTCCGATTTCACGGAAGGCCGGTCGTCGAGAAGGTCCCACCGGCCGGTTTGGACGTTCCACGCGTACAGCTTCTGACGGACGTTGCCCGATGGGTTCGCCGTGACCGACGACTCGAACCGGACGACGAAGCCCTCGGCGGTCGACTGATCGACCACGAACCCCGCTTCGAACTGTGCGGCCGGTCCGTTGAGCGAGGCCGTGGCACCCTCCCTGATCTCGTATCCGACGTCGTTACTCGTCGCCAAGCTTGACGCGTCTCCGGACTGATAAAGACCGACCGTGGTCGAGACGTCGACAGGCGTCTCCAGGCTCGAGGGCCCGACCACGACGTGGAGGCGGTTCGTCGTTGTCGCCTGGTCGCTGTCCCATACGGTCAAGTCGACGGGCCAGATGCCGCGTTGGCCGAACGTGTGGTAGCCCGTCGCTCCCCAATAGTCGCTGTGGTCGTCGCCGAACGTCCAGCGGATGTTCCCGACCAGTCCGTCCGGGTCGTACGAACCTGTAGCGGTGAACACGGCGTCCAAGGACGGGTGTCCGTTTGCCGGCGTCGCGACTCCGACGGCGACAGGCGGCAGGTTCTTTTGTTTGGGCCAAACGAGGATCGCTTGCCTCGTCTTCAACCCACCGTTGTCGGTCACCGTCAGTTCGACCGTTCTCGGTACTCCTTCGACGTACGTGTGGGACGGATCGGGAAGCGTCGAGGTCGATCCGTCGCCGAAGTCCCAGAAGTAGGACACGATCGTGCCGTCTGGGTCGAGCGATCCGGCCGCGCTGAATGACACGGGCAATGGCACCGTCCCACTAGACGGAGTCGCCGTCGCGACGGCCACCGGGGCGACGTTGTCCTGTGAACCGAGTACGTCGTAGCCGATCCGGTAGTTCGTGAGACCCTGAGCGTTTTGCATCAGGGAACCGAAGTAGATCGTCCGGCCGGCGTTCGACACCACGGTCGGGTCGCTTTCGCCGATCGGGCTCCGATTGAACACGAACCCTTGCGGGTCGACGACGGTACCCTCAGGCGTGACGCGCATGCCGAACAGGTCGCCCCTGGCGTCGATCTGGTCAAGGGTCCAGTACGTCGTGCGGTTCTTCTGCTCTTGATAGGCGATCACGAAGTGCCGCCCGTCCCAATCCACGCGGGGTCGGTACTGGTTCCCCGACCAGGGAGTCAGGTTTTTGGCCGCAGAGACCGTCCCTGTCGAATCGATGAAACGGCACAGCATGTCGGTTTCGACCCCAGACGTCAGCTCTTGCGACTGGACCATGATGGCCCGCGATCCGTTTGACGCCAGTCCGATTTCAAAGATGCCGTTGCCACCGGCCGTCGAGTACGTCGTATGCACCGCGAAGGACGCACCCGGAGCACCGCTCGTCGGAACGAAAATCCCGGCGGTGTCGGCGATCGAATTATCGTGCGACCAATTGCTCATGAAGACGACGAGGAACCGGCCGCCGAGTGCGACGACCGAAGGCGGACGCGAGACGTACCCGCCGCCCAAGACAACGGGCGTCGCATCGAGCACGGCCATGTCCGTGGACCGGATCCTCGTCCCGTAAGCGGTGATCACTTGGCCGCCCTGGAACGACTTTCGACCGAGGACGAGGGCCGTATCGCCGATCGCACAGACGTCGGAGGGTCCGAAGATTCCGCTCATCACGGCCACAGGCCCCGGGTCGACCAACGAGCCGTCAGGACGGATCCTTTGGACGAAGATCGTGGCGCCGTTGCCCCATGCCACGATGTAGCCGGACGGCGTCCAGCAAACCTGTGGCGTGGTCGGACCATTGATCGCCGGGCCTGTCGTCAAGGTCACAGGTTCGGCTAGTAGAGGGTTTCCGAGCGCATCGAGCGGCACGGCCATGACCCTGGCGACCGCCGAATCCGTGCTTCGGTAGACCACCATGAATCCGGACCCGTTCGTCGCCGCGTCAGGCCGGACCTGTTGGGGTGCAGCGTTGGAAACGCCGTGTTCTCCCAGAGTCGTCCCTCCCGCCAGGATCCGTGTACCGAAAATGTTGTTCGAACTATTGTCATAGTCGGACCAAACGGTCTGGGCTCCGCCGTCTGGCAGGGCCGCGATCGGGCCGTATTGCGCACCTTGGACAGCCAGTCCGCCTGCGGCGACGACCGTCCCATCGGCTCGAACGGTCGCCATCCGGACGCCACCGAACACGGGCCATGTCACACGCCAATCCGAGCCGCTCCAGGACGCGAGAGGCCCGCTCTGCCCATAGGGTTGGAAGCTGCCTGAGACGTCACGACCGTCGCCGTCCAGCTTTTGGCCTTGTGCGTTCACCCGGTTCACCCAAATGTGGTTCGTGAAATCGGACAATTGCCGTTCCGAGGCGAGGAGGAAATTGGTGCCGTCCGAAGACAACGACTGGGTCCGCCAGCCTTGGACGATGACCGGAAGGGGGTCGAGGACCTTCAGGTTCGAATCGAACCGGACGTACTCTGTATCGTTGTTGACGTTGTCCATGACGAGCATGAAGACCCCGTCGGCATAGGCGAGACGAAGGTTGAAGCGTAAGAAGTACGCCTCGGGCACGACGAGCTTATCGGACGGGTCCAACACTTGGCCGTTCGGGCCGACGCGCACCGCGACCGTCCCGTTGCTCGTCGAGGTTCCTTGACAAGCGACCACCCAGTTCGACCCGTCGGTCGCCAGGTCCCATTGCACACCAGAGTTCGATCCGAGACCATAGAGCGTGATCGGACGCTGGTCGACGATTTGCCCGTCAGGAGCGACGCGTACGGCGGCGAGGGTCTTTTCGTAGTAAGAGCCCGTGCCCGAGAGACCCGTCGTTTCGAACACGACGAGCCAATGGTTGCCGTTCCAGCAGACTTTCGGGTTCTCCTGCGCCGCTGGAACCGTTGCGATCGGGAACGGGGTGGCCCCGATCGGAGCGCCGTCAGGTCCGAACCGAAGACCATAGATGTCCCTTCCGGTTTCATAGTCGAAGCTCCCGTAGGGGTTCGAGCGGTAATCCGACCAGACAGCGAGCGACCCGTTAGAGGACCTCGCGATCGCCGGTGCCGACTGGTCGGCGGCAGAGGGCGCGATCGTGAAGTCGCCGGGAAGGAACTTCATCTGCGCCGAGGACGCGAGGGAAAGGGTAAGCAGCGAAAGTACGGTCGTAAGCCGTAACCCTAGCGAAGCGGTCATAGGTTATCAATCTCCCATGGCTAGTCCGAAGCAGCCACGATAAGTAGAGCCTAAAGTTCGGCCCCGTGAGACAAGGCCGGGACCCGACCGGTGTCGGCCTTTTGGAGGACGGCACGGCCAGGACGATGCCCGTACCAGGGCGGTCTCATGGACCGGACAGGTAGAACCGCCCCCTTTCAAGGGGATCCGTCGCTTTCCTCGAAACAAGAACGTTCTGCGTTTCACGGTTCGGCCGAGGCTAAACTCAAGCCGTGCCGTTCGCACCTGTCCTCTTCACCATGGCCTTGCAACAGCGCGGGCTGACCTTTGAAACTTCTTTGAAGAGCGTCGCCGTGTTCCGCGACGGGTATGGCTACTACGTCCGAGAAGGGCAAGTCAAGCTCGAGAACGGCTGGGCGACGACGAACTTCGTCCCCAGCGCGATCCGTGGAACCGTCTACGTCTACGCGCTCGACAAGGGCGACCGGATCGACGAAGTCATTACGACCCGCGACAACCGCATCGAGTTCGGCAATCCGGCCGAGTTGAAGTCCAAGCTCGCCGACAAGACGGGGTTACGGCTGGTCGTCACCGCCAATAACGGACAACGGTTCGAGGGCGAACTCGCACGCCTTCTCGACGACATGTTGCTCCTCCAAGTCGGTGCGGGCTACAGCGCCGTGCCCTACAACCAGATCCAGGGAGTCAGCCTGCCGGGCTATCCGATCAGGGTCAAGGTCGACACCAAAGACCCGAACAAGACGACCAAGCTCGGGATCGCGTACCTCCAAGAAGGCATCCGATGGGAGCCGAGCTACGTGCTCGCGATCGACGGCGGCAAAGCCAACCTCCAGCTTCGGGCCTCGATGCAGAACACGACCGAGACCTTGAACAAGAGCGACGTCCTCTTCGTGGTCGGATCCCCGTTCGTCGCCAACCGGGGCGTCCAAGACATGGTCGGCGTGATCGCGCCGCAAGTCGCCACCGGTGCTCCGGCTCCTGAAAGCGACGCCAAGCGGTTGCCCGAAGCCCAGCCCGAAGAAGCGGCCCGCCTGAACGGCGGTAAAGCGACGATCGCGGCCGAGGAGTCAGGAGAGCTCTACTTCTATCGGAAGGCGGGACTGTCCCTTGCGACGAACGACATTGCGATGGTCTCGATCTTCCAGCAAGACGTCCCGGTCTCTCCCTCGTTCGAGTGGAACGCCGACGGTGAAGACGTGCTCTACATCTTGAACCTCGAGAACGTCACGAAGCAGCCTCTCACCACGGGCCCGGTCTTCGTGGTCGAAGACGGTCGTGCGGTCGGACAAGAGACGGTCAAATACACGCCGGCAGGCGGGACGGCCGAGATCCGTCTCTCGCGGGGCATCGGCATGCGGGTCGAAAAGACCGAATCGGAAGTCAAACGAGGGGCGCCCGTTCATATCGGAAAGTCCGACTTCATTCCGGTGACGCTCAGAGGCGAACTGAAGCTCTCGAACCTGCGAGGTTCCGACGCGACGGTCAAGATCAAGAAGACGGTGCGCGGCCGCATCGTCTCTCAAAGCGACGGTGGATCGGTCCGGCAGACGCAAGTCCTGACCGGGGAAGTCAACGCGATCAACGACCTGGAGTGGAAAGTGACCGCCAAGGCAGGTCAGACGTCGACCGTCTCCTACACGTTCGAAGCCATGGTCTTCGCCGACCGTTCCGGGACACCGCCCGTACCGGAGCGACCCGACGGACGGCCTTGAGCCGGCTCCTGCATCTTAGGGCGTGGCTCGGGATCGCGGTGGCGGCCGCGGCAGGAACGTCCGTCGCCCAGGACGACGACCGGTCCCGTGGAACGTTCGATTGGAAGCGTTTCTCGGAGCAACAGGCCGCGCTCGCCCCTCCTCCGTCGCCTGAGGCCTACCTCAGCGCGTTCGTCAAAGCCGAGCGGTTCCCTCTCTACCGCGACCGCCAAGGCGCCATCGGGCGATGGGAAGAGATCGGTCCTTCCGTCTTGATCGGGGGATGGGGCGGGATGGAGAACTGCGGCCGCACGACCGCACTGGTGGTCGATCACACGGACTCTCAGACCCTTTACGCCGGAGCGGCTTCGGGAGGGTTGTGGAAGAGCGTGGACGGTGGCGGCGACTGGAAGCCGCTCGCCGACCGCCAAGCGTCGCTCGCCTTCGGCGCCCTTGCGATCGACCCGATGGACCGCAACGTCGTCTACGCAGGGACGGGCGAACCGCACTACGCGTTCGACAGCTTCGCCGGAGTCGGCATGCTGAAGAGCCGCGACGGAGGGGCCCATTGGGAGCTTCTCGGTCCGGACGTCTTCGCCGGGCACTCGTTCACCAGGATCGTCTTAAACCCTGAACGATCCGGATTCCTCTACGCTTCGACGACAGGAGGCGTGTACCGCAGCACCGACGGAGGTTCGAGTTGGGTCCGCCTCCTCGGCGGTCCGGCCAGCGACCTCATGATCGATCCCCGGGACCCTGACACGTTGATCGCGGCCGTCGGCGCGCCTTGGGGAAACCCGTTCAACGGCCTCTACCGCACCCGCGACGCCGGCCAACACTGGGAACGTCTCGTCCAAGACCTGCCGTTCAACGGATGGGCGATCGGAAGGATCCAAATGGGAAGGTGCGACGCCTTTCCGAACGTCGTCTACGCCTCGTTCTACGGCTCGAACAACGCCCTTTACGGTGTGTACAAGAGCACAGATTCCGGTGACCGGTGGCTCCGGCTCCCCAACGTTCCGGACTATGGCGGCGGGCAAGGCTGGTACGACAACTACTTGACGGTCAGTCCGGCCAACCCGAACGTGGTCTTCGTGGGGGGGACGTCGACCTACCGGACGGTCGACGGCGGACAGAACTGGTCGGACAACACCCGCTCGTATGCCGGCGGCCCCGTCCATCCCGACCACCACTTTTTCACCTTTGACCCGAACCGGCCGGACACCGTCTACCTTTGTGGCGACGGAGGCGTGTTCCGGTCCGACGATCTGGGCGGCACATGGAGGTCCGCCTGCAACGGCATGGGCACCGTCCAGTTCCAGTCTGTCGACGTCCACCCGACGGACCCCGGGATCGCCTACGGCGGGACTCAAGACAACGGCACGAACAAGCGGGCGGGCAGTCAGGCCTGGCGTCACGTCTTCAGCGGTGACGGTGGCGTCACCCGTGTCGACTGGAGGAACCCGGACACGGTGTACACGGAATACGTGAACCTGATCATGTACAAGTCGACGGACGCCGGCAACAGTTGGACGGAAGCGTTCCACGGGATCGACCTCGGCGAAGGCGCCCTTTTCTACGCGCCGTTCAACTTGGACCCCAGCAATCCTGAAATCCTCGTGGCCGGGACACAGAGCGTTTGGCGTTCGACCGACGGCGCGGTCAGTTGGCGACGCATCAGCCCCCCGCTCGGTTGGCTCCTGTCAGCGGTTTCGATAGCGCCCAACAACGGATCGGTGATCTACGCGGGCAGTTCCGGTGGCGGGATCTGGGTCACGGCCGACACCGGGAAGTCTTGGTTCGACGTCACGAAAGGCCCGCCGCGAGCCTATGTCAGCGACCTGTGCATCGATCCTGCCAATGCCCGGCACGTCTATCTCGCACAGGCCGCGTGGGGCGGTAACCGCGTTTGGGAAAGCACGGACGCCGGGGCGTCTTGGACCGCGATCGGTGACGGGCTGCCCCAAGTTCCTGCACGATGCTTGACGCTCGACCCTCACGACCGCTCCACGCTGTACCTCGGCACGGAGGTCGGCGTGTTCGTGCTCAAGCCTGGAGGTCGATGGGAACGCTTGGGCCAGGGGCTGCCCAACTCTCCGGTCATGTCCATCGTCGCGAACCCGAGGACCGGCTTTCTAACGGTCGGTACGCACGGTCGCGGTGCTTGGCGCATCGCGCTGCCTTAGACACCGCGGGGCCATCGGCAACGGCGACGGAATGCTAACCTCCTAGCATGAAGACCGACGCCACCACCCTCTCCTTGATCGGTTCCAAGTATGGCGGCTACCTCGAAGGCGACGCGGTCGACGGCTTTCTGCGCGACTTCGGGATCAGGTTCGCCGCAGGCCATTGGTGCGCGGGAGAGTTCTTCGACCGCTTTGCCCCGGGCGGCTACAACGCCGACGACCCCACTTTCGACGGCAGCGAGGAAGCCCAGATCGCGCGGGTCGCAAAGGCGGGGATCAAGGGGATCGAGTGGCACGAGACGGTATTCCTCAACAAGGACGGCAGCCGCAACCAGTCCAGGATCGACGCCCTGACCGCCGCCATGGCGTCGCACGGTCTTGTGCCGACGAACATGAATTTCAACCTGTGGAGCGACCCGGTCTATAAGCGCGGCTCGGTCACGAACCCTGACCCTGGCATACGGGATCGGGCCAAAGCGCAGGTGCTCCTCGGGATCGCGATCGCGAAGGAACTCGGGTTCGAGAGTTGCGGGCTCTGGCCGGGCAGCGACGGTTGGGACTACCACTTCGAAGTCGACTATGGGCAGAGGCTGAGGTGGTTCATCGACGCCTGCACCGAGTTCGCCGAGACGTGCGACCAGCTCGGGCTCAAGTTCGGTACGGAGCCGAAGCAAAAGGAGCCCCGGGAGGGCAACATGATCACGAACACGGTCGCGAAGGCGGCGTGCGTGTGCGTCGAGGTCAACCGTAGCCTCGGCAAGACCGTCATGGGCGTTGCGATCGACTATGGCCACGAGCAGATGGTCGGCAACACCCCCGCCGACTCGCTCTACCTGCTCAAGACGATCGGCGTGCCCATCGCGAACTTCCACATCAACGGTGCCAAGTACAACTCGAACGACGAAGACCGGATCGCGGGGACCGACGACATTTGGCGGCTCGTGGAGTTCTGCTATGCGGCGGTTGACACGGGTTACGACGGCTGGTTCGGGGAAGACCAGTTCACGTACCGCACCGAGCAGACTGCAAGCATGCGGCTTTCCATGGAGTTCTTCGCGAACTGCATGAAGCGGGCTCTCACGATCTATGCCCAAAGGGACCAGTTGGTCGCGGCCCAATCGACGGGCGACGCGCTCCATACGATCCAGGTCGTCAAGCGGGCGATCTATGGGGGTTAGTCGCCGGAGTTCTTATTGATGAACACGAAAACGAGGCTCCAACATGCCGTCGCCAAGGCTGAGAGCGGATACTGCAAGACGGTCGGTAGGGCATAGACCGCGAACAGCACCGGGATCCAGTAGCAGACGTTGGGGATGTACGTCGGCAAGACGTTCGCCCGGTAGTTCCGCCACCCGAAAACGCTCGCCAACCCGCTCGGACGGTAGGCTGCATCGCGCCAACGGAACATCGCGACCGAATACGGCACGAACAAGAGTGGAGCGAAGACGACCATGTCCATCGCCGTTTTCTTGGCGACGGTCATCGGATCCGCCACGCCTCCGAACCATTGCTCTTGAAACCCGTAGAAGACGTCGACCATCAGCGCAAGTCCCGACCAAACCAGCCCCGTGAAGAGCGTGTCTCGGAGCCATGCGCCGTCGAACTTGCGGTTCAGACCGGTCAAGGCCTTGGCGATTTCCGGCAACACCCCTCCCGCAAGGAACCCCGCGACAGGAGCGAACAGCAGTCCCAATCCGGCCCTCCAAGCTGCGAACGTGTCCAGCGAGCTTCGGAACGACGGAGCGGCATAGTAGGCGACGACGAACGTCACCGCCACCGCTTGGATCAAGACCATGGCCGGCCAATTGCGTTTGACGCCCTCCCAACCGGGACGGATCAACTGCCCGAGCGGAGCTTCGGCGTCGGTCAGCGGCCCGCCTTCAGCTTCCAGAGCAGCTCCTGTCGATAGTGTTCGTCGGGCCGGCTGCGGATGCGCTCGACCTGTTCAGGTTCCAAAGGCACGAGCCGCTCGCGGCTCATAGCGATGATCCGGCACACCTTGTCGTTCATGACCAGGGCGCTCTCGACCTCGGACGTCGAGCCGCCCAGCGCAATGACGCCATGGTTCTGCAGCCACACGACTTTAGGAACGTCTCCCTGTCCGTCGATGAACGCCGTCACCGAGTCTCGGACGGCTTCCGCCAGCTTGAGCCCGGGATCGACATAGGGCACCCAAGCCGTCCGTGCGCCGCAGCAGACCACCTCGTCCGGAAAGAAGCGAAGCGCCGCATAGGAGGAAGCGGATTCCGTGCAAAGCACCGCCAAGGCAGCGGTCGGATGGACGTGCGCGACGAACTCGACGCCGTGCAGCCCAAGCAACCAGGCGTGCATGAACGCCTCGACCGAGGGCTTCGGCCCAGGTCGGGTCTGGCTCGCGAGCAAGACGTTCTTGACCTGTTCGTCCGAATGGGGACGGTCGAAGGCATCGATCAATTGCGACCGTCCGCAATGGACGAACCCTTCCGGCCCTATGCCGTCGAGTCCGAACCCGCTCGCCTTGACCCAGAAGCCCCCTTCGTCTTGGCACGACGTGTTCCCTTCCGCCAAGACGGCAAGGTCACGCTCCGGCCTCCCGAGGCGGCGCGTCAAGTCCACCAGTTCGTCAAGGCGGTCGGCCATGGCCGAAGTGTGCCACGAGTGATGCTGACGACAGGTTCCAGTCCCGCACGATCCGTGCAGACCGGCCCGGGCGCACGCAAATGAACCGGGTCTTGCGGGTGAACCCATATTATTAGAGAAAGAATAGTCATACTTCTCTCGTGGGTTCGAGGACGGTTTCCAAAGGTCCGCGTACCAGGATCGCGGAACTTTGTGCGGCGGTATGGATCGTCGTCGCCTGCCCGGCCCAGCAGTCTTTTCCCTCGGGAACCCCGCCCGCCCTGACCGAAGCCGGATTCCGGACATGGTGCGCACGTTACGTGGAAGACGGCGTCGCACGGTCTCCATTGACCCGATCGACGACCGTTTACGTCAGTCCGGACGGCAACGACGTGACGGGGTCAGGATCGATCGATCAGCCCTTTGCGACCGTAAACAAGGCGAACGCCCTGATCGCATCGACCGAAGGCCCGCTCCGGGTCCGGTTCCGACGCGGAGGTGTCTTCAGGTCCACGATCGGTCTTAAGGTCGGCGTCCCTCACGTCACGGTCGACTCGTATCTCGCTCCTGGCGACCAGACGGGCGCCCCAAGGCCCGTTTTGACGCGGTTCGAGCCTCCCGTACAGCCCGGGCAGTGGGCGGCCGACGGCGCCCCAGGGACCTACGTGACGAACGTCCCCGCCGACGTCGCTTGGATGAGGCTTGCGGGAGACGACACGTCGGTGTTCCGAAAAGCAACGGACGTGACCGGGTGCCGACGGTCGCCGGGCACGTGGTTCTGTTCGTCCGGGAAGCTGTACGTGCACATGAAGGACGACCTCGATCTGAGGGATACGGACTTAAGGGTCGATTACGTCTTAAAAAACCAAGAGACGGGCGCATGGGTCGGGGACGTCGACGACGTCAGGCTTCACGACCTGCGGATCGACGGGTTCGGTGCAGGGACGCCTGGAGACCACAGCTACACCGGCTACGGGATCCAAGCCGACCCGTCCGGAGCGAACCGGGTCGTTGTCACGGAATGTGAAACGTATTACAACGGCCGCCATTCGATCACCAAACTCAGTACCCAAGCGGGGGGCTCTCTGTTCGTCGTCGGGTGCCGGATGGGGCACTTGGTCAACGACGGCATCAACACGGTGGGCTATTCCTCGCTCGGTGGCCAGGAACTGGTCTCCGCCTACAACGAGTTCGTCGGTTCCGACCTTCCGGTCGGGGACGCGCCGTATCCATATGCCGGCTCGTCCGCGCCGCTCTACGCGCACACGTCCGACGACGCGGTCTACAAGCACGCTTTGTTCCTGTCTTACGCCGACCGGATCGTACCGGGGCAGTATCAGAACGCCGACTTGCCTGCCGCAGCGTCGGCGCCGGAGTTCACCGATCCTGCCGAATGTCGCACCTTCGTCGTCGGCCTTCAGGCCGAGTGCCGGAACGCCACGGCGTTGGATGCGACCTGCCCGTCCTCGAACGGCGGAAACGGCCTCGTGTACAAGAACCTCGGTAGCCAAGGCACGGCCTACGTCGACTGCCGCGTCGCGTGCGCCGTCTTGTGGACTCAGTCGAACGGGGACGTTTCGGCGTGCACGTCGTCTGCCGGCCTATGGGTCAATTCGGACGTCTCGTTCGATTTTTCGGCCTGCCGGTCGTCCCGATGGAACCGTGTCGTCGCGGTCACGCCGACGAACGCCGATATGACGGCGTACCGAAGCTCGTTCTACGGGTGCAGGATCACGTTCGTCGCGCCCGTCGGAGGGTACGTCATGGGCTTTTCCGGACCGATGGTCCATAAGTCGGGAGCACGGTACAACTCCCTCGACGCCAAGTGGGGCGGGCGGCTGGTCGGGTCGGTCGTCGACGTGAGGGGCGGCGGGCCCGGAGTCTTCTATCTCGCGTTCGGGAACGAGCCTGGACGGCTGGAAGCCAACGGGTACTTCTGCTTGTCGAGCGAAGGCGGCGCTTTCGGTTGCGACACGGACACGTTCCGGTGCCCTGGAACCAACGTTGCGGCACCGCCCCGGACGAGCACCCGTGCCCTCGAAATCGGGCCCGTTTCGATCGGCGGACGGACGCTCGAGGTCGACGCATGGGGACGGAGCCGTAGTCCGGTGAACCGGGCCGGCCCCCTTGTCGCCGAACCTTACACTTCGGTCAAGTTGGAGAAGCCCGGCCGATTCTGAAGTCACGGAGACCGTCCCGGGGTGGGCTACAATCTGTTTGGGACGAGTCCAGCCCATGCCGATTGCCCCCGAACGTGTCATCCCTACCGACTTGATGGACGTCTTCCGCAAGGTCGACGGCGGCGAACGGCTCAGCGTCGACGATGGCGTGCGGCTCTTCGAACACCCGAACCTGACGGCCGTCGGCGCGATGGCGAACCTTGTCCGCGAACGCCGGCACGGGGCGCGGACGTATTTCGTACGCAACCAGCACATCAACTACACGAACATCTGTAACAAGTTCTGTAAGTTCTGCTCGTTCTATGCCAAGAAGGGCGGGCCCGATCCCTACGAGTTTTCGATCGAAGAGGTCCGCAGGCGTCTGGAATGGCACAAAGACGTCGAGATCACCGAGGTCCACATGGTCGGCGGGATCAACCCCCGCCTTCCCTATCAGTACTATCTCGACCTCGTCCGGACGGTGAAAGAGGTCTTGCCCGGCGTCCACGTCAAGGCGTTCACCGCGATCGAGATCGAGCAGATCGCTCACAAGGGCGGCGTCAGCCACGAACAGGCGTTGCGGGACTTGATCGAAGCCGGCCTCGATTCCCTGCCAGGCGGCGGGATCGAGGTGCTGTCCGACCGCGTCCACCGCGAACTCTTCGGACGGAAAATGGACGGAGAAGGCTGGAAGTCCGTCGCACGGGCCGCGGCGAAGCTCGGCCTCAAGCAGTACGCGACGCTCCTGTACGGACACATCGAGACGGACTTCGAGCGGGCCGACCACCTTCGTCAACTCCGGGAGCTACAGGACGAGACGGGCCACTTCGTGTGCTACACGCCGCTCTCTTTCCACCCCGAAGCGACCGAACTGGAAGACATCAAGCCTTTGACAGGCTTCACCGACCTGCGCAACATAGCCGTCGCCCGCCTGATGCTGGACAACTTCGACCACGTCAAGTCCTTCTGGATCATGAACACTCCAGAAGTCACGCAGGCCGCCTTGTGGTACGGCGCCGACGATACCGACGGTCTCGTGCACGAGTACGAGATCACCTACAAGGAAGGCGAGTTCGGGAACAAGAAGCAGGCGCTGACCTTTGAGAACATGTCCTACATGATCCGCGAGGCGGGCCGAGAGCCGGTCGAACGGGACTCGCTGTATCGCCCGATCGCCCGGGAGCCGGTGCCGGACAAGTCGGGTCGCACTTTGACGCCGCTTTCGGTCAAGTGAGCGGCCGCCCGACCTGCGCCTAGGCCCTCGAGCTAAGGCTTCCGCCGCCCATTTCCGATAAGGTATCGTAGACCTTCGGTCGCGGGCCTATAGCTCAGTTGGTTAGAGCGCACCCCTGATAAGGGTGAGGTCACTAGTTCGAATCTAGTTAGGCCCACCAAACGGCTTCCCAGGTGGATCCGGAATTGCCGTCCTTCACGTTCGACCCGGACCAACACCCGCACAGACGGTTCGACCCGCTGTCGGGAGACTGGGTCTTGGTCTCCCCTCACCGGACGTCCCGGCCCTGGCTCGGCCAAACGGAACCGCGCGTCCACGACGACCTTCAGGCTTACGATCCCGTTTGCTACTTGTGCCCCGGAAACGTCCGGGCCAACGGCGATAGGAACCCGGACTATACGGGCCCCTACGTCTTCGCCAACGATTTCCCGGCCTTGGTGGCAGGCACGCCTCACTCGGCGCCCGAGCCAGGTCTTTTCCGGTCGGTCCCCGTTCGCGGAGAATGCCGTGTCGTCTGCTTTTCCCCTCGGCACGATTTGACGTTGGCGCAGATGCCTGTCGACGACGTCGTCGCGGTCGTGGCGACGCTGGCCGAACTGACGCGCGAGCTTGAGAGCCTCTATGCCTGGGTCCAGGTCTTCGAGAACAAGGGGGAATCGATGGGCTGTTCGAACCCCCATCCCCATGGCCAGGTCTGGGCCGGAGACGCGGTGCCGACGTTAGCCGAGAGGGAATGCGTCATGCAGCGGGCGTACTGGGACGCGAACGGCCGGCCCTTGCTCCTCGACGTCGCGTCCGCAGAGTCGGGCCGAGGGGAGCGGACGGTCTGCGAGAACTCGGAGTGGATCCTCGTCGTGCCCTTCTGGGCCGTCTGGCCGTTCGAAACCCTGTTGCTCCCCAAGCGCCCTGTCGGATCCCTGCCGGACCTTGACGGGCCGCAACGGCGCCGTCTCGCTGAAATCCTGGTCGATGGCCTTTCCCGGTACGACGCCCTGTTCGACGTCAGCTTTCCTTATTCCATGGGTTGGCACCAGGCGCCGTCCGACGGTCGACCGACGGGCCACTGGCAGCTCCACGCCCATTTCTATCCCCCGTTGCTCCGCTCCGCGAGCGTTCGCAAATTCATGGTCGGATACGAAATGCTGGCCGAGGCCCAAAGGGACCTGACCCCCGAGCAAGCGGCCGCGCGCCTACGGTCCGTGACGCCTCTCGGCCGTCAGATGTAGATCTCCCAAAGACCGCCGCGGAACAGGAAACTGACGAACAGCCGGTTCGTCACCCACCGCATGCCACTGAACGAATCGATGTCGGCCGCTTCTGAGCCAGGTTTGAGCTCGAGCCGGCCGAGTTCGCGGTGGCCCGTACCGTCGTTCTTCGTGATCCAGATCCGGATGTACTGAGGGTCCGTCGGCTTGTCGTTCGCGTTTTCTGGCGAACGTATCCAAGCGGTCGGTCCGGTGGGGCAGGTCGTCGTGGCCCACATGATGAAAAGTCCGTCTTCGGCGGGTTTCCAATCGTGCACGTACTGGTCGTCGAACGAAACGTCGAAGACTTTTTGCTTCGGGACGACCGATGCTTCCCACTGGACGATCTTGACGTTCGGCGACGCTTCGTTCGGCACGTCCGGCACGATCATGAAGAACTTGTTCCCACCTCGCGAGTACGGCACCGTCCCCACTTTGGGCAAGGCGTCGATCTCGACCGTCGGCAACGCCTCGGCCGTTTCATAGTCCTTGGCCTTGTAGATCCAAGTCTGGATCTTCGTCTTGCCCTTTTGGCCCGGACCGACGACGGTCTCCATCACGTGGCTCTCGGGCGTCCACGAGATACTGGCGTACGGAGCCTTTGTGCGGTCGGTCGGGCCGTGGAACTCCCATTGGCGGTATTCGTTCCCCTTGTCGTCGGCGATGTAGTACTTCGGCGGGGAACCGGGCCGCTCGCCCATGAACAAAAGCCGGTTCGTCGAGGGCGCCATCCGGCCTGGACCGAAGTTGCCTTCTGCCGAATAGACCTTTGTCAAAGGCTCGAGCACTTTCGATTTCGTCGTCTTCGTGTCCAACTCGATCAAGGAGTACGACTTCTTCGCATCGTCGGCCGCAAAGTGACAGACGGCGTCCCAAGACACCCATTCGTAATACGGCTTCCCGTCCGCACCTTTGAGCCACGAAGCGGTATCGGCGAGGCGAAAACCGATCTGGGTCAACTCTTCGTCGCCGGACTCGCCTTTAGTCAGATCGGCCAGTCGTTTCGGCTGAGGACGCAGGTTCCTCGGAAGAAGGGACGTGTCCGCGTCCTTCTTCTTGTCTTCCGTGCACCCCGGTAAGACTCCAGACACGACGACGAGCAAGGCGACAGCGATCCGACGGGACGCCTTGTCTGGGCTCCAGACCATGGGGCCTATTATCTCACTTGGCGACGCCCGGTGCGGCGGGCGCGCTCAAGACCGAGGAAAGTGCAAAGGCGACCGCGCTCAAGAACAGCCATTGGTAAAGGCCGAGCAATACGGGCTTCCATCCGGCTTTCTTCAGTTCTCGAAAGCCGGTTTTGAGGCCGACGCCCGCCATCCCGATGCTCAGGAGAACCACGTCGGCACGGACCAAAGCGTCGATCACGTTCTTCGGGATGCCGAGGTTTACCGCGAACGAATTGACCGTCGCGAAGACGAGAAAAGCGACCAAGAACCACGGCACCGGGGCGACTTGGGCTTCACCGGAAGCCCCGCGGTTCCGCTTGAACCACGCAGCGAGATAGAGGACGATGGGGGCTAAGAGGCAGATCCGGGCCAGCTTCACGACCGTCGCGACCTCGGCCGACCCGTCGCTGTACCCTTGCGCCGCCGCCACGACCTGGGCCATTTCTTGGAGGGAGGCTCCTGCGAAAACGCCGTACCGGAACTCGTGGAGGTGGAGCGTCGAAGCGATCAGGGGGAGCACGAAGATCCCGACCGTTCCCCAAAGGGTGATGACGCCAAGGCTGACCGCCGCGTCCTCACCCTCGGCCTGAACGACCGTGTCCGCAGCGACGACGGCCGACGCCCCGCAGACCGACGTACCGACCCCGAGCAAGATCGCCAGCTTCTCGTTCAAACCCATCCTGACGCCGATCCACCATCCCGCAGCAAGGGCTGCGACGGTGGAGACGAGGACGACGAACAGTGCGGGGCCGCCGATCCTGAGGATCTCCATAAGCGAGAGCTTGAAGCCGAGCCCCGCGACCGCCCAACGGAGGACAGGCTTTTGCGCGACCTTGATCCCGTCGTCCAAAGCCGCCGGAAGCCGCGTTAAGGACGCGATGACGATGCCGAGCAGGATGACGATCAGGAGTGGGCTGAACCGGAGGTTCTGTTTCGCCCAGGGCGATTCGGAAACGGCGACCGACGCCAGGGCCAGGAGCGTGCAAAGGCCCAATCCTGGCAACGACTTCGCGACAGACCGGAACACGAAGGCAGAGGATAGCCGATGCGGTCCGTGACCGGAAGCCTCGACGAACTTTCGGCCGGGAATCTTATCGACTTCTGATGCTCAGTCCGTATAGCAGAGGTCTTTCCGCACGCGCCGATACCCGCCCTCGACCGGCTCAAAGATATGGCACCACGTGAGTTCGTGACCATAGACGTGAATGGTCACCGACGGCTCGTCTGTCAGGGCGTTCGCGATCGTGTGGTACTCGAAGGGAGGGATCAAGGCCCCTGCTTCGCCCGTACCCGCATAGACCGTCTTCTCTCTCTTAAACTGCACAAGGGGCTCTTCCGGCGAGCCTTGAATGTCGTACGACGTCACTTCGATCCGACCTCGGTAGACGCATTCGACGCACCACTCTCCGGCATGGTCGTGAAGCGCCGTCCCCTGACCGACCCCCCAGACCATGGCGACCACAGAATAGCGGCCTGCCGGATCCCGGTGGATCAACCGTCGTGCGTAACGGTCGGCGGCCGGAGCCAAGCACCTGGCAGGCAAGAAGTCGTCTCCCGATCGGAACACGTCTTCGAGGACCTCTTTGACCTTCGAACATCGTCCTTGGACGCAGTCGAGTTCGACGGCTCCATCGAGCCTCTCGATCAGTTCGGCCCCCCGAGCGGAACGGCAATCGGCGATCATTCTTCCCGACATTGTACAGCAGGCCCGTCGCGGGCCCGTGCTAGAGGATCTCGTCCAGGACCGAACAGAGCCGACCGATCTCGTCCATCGTGTTCGTGTGGACGGCGCTGATCCGGACAAAGCCCGTTTCGGGATCGACTCCCAACGCCTCGGTAAGTCTGTGGGAATACATGTGACCGTGGCGGATCCCGATGTCCCGAGCATTGACGTGGGCCGAAACGGCGGGTGCTGGGACGCGGTCCGAAACGAACGAGACCGTCGGAACCCTGTCGCCTTCTGTCGGCCCGACGATGCGGACCCCGCTCTTCGAACCCAGATAGGCGAGCAAGGCCGATGTCAGAACGGACTCCCAACCCTGGAACAAGTCGAACGATCGGACGGCCGCTTCCCGGGAGAACGACGGTGTGTCGGCCAACCGGCTCAGATAGTCTCCGATAGCCGAGAGACCGGCACACCCCTCGAACGGAAGACATCCGAGTTCGAACTTCCTGGGAACTTCGCCTTGAGGGACGAAGAAGTGGTTCGGACCCTCCAGACCTGCCCAGCCGTCATGGGTCCCATAGAGGGCGGCCATGTGCGGCCCGTACACCTTGTACGCGGAGAAGGCGTAGAAATCGACGCCCCAGGCCGCCGTCTCCATCAGCCTGTGCGGGGCGTACGCGACCCCGTCGACGACGACGATGGCTCCGACCGCGTGTGCGGCCCTCGTGATCTCGGTCACGTCGGCCACGTTCCCGAGAAGGTTCGACGTGTGGGGGAACGCGACAATCTTGGACTTGGGAGTCAGGAGCCGTTGCAGGTCCGTGACGCGCGATTCGCCCGTCACAGCGTCGACGCCCCACGGTGTCAATCGGACGCCGTCCGTCGCGATGCGCGACCAGGGCCCGTAGTTCGCTTCATGGTTGGCTACGGAGACCACGATCTCGTCACCCGGCTCCAGGCGCCGTTTCAGACACGTCGCGAGCATGGACAGAAGCTGGGACGTCGACGGCCCGAGAACGACCTTGCCCTTGTCCTCGGCGCCCATGAGCGTCTCGCAAAACGTGTGGGCGTCGTCCACGCACCGGGTCACTCTGTCGCTTGCCGGATATCCGGCCGTCGTCTGGACGTTCGACTCCCGCAAAAAACGGCCCATCGCGTCGATCACGCAGCCGGGGACTTGCGACCCGCCCGCGTTCTCCAAAAACGCGAAGGACGTCTGCAAGGCAGGGAACTGGCTACGGGCAAAGGTCGGATCGACCACCGTCCTGGACATCGGACGAGATTGGCACACGGATTCCGCGGGCCATGCGAACGGAGGTCCGTCGCCGCAGACAACCTGATAACGAAAGTCGGCCGGCCACATCGGGCCGGCCCATACCGATCGGTCGAACCGTAAGGACTACTTCGCCTGGAACGTGCCCGACTGGGCGACGGCTCCCGACGCGTCCGTGAGGACGGCGGAGGTGCCGGCTCCGATGTTCGGCCGGTTCGAGCCCTTAAAGAGGCGCGTATGGCGGTAAACGCCGAACCCGTCCGTCGTCACGTCCACAATGTACTGGCCGTCGCCGACGTTGAGGCGGTACCCCGAGTTCGGTCGCAACCGTTCGCCTTCGGCCTGGAACTCTGCTTGGAACTGATTGGGCAGGTTGTCCCGGGTCTTCCACTTGACCTTGCCCTTTCCGGTGCCGGTCATCGTGGCGAGGAACTCCGTGCGGACTTGCTGGGCGACGGCGACAGCGGTCACGGTCGTTGCGAGGATGAGAATCGTTTGCAGTTTCATGTCAGATCCTTGAATCGGGCTTGTCGGCCCACGGACGTTCAGAGGGCGGCCGTCACAGGCCTGATACAATCGGTCCAGAAACGTGATGCGGCGACCGGACGAAAGCGAAATCGCACGATGGCTCTCCCGGTGCCGCGCCGGCGACGAAAGGGCCTGGCACGCGCTCGTCGACCGGTTCAAGAGCCTTGTCTATTCCGTCGCAAGGCGGACCGGACTCTCTGCGGACGACGCCGAAGACGTCTTTATGACGACCTTTGCCTCCTTCTACAAGCATTTGGACAGGATCGAGGAGGCCCACGCCGTCGCGAAGTGGCTGGCCGTCACAGCGACCCGGGAGAGCTATCGCCTGTCGCGCTCTGCGACGAAGCACGGTCACTCGTCCTATGACGACATGTCCCTCGACGAACTTTTGGCGGACGAGGACGCCGCTGCCGACCGTGCGTCACTGGAGGCGGCCGAAGCCGACCATGTCCGTCAGAACGTCCTCGCCATGGACGCCAAGTGTCGGGACTTGCTCCAGGCCCTCTATCTCGCTGAAGAAACGGACTATGGACAGGTCAGCGCGACGTTGGGGATGCCGGTCGGTTCGATCGGTCCGACGCGGGCCCGTTGCCTCGAAAAACTACGGGCGGCCCTACAAAAGGACGGCTTTTTCGACGCCCCCGAGTATCAAGCGACCAGGACAGGGACTCCGGATAGAGGGACAGCATGACCGACGGACCTCAGGACAAGTTGACACAGGCGATCGACGCCGCGTTCGCGGGAGAAAGAGCGCCTGCAGACTGGCGCGACGAGTCGAGGTTCGACTCGTACAAACGGATCGCGTCCCGACTGCGGCTCGGGTTCTCCACGCCGCCTGACGACGTCACGGTCCGGGCTAAGGGCCTGTTCCAGCCGTCACGGCGTTCAAGGCCCGTGCTGTTGTCCCTTGCGGGTCGGCTGACGGCCGGAGGAGCCCGGCTTGCCGCCGGACAGTCGGCCCATGCCCTGTTCGAGGCGGACGGGGTGAAGATCCGCTTGATGTACACACAGACTTCTGCCGGCGTCGAGACCATGGGCGAGATCCAGGCCGACGGATGGACCGTCGTCTGCGGAGATGACGTGGTGGTGTGCGGGGCCGACGGACGCTTCACGTTTTCCGCCAGACCGGAAGGCGAAACCGGGCTCATCGCCTTCTCTGCCCACGGCTCGATCGACGTCCCACCGTTGACGGAACTCGATGGCACGGAACGACTGGATTGACGCCCTGTCCGGTTCAGGACCGGACGCCGAAGTCCGACGGCTCCTTCCACGACCGATGACCTCGGCACACGCCGAGGAGGCCTTCTTGCTGACGGCAAGGGCCCTTGGCGAAAGCCAAGTCCGGGCCCGTAGGCTCGCCGGGCGGTGGAAGCTCTTCTCTCGCCAGCCGGAATGCCGTCCCTGGTCGCTCAGGCTCAGGGCCCTTTCCGAGCGCTTGGACGGTCAATGGGCCAAGAGCGCGACGTCCTTCCGACTGGCGGGCCAAGCGTGCTCAGATCCCGTCAGCGCGCTAAAGTTCCAGGTCGGCGCCGTCGACAGTCTCGGACGAGCGGGCAAAGTCCGGCAGGCCGTCGTCCTCGCCGGCGAACTCGAGCAGGGACTTTCAGCGGCCGGTGAGACGTCCGTTGCCGCTCTCGTTTGCCTCAATCTTGGCAACGCGCTACTCTGGCACGACCGATATTCCGAAGCGCGCAGCGCTTTCGCGAAGGCGCTCGGAGGGATCGGACCGGAAGGGGAGATGCTGCCCGCCGCGCTCCTTGGCGCCGCCACGAGCGAACTGTACGGCGGAGACCCTCGGACGGCCCGTAGCCTGGCTTCAGAAGCCGTCGCGAAATTTCAGGACGTCGGTGCGGACTCGCACGCCGCACAAGCCTTGGTGACCTGGGGGCGCGCCAACCTGATGTTAGGCCATCCGGACGAAGCTCTTGAGCGGTTCCGGGCGGCCCAACGCCTGTTCGATCCGTCTTCGGCCGATGCCGCCCGGGCCGAAGAGTTCATCGGAGACGCGTACTTCCGCATGAACCTGTGGTCCGAATCCGCTCACGCGTACGGGCAGGCGTTGTCCCATCCGACGGCCTATCGGCCGTCGCTCAACCGCGGCAACGCGCGACTGGGGATGGCTACGGCCCTCGAAATGTCCGGGCGAACCGTCGAAGCGGAAAGATGGGCACGTCTGGCTGCTGCGGACTTCAAGTCGTTCGGGAACGATGTCTGGTACGGATACGCCGCAGTCGTACGGGCACGCCTCTTTCGAAAGTCGGGGCGAGCGGACCGCGGGCTCTTCGTCGTTTCCTCTGCGCTGAAGTCCCTTCAGGAACGACGGGTCAAAGGCCTGATCGCCGAAGCGGCCCTCGAACAGGCCGAGGCCCTGATCGCGAACGGTCGGGACCCTCGGTCTGCACTTTCGACCGCTTCTCGGTCGCTCGCCGCCAGGCCCGACCCGGATCCCATGTGGAGGCTCCACGCGCTTCGGGCGAGGACGGCTTCTCCCAAGGCGTCACTCGTGCACTACCGGAAGGCGGTAAAGGCGGTCTTCGACGCCAGGGCCCTCGCTCAGAGTTCACTGGCGAGGTCGAACTTCCTGAACGACAAGAACGACGTCGTCCGAGAGTTCCTTGGCCGCCTCTTGACGTCCGGTCGTCCGGAGCACGCCGAGGAGGCTTATGAGGTCGTCCGGGAGTCGCGCTCGTCCGTCTTGCTCGATGAGATCTTGTCTTCGCAAGACTGGAAGGACGCGCCATGGCGGGCAGAACTCGAGACGTTGCGCGAGGCTTTCGGGACGGTAGGATTCGACAATGGGGAAAGTCGGACACGTCGCGCCCTGCCCCAAGACTGGAGCGACCTGAACCGGAGGTGGACCGACGTCATGCTCGCGACGACCTCTCGAGTACGGCGCATCCGGTCCAAGGGACGAGACCCGGACTGGACGTTCGTCGATACGTCCGAGGGCCCGTTCCTCCTGACCGCAAGGAGCCAAACCCGCCTACCAGACGTTTCGACTTTAGAACGTCAGGTTTCTTGGGCGAGGTTCGAACTCTTGGCACCCCTCGTCGACCGTTGCGCGCCAGAGGGCCCTGCGTTGGAAGCCCTCGAAGGACTCGCCCGGTCATTGGGCGTTCCCAAGGGCGGTCACGGTACGGTCGTCTGTCCGGACGGGCCTTATTGGAGCGTGCCATGGTCGGCACTGCCTGTCTGGAACGGCCAGGAGCCCGTCATCGCCTTGGGACCCTGGGTTTCCAAGGAAGACGTCACGCTCCCGTCTGACGGAAAGGTCGCGTTGTGGTTCCATGCGCCGACGGGCCTTCCGTATGTCCGCGCTGAAGTCGAATCGTTCCTCGGTCTTTTCCCTGATGCCGAGGTCTGCACGACCGCACAGGAAGCCCGACGCTGCCTAGACGGCCCCTCGATCGGCTTGCTTCATATCGCAGGGCACGCTTCCTCGCACCCCGAGCACCCGATGTTCTCGTCCGTCCACTTCGCTGACGGTGCGGTTTCGGCAGCCGAGATCTCCCGCTCGAACCTGAGGCCGGAAATCGTCGTGATGTCAGCGTGCGAGACCGGAACCCTTTCGACCCAGAGGCCCGCAGAACCTGAAGGGTTAGCGAGATCGTTCCTATCACGAGGTTCCCGAGCGGTCGTTACGAGTTTTTGGCCCCTCGACGATCACGCCGCTTCGATTTTCATGTACCCTTTCTGTCGTCGTCTCTTGGACGGCGGCACAGTACTGGACGCCGTTCGTTCCGGACGGCAGACCGTCCGCGACCGTTATCCGCACCCCTATTTCTGGGGGCCTTTTACTCTCTACGGAGGCTATTGACTTGAGACTGCGCTTCATCTCGCTCTTCGCCTTGGGCGCCGTTTGCGCCGCCGGCGCGGCCGCACAAGGCCGGATCATCACCCAGCTTCAGCCCGGGCACAGCCGGGAAGAGCTGCCGCTCCTGTTCCCCGTCTCGGTCCAAGACTGGACGCCTGAGGCTCCGTTCGTCCTTCTTGAGGCGCTGCCCGGAAACGACGTCCATGCCGTCCAGCAGGCGATGCGGGACAGACCGGACGTCGTGGTCTTCGCCGAAGACGACCAAGACTTGACCGCTCCCGAGAACGTCGGGGCGGGCAAGGGAGGGACGGTCGCCGCCGTCTTCGATCCCGGCGGCGCGTACGAAGAGAACAAGGGACTGTTCGCGCAAATCCGGTGGAAGCCGAACCTGGCACCGCTCACCGGCCGTCCGGTCAAAGTCGCGGTGCTCGACACCGGAGTCTCGAAAGCCTCCAAGTACCTTCGGATCCGGACCGTCGCCGCCGCGAACTTTGCTCCGGACCGGAACGATCCGTTCGATCTGCCTTCCGGCTCGGACTCCAACGGGAACGGAACGCCTGACGACGCGGTCGGACACGGTTCGATGGTCACCGGGTTGATCGCATTGATGGCACCGTACGCCCAGATCGTCGTGGCGCGGGTCGCAGACAGCGACGGCGACTCTTCGGCGTGGGCCCTTGTCCGGGGCCTCGCCTACTCCTGCGCCCAAGGGGCCGAAGTCGTCAACATCAGCTTGGGCAAGGACGGGGGCGTCCCTGCACTCAGCAACGTCATCGAAGGCTGGGTGGAACCGAACGGAGTGCTCGTCGTCGCGGCCGCAGGGAACGATGCCGTCGACAAGGCCAATTCGCCGGCGCGTCTTTCCAAGTCCATTTCGGTCGCAGGCCTGGACGCGGACGACGTGAAAGCGCCCTTTAGCAACTGGGACGGCAACATGTCGTTGTGTGCGCCGTGCGTCGGCGTCCGGAGCGTCTGGTGGGACGGGTCGATGGGGCTGTGGTCCGGGACGTCCTTCGCAAGTCCGCTCGTGGCGGGATCGCTCGCCAACGCTCTCAGGCAACGTCCGGTGAGGCTGGCGCCGATCCAGTTAGAGCTTTTCAGGGACGTCCTTTCGCAAGTCGGGACGGACGTCGATCGGAAGAACCGGGACTACCGCGGCAGGCTCGGCCTCAAGCTCGACCACTTCGCGCTTCAAAACGCCGTGCGGCGCTTTTAAGCGCGTTCCAAAGGGCCGTCCGACATGTCTTCCGGGAATCCGGACCAACCCTCCGGTTCGGTCGGCCCATAGACCGCGGCCTCGGCGCCGGTCCGGTAAGCCCAACCTTGGTCGCCGTACGACCAATGCCACCACTCACTGGGGTAGTTCGTGAGGCCCGCTCCGGACAGGGCCGACGAAAGGACCCGACGGACCTCTCGCGCCGCCTCGTCCAGTCCGGGCGCGTCCGTCGGGAAGGCTCGAGGATCGAACAGTTCGAAGGGTGACGTGTGGGCGAACTCGTATCCGTCGGCATCGGCCAAGACGACGTCGAGCGCCCCTCCTGTCGAGTGTGGAGGCGGAACCTTCCCGTGGATCGGGGCGGTGAAACGGTTCACGACGCGCCGCAGTTGGACGTCCGACCAGTCCGGATGTCGTTCTTTCCAGCGGTTCCACGCTCCGGCGTACATACGACGTTGGATGTAGGGCGGCCGCCACCCTTCGATCACAGCCAGACACGCGCCGTCCGGTAGCGATTCGGCTGCCGAAGCCAGCCTTTCGGCGACGGTCCGACGCAAGTACGAGACTCGGCGGTACGCCCACCTGGCCCTTCCCACCCGCAGCCTAGGGCTGAGAGCAAGATAATCGACCAGAGGTTCGCCGTTGTCCCGGATCGGGACGTGACGGACATCGGTCACCGGTTCGGCTGGGCTGTACTTCTTCGTCCGGGACATAGCGGCCTTGTCATTCTGAGGTCTGTCCGACCGGGGCCTTGTGACTCCGCGACGGGACTTCCCCAGGGCGGCACCGTGGGTCCGTGAGACGGCCGCCAAGGTCACAATAGCGGTCAGCGATGCGAAGGAAGACCGGTAGCTTCTGGGAGTGGCTCCGCGAGGATCTCAAGATCTCCGGGTTCATCGCGCTCGGGATCATGACCGGCACGCTCGGCATGTACCCGCTGCCCTGGATCCTCAGGATCTCGTTGGCGTTGTTCGCGGCGGCCCTGAGCGCCCTCGTCTTCTCTTCCGTCCTTGCTTTGGCCCAGGCCTTCGTCTTTCCCCGGCTGAAGTTCCCTTCGTTCCTTCTGTCCGTCTTCGCGACGGCCGCGACCTACCTCGTGATCATCCTGATCGCGGTCCCCTCGTGCATCGTGATCTCGGTCTGCGTCGCGACCGGGATCCCTCCGTGGCATTCTGGCCCGTGGAAAGTGGCGGTCGGTTTTCTTGACCCCGCCCCCGTCGCCGTCGCCTTCCTCATGATGGTCGTGATCACGTTCGTGCTCATGGTCTCGAACAAGCTGGGGCCTGGCGTCCTGATGAATTGGATGCTGGGCCGCTATTACAGGCCGCGGGAAGAAGACCGCGTGTTCCTGTTCATCGACCTGAGAGATTCGACGCCGCTCGGCGAACAACTGGGCGATCTTAGGTTCAGCCGGCTGATCCAAATGTTCTTCGAAGACATCAGCGGGCCGATCCGTGAGACGAAGGGCGAGGTCTCCCATTACATCGGCGACGAGGCGGTCGTCTGTTGGCCCCTGGCCCGGGGGCTCAAGGGCGCCAACTGTATCCGGTGTTTCTTCCTGGCCCAAGAAGCGGTCGAACGGAACCGTGCCGTCTACCTCCGCGAGTTCGGAGTCGTGCCAGGGTTCAAAGCGGGCGCCCATTGCGGAAGCGTCGTGGCGACGCAGGTGGGCGAGATCAAGAGCGAGATCGTCTTCCACGGAGACGTTTTGAACACGACCGCGCGGATCCAAGGGACGTGCAACGAAGCCGGAGCGGACTTCCTGGTGTCCGAGACCCTGTGGCGCGCGGTAGGCCCCTGCCCGGGATACGCGTTCCTGGACACGGGCGTATGGGAGCTCAAGGGCAAGGGGCATGGCGCGAACTTGTACGCCGTATCCAAGACGCCCGGCCTGGCCGACGGCCGTGACCCATAATCGGGCCGATGCTCCGTCCGCCCTTGAACTCGCCCGGGAAAGTCCTCCGAGACATGATGTCCACAGGGACGGTCGTCCTTCCCGGAGTTTACGACGCCTTGACCGCGGTCGCCGCCCATAAGTGCGGGGCCCGAGCGGCGTACTTGAGCGGGGCGGCGGTGACGAACAGCCAGATCGGCGTCCCCGACATCGGGCTCCTTACTTTGGACGAAATGACGTCGCAGGCCGCAAGGGTCTGCCAGGTCGCCCCGATCCCGGTCGTCGCTGACGCCGACACGGGCTTTGGCGAGGCGTGGAACGTGTCGCGGTGCGTCATCGAGTCGGAACGGTCGGGACTTGCGGGGATCCACTTGGAGGACCAGGTGTTGCCGAAGAAGTGCGGGCACCTCGACGGAAAGGAACTCGTGACGTCGGAAACGATGTGCTCCAAGATCCGGGCCGCCGTTTCGGCCAAGAGGGACCCCTCGTTCCTGGTGATCGCTCGGACCGACGCGCGAGGCGTCGAAGGACTCGACGCGGCGACGGACCGTGCCCGGGCGTACGTGGACGCGGGCGCGGACGCGGTCTTCCCCGAGGGGCTCGAGTCCGAGGCCGAATTCGAGACGTTCCGACGGCGTCTGGACGTTCCGCTGCTCGCGAACATGACAGAGTTCGGGAAGACGCCTTTGATCCCGGTCGAGCGCTTTACGGGGCTCGGTTACGAGATGGTGATCTTCCCGGTCTCAGCGATGCGCGTGGCCCTTAAGGCGGTGACCGCCTTCTACGAAGGATTGCTGACCTCCGGGACTCAAGAGGCGTTCCTCGGATCGATGGCGCACCGGAAGGACCTTTATGCCCTGATCGACTATCCGGATTACGAGGCCGCCGACCTCTCTTGGCGTTCGGCCCGACCTTAAGACGGCACCAATGTCCCCGGCATTTTTTCCGAATTTGACGACCCTCGTCCCCTGGGGCCTGTTGTTTGCGCTAGAATGTGTGCGTATTGAGGCTACTTGGCCGTCCTGCGGCTTTGTGGCTCTGTTTCAATCAACTCGGAAAGGTACCTATCATGCAAAGGACACTGTGTTTGGTCGGACTGCTTGCTCTGGCTGTCGCAAGCCGCGCCACGTTTACCGTCGCGACCTTCAGCGACCCAGCCCTCGACGCCACTACCCCGCTGTTCACGTGGGACACCACCAACAACACGCTTGAGGGTGCTTGGAGCGGCAACGGCATGACCGTCGACACCCCCGGTTTCACGGGTGGCGGTTCGGTGGCCAACGCCCACTTCGACATGAAGCCTGTCCAGTTGACGACGATCGTCGCCGGAACGCTCTACCAGATGAGCGCGGGCCAGATCCTGTTCTACACGAACGACATCAACAACCCGTTCTTCACCGTCGACTTCGACGGCGGCCTCTTCCTGAACCCGCTGAGCTCGAGCGCAGCGACCCAGGCCGGCAACGTGGTCGATTTCTCGGGCCCGAACGTCCCGGCGAACCTGATCCAGGAAGCGTTCGCGTACAGCTTCGCCAACCCGACGCAAGTCGGTGACAAGTGGACGTACACCGCGTCCTTCACCTCCTCGGCCGACGTCGTGCCGGAGCCGGCCAGCATGGTCGCCCTCGGCGCCGGCATCGTGGCCCTGGCCCGCCGCCGCCGCAAAGCCTGAAGTCGACGTCCGAACGCACAACCGAATCCCGATGGGCCGTCCGCCCATCGGGGTTTTTTCGTTTTCCGGCCCTTGTCCGCAAGCTCCAAAAGGTGGGCATCATGGCGAAGCTCAAAGGAGGGCCCTCTAGGTACACTGACTGACCTATCCGAGGCGACGAAGGGGTCCGACGGAAGGCCAGACATCTGGAACCGCTCGATCCGGACAAGTCGCTCGAAAACGGTTTTTTGAGAAGGAGACCATGAGCGCCACCGCCTATCCGAACTACAGCCCCGGTCTGCAGGGGATCGTCGCCGGCATCACGACCGTCAGCGAGATCGACGTCGAAACGTCGAGCCTGACGTACCGGGGGATCAACGTCCACGAGCTGGCCGAGCACGCGGTCTTCGAGGAGACCGCCTACCTGCTCCTCATGGGGCGGCTCCCGAACAAGTCCGAGCTGTCCGAGTTCAAAGCCCGCATCTCCAACGAGAGCGTCTTGCCAAAGGAAGTGCTGGAAGCCTTGCGCCAGTGCCCGAAGAACATGCATCCGATGGACCGGCTCAAGACCGTCTATTCGATGCTCGGTGCGTTCGATCCGGACTATAAGTCCGAGCCCACCGACCATGAGGCCAACGTCCGCAAGGCCGTCCGCATCGTGGCCAAAGCCGGAAACGCCGTGGCCGCAGCCCACCGGATCAGCGAGGGCCTGGACCCTATCGATCCGAGTCCGGACCTTGGCATCGCCGGCAACTTCATGTACCAACTGAAGGGCGAAAAGCCGGACGAGTTCGTGACCAAGGTCATGGACGCGAGCCTTACGCTCTACGCCGAACACGGGTTCAATGCTTCGACTTTTGCCTCCCGAGTCTGCGTCGCCACCCTGAGCGACCTCTATAGCGGCATCGTCACGGGCATCGGCACCCTCAAAGGCCCTCTTCACGGCGGCGCCAACGAAGAGGCCATGTACATGCTGATGGAGATCGACAAGATGGGCGACGCGGCGAAGTGGACGCGCGATGCCTTGGCCGAAAAGAAGAAGATCATGGGCTTCGGCCACCGCGAGTACCGCATCGGAGACTCCCGCGCGGCATACATGAGCCGGCTCGGCAAAGAGATCGGACAGCGCGCCGGGGACACGCACTGGGGCGACATCGCGGAAACGATGGAGAAGATCATGTGGGACGAGAAGAAGCTCTTCCCCAACGTCGACTTCCCCAGCGCCTACGCCTACTACCTGCTCGGCATCCCGATCCCGCTCTACACGCCCATCTTCGTCATCGCCCGCACCACCGGCTGGTGCGCCCACATGATCGAACAGCTCGACAACAACCGCCTCATCCGGCCGACGTGCATCTACGAGGGCCCCAAAGTGACGGAGTTCGTCCCGCTCGACCAGCGCTGAAGTCGGATCCTCCGCGACGAAAGCCCCGAAAGGTCACTTTCGGGGCTTTCGTCGTCCAAAGGAATGAGCCTTTAGAGCGCGAGCCTTCAGCGTCCGGTTTACGACCCGATCGTGTAGTACTCGAATCCGGCCCGCTCGGCGTTTTCTTTCTTGTAGCACCGCCGGCCGTCGAAGAGCACCCGCTGCTTCATGCAAGCCCCGAGCCGGGCGAGGTCGAGCGACTTGAACTCGTTCCACTCGGTCACCAGCACGAGCGCGTCCGCGCCGTCCGAGACGTCGTAGATGTGCTCGACGTACTCGACTTGAGGCCAAAGGGCTCGAACGTTGTCGGTCGCGACGGGGTCGAACGCCTGGACCTTGGCGCCTGCGGCCAAGAGCGTTTCGATCATTTCAAGGGACTTGGCGTCCCGGATGTCGTCGGTGTTCGGCTTAAAGGCCAAGCCGAGAAGGGCGACCGTCTTTCCTTGGAAGCCTCCGAGCCGCTTCTTCATACGGCGCAAGAAGTGCTGCGTCTGATCCTTGTTGATATCGTCCGCCGCCTTGAGGAGCGCGAAGTCATAATCACAACCCTCGGCGATCTTGATGAGGCCCGCGACGTCTTTCGGGAGGCACGAACCGCCCCATCCGAGGCCGGCCTGGAGGAACTTCGGCCCGATGCGGCTGTCCGCTCCGACGCCTTTGGCGACGTCCTGCACGTTGGCGCCCTTCGCCTCGCAGACGCGACTGATCGCGTTGATGAAGCTGATCTTTATGGCAAGGAAACTGTTGCTGGCGTACTTGATGAGCTCGGCTGAATAAGGATCGGTCACGAGCGTCGGCTTTTCGAGAGGAGCATAGAGCTCTTGAAGTTTGGCCGCCGCTTCGGGCTTTCGCGTCCCGATGACGACGCGGTCGGGGTTCTTCGTGTCCCAGACGGCGGTCCCTTCGCGCAAGAACTCCGGATTGCTGACGACGTCGAACATTTCGGCCGGGCAACCCTGGTCGAGGATGATCTGGGTCACCAGGTCGACCGTCCCGACGGGCACCGTCGACTTGTTCACGACGACCGTGTAATGGTCGATGTTGCGGCCGATCTCCTTCGCGACGGCCTTGACGGCCGTAGTATCGGGCGTCCCGTCCGGGCCGGGAGGGGTCCCGACCGCGATGAAGACCACGTCGGCGTGCTTCGTGCCCTCGGCGATGCTGTCACTGACCCGGAAAAAGCCGTCGGCGATGGTGGAACGGAGCAGTTCGTCGACGCCCAGCTCGAAGATCGGCGAGACGCCGTTGCGGAGCTTTTCGAGCTTCTCCGGGTCGTTATCGATGCAGAGCACATCGTTGCCCATATCGGCAAGGACGACGCCCGTCACCAACCCTACATAACCTGTTCCGACGACGGCGACCTTCATTCTAAAACCATTTTGGCCGACGTGTCCGCCGAGCCTAAGGTAATGGTCGGTCGCCGGGGGCCGCGGGTCCAGTGTCACGGTCCCCGCAGGACGTACGACTAGGCCCCGGCCCCGGCGGATTTTGAACCCGAAGGCCGAAGCGCTACAATAGCCCGCATATGTGCGGAATCGCCGGCTACGTCGGGCCCCGGAACGCTGTGGAGGTCGTCTACGACCAGCTCAAGAGGCTCGAGTACCGTGGCTACGATTCGGCCGGGATCGCCTTTCTGAACGGTGGCGGCGGGATCAAGATCGTCAAGAAGGCCGGCAAGCTGACCGAGCTCGGCAAGGCAATCGGCGACGACGTTCCGGAGGCCCATATCGCCATCGCCCATAGCAGGTGGGCGACCCATGGCGGCCCGACCGACGAGAACGCCCATCCCCACTTCGACGCCTTCGAGGACGTGGCCCTGATCCACAACGGCATCATCGAGAACTATCTGGAACTGAAGGGCGAGCTCGTGCGCGAGGGCCACGTGTTCCATTCCGAGACCGACACGGAAGTAGCCGCCCATGTGATCGGCCGCGAGTTCGCCAAAGGCGTTCCGCTCGAAGAGGCCGTCCGAAGGGGAGTCCGGCTCATGCGCGGGGCGTTCGCGTTCGTCGTCTTTTCCAAGAAGGAGCCGCGCAAGTTCGTGGCGGCGCGGAACTTCAGCCCGCTGATCGTCGGACTCGGAAACGGGGAGAACATGGTCGCGAGCGACGTACCCGCGCTGCTTCCGTATACGCGCGACGTGATCTATCTCGAAGACGACCGTGTCGCGACGATCACGACCGAAGGCGTGACCGTCAGCGACCTCGACGGCAAAGTGCTCGACGTCCAGACCCACCACGTGGACTGGGACTTGGACGCGGCCGAAAAGGGCGGCTATGAGCACTTCATGCTCAAAGAGATCCATGAGCAGCCCGAGGTCGTCCGTGGCTGCCTCGCCGGGCGGATCGACGAAAGCGGTCGGGTCCGTTTGGAGCAGGTCTTCAGCGACCAGGTCTGGCACGGCATCGACCGGATCAACATCATCGCCTGCGGTACCGCGTACCATGCCGGCCTCATGGGCAAGTACCTCTTCGAGAAGATGCTCCGCCTGCCCACCGACGTCTTCCACTCGTCCGAGTTCCGCTATAGCGACCCCCTCCTGTCGCCGAACTCCCTCGCCGTCTTCATCAGTCAATCGGGCGAGACGATCGATTCCCTGGCCGCGTTGAGGCTCTGCAAGGGGCGAAGGATCCGGACCTTGGGCATCGTCAACGTCGTCGGATCGGCCATCGCACGCGAATGCGACCGGACCATTTTCACCCAGGCAGGACCCGAGATCAGCGTCGCCAGCACGAAGGCTTATACGGCCCAGTGCCTCGTCCTGGAGCTCTTGGCGCTCTACATCGCACAAGTCCGAGAGATGCCGGGAGTCCGGGTCGACGAACTCGTCAACGAACTTCGCGGATTCGCCGACCGGATGGAAACGGTGTTGGCCGTCGAGTCTCAGGTCGCCGAGCTTGCGGAACGGTTCAAGGAGGCCCGACTCGCGTTCTTCCTTGGTCGCAACGCCGACGCCCACACGACCCGCGAAGGCGCCCTCAAGTTCAAGGAGATCGCTTATATCCCGACGCAGGAGTGTCCGGCGGGCGAGATGAAACACGGACCCCTCGCGCTGATCGAAAGGGGAACGCTCGCCGTCTTCGGGGCGACCGACGCGGACGTCCGGGAGAAGCTGGTCTCGAACATGAGGGAAGTCCAAGCCCGAGGCGGGTTCGCATGGGCTTTGACGACCGACGACGACGCGTCTCTCGACAACGTGGCCGACACCGTGACCAAGGTCCCCACGACAAAAGACCCCTACCTCAACGCGCTCCTCTCCGTGATCCCGTTGCAGATGTTCGCCTACTACGTCGCCAAGATCCAGGGCCTTGAGATCGACCAGCCCCGCAACCTGGCGAAAAGCGTCACCGTCGAGTGAGGCTCAGACCAGCTTGAGAAGCTGTCGGACGGCGCCTAAATGGTACGCCAGGTGCGGCAGGATCGCGAGACCGCCGATGGCACTGTCTTCGACCGACCAATCCGTCGTCCCTTCGTAGAACGGTCGGAACGTCTCGTATTCACGGTGGAGAGTCTGGACCATCTCCTTCCATCGTGCCTCGTCCACCGATTGGACCTTCCAAGTGTCCTCCCAAGTCCCTTCCGGTTCCTTGCCTCCGGCATAGACGTTGACGCCTTGAAGGGTGTAGATCATATGGTTGACATGCGCCGCGATGGTCGCGAGTCCGGGGCCCGGGCTGGCCGAAGCCCGTTCGGCGGTCAACGAGTCGACCGCGTCGAACACGCCTTCCTGGCCCTGGACGAACCACGTTCCTTGCGCACCAGGCTTGATCCCTTCGAAACACTCGCGCAACAGCTCGACCGCGGCTTCCTGGACCGGATGGGTGGAGGGCATGCGGACAGTATAGCTTTGTCTAGTTGCCTGCGGGCGAACGTCGGCTCAGAGCCGTGGATCCACGGGCGTGGACTCCGTCGCGAGCACGGCAAAGACGCACTGATGAACGCGGCGCAAGGGCTCGCGGTCGACGAACCGCTGGAGACCTTCGATCCCGAGGACGAACTCGCGTTGGGACAAGGACTGCTTCCGCGAGATTCCACGCTTTCGAAGCCGGTCCAGGTTTTGCGGCGCTAAGTACTCCGGGCCGTAGATGATCCGCAGATACTCCGGGCCACGGCACTTGACCGCCGGCTGCACGATCCCGCGCGCCCCACGGACGAGGAAATCGGACGGCTTGACGACCATGCCTTCGCCGCCTCGGGCCACCAGGTCTTCCCACCACTGGCAGGTGTCCTTGACGTCCTGTTCGGACCCCAGGTCGACGGTCCGATAGCGCGTCGCGACGAACAAGGGGTCGTGAGCGCAAAAAGCCGCAGAGGTCTCCATGTGCCACACGTGCGGTTTGTCCGTATGGACGACCCCCTCCGACGCCAAGATATGGAACGGGGCGAGACGGTAGTCGTCGATCGACGACACGGGCCAGCAGTACCTCCGGTAGGCATCGATAAACTTTTCGGCGGCTTGTGCCCGCCCTTCCCATGCCTGTTGGTCGGCGTCCAAACCGGAGACACCACGTCCACTTGCCGCTTGCAGGACGTCCCTAGCAGCCCTAGAAGCAGCCAAGGCGGCCGCGCCCGTCGGAGCGTATTGACGCACCAACAAGTCCTTTGCCTTTGCCGACCAGGGCATCAGTTCGCAGTCAAGGACAGCCCAGTCCGAGCCCAAAACGTCCCAGGTTCCGGCGACCTCCAACGCATTGCGGAGCCGATCGATCACCCGACCGTTCAATTCGGGACTATCGAAGAACGCCCGGCCCGTCCGCGTGGTCACGATGCCGCAGCCGCTCGCCTCGATCCCGAAACGCCGCATCGCGACGGTTTCGTCGCGGCACACGACGACCACGGCCCGCGACCCCATGTGCTTTTCTTCGCAGACGACCGATCCGACGCCTTGTGACCGGAAGTACGAAAAGGCCTCGAGCGGATACTCGAGGAATCCGGGGCGGTCGGACGTCGCACACGGCGACATCGTCGGCGGCAGGTACACGAGCCACTTCGGATTGACCGCGAACCGGCTCATGACTTCGAGCGCTGCCGCCGATTGCTCCGGCCAGACGGTCAGGTTTCCGGCCAGACCGGTCGAGACGATCCACTTACCGGTCACGTCGCCGACGTCCAGGACGTCGTCCAGTTCGTGTTGCGCCGAGAGCCCTCCCGTCGCCACGATCGGACGAGACGGCTCGCTGTACGTCTCCCTGGCCGCCACGGACACGGTATCGCCCTCGGGATAGCGTAGGGCGGTCAACCGTCCTCCGAAGACGCATCCCGTGTCGACGTTGATCGTGCGGTTCAGCCATTCAGGCTCGACCACGGGCGTGTGGCCGTACACGACCTTGGCCTTCCCGCGGTATTCGCTCGCCCAGTCGAAACGCACGGGAAGGCCGAAGTCGTCGGTCTCGCCCGTCGTCTCGCCGTAGAGCGCGAAAGACCGGACGGCCGAGGAGGCCCTTCCCTGCATGTCCTCGCGCATCCCCGCGTGGGCGACCACGATCCGCCCCTCGTCCAGCACCAAATGGCTGACCATGCCGTCGAGGAACGTGCGGAGTTCCGCGAGGGCGTCGTCCGACGCACCGTCCAATTGCTCCAACGTCTGTTCCAGGCCGTGACGCACCTGCACGTCTTTGCCGGCCAGCTTCTTCGACAGCTTCTCGTCATGGTTCCCGGGAACGCAAAGCGCCGTCCCGGAGGCCACCATGTCCATCGCCAGCCGCAAGACGGAAGGCGAGTCCGGGCCGCGGTCGACCAGGTCGCCGAGGAACACGGCGCGCCGTCCCTCGGGCGGGACCACGGTGTAGAACCGGCCGGACGTCATCGGCCGAGGGACAGGCGCCGGAGGGTCGACGGTGTAGCCGAGCTTTGTCAAGAGGGCCAGGAGTTCGTCGAAACACCCGTGGACGTCTCCGACGACGTCGAACGGCCCCCGTTCCTCGCGCCGGTCGGTCCAGAGCGGGATCCTGACGACTTCGACCCTGTCCAAGTCGTCCGGTTTCAGGACGGTCGTGTACCTGAACCGCTCCCTCCTCAAAGATCCGAGCGAACGTTTGAGCTGACGGACGTGGTTGCGGACGACGTGCGGGCCGAACTGCCTGTCGGGCCGTTCCGCGTTCCGGGCGTGGCAGACTTGCTCGGGCGTGTCGATGACGATCGCGACGGGCACGGCATGGAACCGGCGGGCGAGTTCGATGAGGGGTGCCCGGGCATCGGGCTGCACGTTGGTCGCATCGACGACGGTGAGCTTGCCGCGTTTCAGGCGCTTCGCGACGATGAAGTGGACCAGTTCGAAGGCGTCGTTCGTCGCTTCGAGACTGTTCTCGTCGTCGTCGACGACGCCCCGGCACGCGTCCGAGGACACGATCTCGGTCCCTTTAAAGTGCTTTCTCGCGAACGTCGACTTGCCGGAACCGGACGCCCCGACGAGTACGATCAAAGAAAGTGCGGGGACTTCGATCCTCACCGTCGGAACACCGCCAACTGGCTTGAAGCCCCGTATTGGGGGTCGACCTCACCGACGGGAGCCGTTTCCACGGAATATCCGAACCGCGCTCCGATCGAAGCGCACCAATCGGAGAACTCCGCCCGGCTCCATTCGAAACGGTGGTCCGGATGGCGGAAAGCCCCTGGCGTCATCCCCTCGTACAGCACGTTGTAGTCCCGGTTCGGCGTCGTGAGGATCACGGCCCTCGGCCGCGCGAACTCGAACAGACACCGTTCGAACGCGGCAAGGCGGGCCGAGTCGAGGTGCTCGACGACCTCGACGACCACGGCCGCGTCGAAGCCAGAAAGCCGCGCGTCACGATACGTCAACGATCCGTGAAGGAGGTCGATCCGCTCCCGGGCCTTAGGCGTCATCGACTCCAGACGAAGCCGCCGGGCGGCGATCTCCAAGGCGCGGTAGGAGACGTCCATGCCGACGATCCGGTCCAGGCCCTTGACCTTAAGGAGCTTCTGCAAGAGCCGCCCTTCGCCACAACCCAAGTCCAGGACCGTCCGAGCGTCGCACCGGGACAAGGCTTCCAAGACGGCATCGTGCCGCTGTCCGTGCAGCGACACGGGCTTGGCCGGTGCTGTTTCCGGCTCATCGTCGTCGACGGGCCGTCCGTCGTCCAGCCCGAGCCGGTCCAGCGCCATCCGGACGAGAGAACGGTCGCGATGGAGATACCGCTCCGCGATCTCTAAGCGGTGAGGATGGTCCTTCAACCAGCCGTCGCCTTTGCGCAGGAGTTTTTCGACTTCGGCCTTGTCGACGTAGTAGTGCTTTTTGGCGTCCAAGGCCGGGACGAGGACGCACAGATGGGCCAAGAGGTCCTTGGTGCGGACGGTCCCGCGAAGAGTCACGTCGAAATACCGGCTCGCACCCCACTCGGGAAAGGTCTCGTCGAGAGGGACACTCTGGCATTCGACCTCGTATCCCAAGGGGGCGAACAGCCGTCGGACGGATTCGTCCGACCCTGCGGGAAGGACGGGCAAGCGGGCCACGAGCGGGATCGCCGTCTCGGCGAGTCCCGGCCGGTCTTTGCAGTTTCCGGCCATCGCCGTTCCATAGACGCGGCCCAGGGCGACGCTGAGGAACGAGTTGGCGACGTACGGACGGTCGTTGACGTACGGTTCGAGAACGGCCGACCGGGAGTCGCCCGGCTTTCTTGAAAGGGCGACCGGGTCGATCTCGAGAAGGAGGGCGGCCGTGCAGGCCTCTTCGGTGGCTTCCGGGAACACGACGAGCGCCGTGCCGAACGTCAGTTCGACACGGTGGGAATTGGCCGGATTCTTGTGGAGTAAGTATCCAAGGTCTGTCGCCGGCCGGTGCGTCGTGGAGACCAGGAGCATAGCGTCGGGCTTCGGGTTTTACCTGAGTGCCAGGTTCGCCGAAGCACGGTAGAGGAGGGCGGCTGAACCACCGATATGCTAAAATAGAGTCACGGGAATTGTCCCGGGAGGGTTCGCCCTGTGGCTTGGTTAGAACGGAGATCAGGAGCTGTCATGTCGTTACGCACGTCAGAACCCGTAGCGATCGCTAACGAGCGGTTGCACAATCTGACGCCGCGCGTGATCACTTACCGGAAGAGGAAGCGGATCCTCGACATCGTCGGGTCGACCGCGCTCCTCGTACTGTTCTTTCCGTTGATGCTGGCGATCTCGCTGGCGATCAAGTTCACGAGCAAAGGGCCCGTGTTCTATAAGGCCCCCCGGGTCGGACTCTGCGGCCGGATCTTCCCGTTCTACAAGTTCCGCTCGATGAGGGTGGACGCGGACAAGCAATTGGCCGAGTTACAGGATCAGAACGACCGCGAAGGCCCGATCTTCAAGAAGCGGGACGACCCGCGGATCACACCCGTCGGCAAGTTCATCCGGAAGTACAGCCTGGACGAACTGCCCCAGCTCTTGAACGTCTTCCTCGGCCACATGAGCCTGGTCGGGCCCCGGCCTCCGTTGCCCCACGAGGTCGAGAAGTACGACGATTACATGGCCGAACGTTTGAGCGTCCGGCCCGGACTGACGTGCTATTGGCAGATCATGGGCCGCAGCGACCTGACGTTCGAGCAGTGGATGGAGCTCGACCACCGTTACTTGAACGAAATGAGCCTTTGGGTCGACCTCAAGATCCTCTTCATGACCCCTCGGGCCGTGCTCAAAGGGGACGGGGCCTATTGAAGCCCGGAATGGTACAGTTCCTGCGTCACTCGGGCAGTCTGGCCTGCGAGAAGCCCTGTGCCGGCAGACGTCCGGGAACCGAAGATTAGCTCAGGCCGTTTGAGACAGGAGACCGCATGTCAATCAGCGACACCAGCCAGCCACTCCCCGGGATCACCCCTGCCGATACGGTCGGCGAACCCGTCGAGCGCAGGAAGTTCGACGCGGTCGGGCTCCTGAAAGACAGCACGTTCCAGATGGTCATGCTCGTCCTAGCGGCGACCGTGTTCTGTTTCTGGCCCCTCTTGTACCAAGAGGTCTGGAAGAAATGGATGGACATGGAGGGCTACTACGCCCATGGCCTGTTGATCCCGGTCTGTTCCGCCTATCTCGTCTGGGACAAGTGGGACAAGCTGAAACAGATCGTCGTCAAACCTCAGTTTTGGGCGGCCGTCCTGCTGATCCCCATCCTGTACTCGACGTATGCGGCGTCCCGCTCGATCATGCCGTCGCTGCTTTCAGGCCTCCTGATCACGACGTTATTGGTCGGGACTTTGATCGTCGCAGGCTGGAAGTGGCTGATGGCCCTCTTCGCCCCGGTCTTGTTCCTCTTCCTCGGAATGCCCGTCTGGGACAAGCTGATCGACACGAACACGATGCACCTTCAGTTGTGGTCGTACAAGATCGCGTTGAAGATCCTTCAGATCACCGGGTTCGAACCGTACAGCAGCCAGGACAACGTCATCTTCGTCCCGCACTTCTCGCAACCGCTTCAGATCGCGGTCGCCTGTAGCGGACTTCGGACGACCATCGCGATTTCGGCCGCCGTCGTCTTTTTCGTCCTCATGACGAACCTCGACCACTGGTACTCGGCGATCCTGGAGTATCAAGACGGCGCGAAGCAGGCCAAGAGCAAGGCCGCACTCGTCGGCGACATCGCTAAGCGGCTCATCAAAAAGATGCGGTGGATCGCGATCATCGCGTTGCTCGCGGCCGCGCTGCCGCTCAGCATCCTCATCAACGGGATCCGAATCGCCATGATCGGCATGGTCGCGAACAGTGCGCCCGAATGGTCGGGCGAGAACTTCAAGATGATGCACGACATCAGCGGCTATGTCGCGCTCGGCATCTGTTTCGTCGCCCTTGGCTGGATCAGCAAGAAGCTGGGATACAAATGAACAAGACCCCTTTCATCGCTTTGGCCGCACTCTTGGCCGCCGGCGGAGTCGTCAACAACGTGTCCAGCATCACGGCAGGCAATAAGAAGCCCGAGTCGTGGTTGGAAGACCACATGCCGACGGCGGTCGGGGACTACACGCTCGAAGCCACCGGCGGATCCAAAGTGTCGTACCGCATGGACAAGAGCACCTACGAGGAGCTCGATCCGATCGGGATCGCGGCCCAGCGGTTCAAAGGCCCGGCCGGTGCCGGGTTCGACGCGGTCACCATCGCCGGCGACGGGATGAAGTCGTTCCACGACCAGCGCTGGTGCTTCAACGCCCAGGGCTGGACGATCGTCGAATCGAAGGAGACGGTCGCGCCGACCAAGGCGTTCGGGAACGTCCCTGTCACGCTCGTCAAAATCGAGCGCGCTTCGACAGGGGCCCAATACGCGGTCTTCACCCTTCGGGGTCCCTCGGGCTTCCATAGCGACATCCCGAGCGCGTCCAAAGACTGGTTCTGGTACGAATTCCTCAAAATGAAGAAATACACGGGGTTCTTCTATCGGGTGATGCCGACCACCGGCGGTATGACCGCCGATCAGGTCCTCACGTTCACCGGCAGCTATATCGACGCGGCCAACGACGCGATCAAGGACGCCCTCTAAGGGGGCCGCCCACAGGGACGTGGAGAAGTACGGATACAAGGGTGGCGTCCCGTTGCGCCTGGCCCTTCCGATCCTGCTCCTCCTGATCGCGCTCGCCAGCGTCCCTGTCTGGAACGTCGAATATCCCCCGATCGTCGACTACCCCTTGCACATGGCAAGGGCGTACCTACTGTCGCTGCCCCAGGACGGTCAGGGGATCACCGAGTTCTATCGAGCCCATTGGATCCCGATCCCGAATCTGGGGATGGACATTTTGGTCTCGCTGATGATGAAGGTCATGACGCCGATGGTGGCGGGCAAGGTCTTCCTGACCCTGGTCATCGGCCTCCTCTTAAGCGGAGGGTTCGCTTTAGCGACGGCCTTGCACAAGAAGGTGACCGTCGCCGCTTTCCTACCCGTCGTGGCCCTGTACGACCAATGGTTCCTGATGGGGTTCGCGAACTACCTCCTGGGGCTTGGGCTCGGGCTGTGGGCCATGGCCCTTTGGGTGGCCTCCGAACGATGGCCGGCGCGAAAGCGGCTCTTGGCGTTCGGTGCGGCCTGCTGCGTCATCTTCGTGTGCCATTTGATGGCGCTACTGGTCACCCTCGGTGCGGTCTGGGCGTTCGAAAGCGTCCGCACAAAGGGCATGCGCTCCGCAATGCTCGGGGCAGGGGTCGGTTCGACCGTGACGTGCCTTCTCGCCTTCATCGGTCTCACTGCGACCCACCGGACGCCGATCCAGTTCACGGGCCGGGCCGCTTCGATCGTCCAGGGGGTCAGCCCGGCTTTCGACGGCTGGCTTTGGCTGACTTTGGTGCCTCTGCTCCTGTTCGTCCCGATCATGCCGGGTAGCCGTCTGAACATCGACCGCAGGGCCCAGGTCGCGGCGATCGGTCTCGGCGTCGTCTGTCTTCTGGGGCCGTCGTTCATGGGCGGCACTGCGTTCGCCTGCGACCGCCTGACGCTACCGACGTTCATCATCGCCTTGGTCTCGCTCGGGGAGACGGCCAGCGGGGCCTGGGCCGACAACGCGCCCGTCCGAAGGTCGAGGATCGCGATCGCCATTGTCGCCGTGACCCTCAAGGCCATCGCCCTCTGGCCGTATTGGACCTCGGCCGCAGGCCGTTCGCACGACCTGGTCACCGCTTTGACCGCGTTGCCGGAACGCAGTACGTTGGTCTCGTTCCAGCTCGGGCCGTCGGCAAGCCCCACGTGGCGCGACCTCCGCCACGCCCCCGACTGGACCTTGATCCACAGACCGGTCTTCGTCGCCCAGAACTTTACGAAAGTGAGGCAGCAGCCGATGAAGTTCACCGAGCCGTTCGAGCCGTTCCACGTCTATCAGGTGAACAACCCCAAGGAAGTCGCGGACGTCGCAGCCCTGGAAACTGAACTCAGAACGGTCGGCACCCTCCAAAGCGGGCTCGAATCAGCGTTGAGCGGCCAAAACCGGACTTCGGCCGGGCTCTATGCGCTGGTCTTGTTCGTCGGAGAGGCGCCGGAATCCCTGCAAAGGATCGGCGAGACCGTCGCCCGCGGCCCCGGTTTCGTCGTGAGCCGCCTCAAGTAAGAGGTGGAGGAGAGGGTGGGATTCGAACCCACGGAGCCTTGCGGCTCACCGCATTTCGAGTGCGGCGCACTAGACCACTATGCGACCTCTCCGGGGAAGTCGATTATGGCAAGGAATCGCGTCCTGACGCTAGGGCGCGCCTAAAGCCGCACCGACCTCTTCTGGCGCGAACGGCCCCGTCACGGTTCCTTGTCGGACCACGTACACGCCAGGAGCCTTTCCTTGGAAGTCCGTCCGCACCGTACCGAGAGCGGGGACGCAGGGAGTCTCAGGGGCTTCCTTGGCCGACTTGAACGCGAGGACGGCCGCGTCCGGGCCGGTGGTCACCACGCTCGTGTCAGCCAGCACCACCGACATCGCATGGGCGAGGCACCCGATCCGGAAACCCACGTTTCGCGTCAAGTGTCCGTAGGCCGAGACCAAAGTTAAGGCTTGTGACCGGAACGCCTTCCCGGCCGGACGGTCGCGATAGACGCACGCATACGTTTGAAGGAGTCGGACCGCCGTACCGGTCGCCGATGCCGCCGCGCCGTCCGTCACGCTGGGCCATGTCGCCCAGCCCGCTTCCTCTGGAATGCGCTCGGGCACCGACGAAAGGAGGACAGGTTCGCCCGGTCGGCCGAACAAGCGGAGGGAGCGCTTCAAGACGGCAGTCCCGCTCTCCAGGGTGCGAGCGTCCCCAGTCGCCTGGTAGACCTGGACGGCGGCGTCGGCATAGGCCAGATAATCGTAAAGGCACGGACTCCCGATGATCGCGTTGTCCTTCGTCTTCAGGAGGTCGTCCGGTCCAGTGCGGAACTCATCGGCCAGAGCGAACAGCTCCAGGGCTTGCCCGAGTCTCGTCCTATCGTTCAAGAGGCGTGCGGTTTCGACGAGGCGCGCAGCCAGTGTCGCGGTCTCTCCGACGAGGCCCGAAGTCCCTTGCCGGAGCCCGGCGCTAGAGCGCAGGTTCCTGAGCCGGGCGAAGTAGCCGTCGTACACCGCCGTCCGTTCCACGAAATTGATCGGGTCCTTGACGACCGGGACCATCGCAGCGTTCGAGTCGACGTCGAGACCCAGCTCCGCTTTGAGGAACACGTTCTCTTCGGCCGAGAACGACCGGGCCAAGACTTGGGGTTTGAACGAATACCGCTTGGCACGGCCCATCGTTTCGGCTTCCACGAAGACCGCCGACGACACCGATCGGGCATGGACGAAGGCCCTCAAGCAACCGTCAAAGCCACGTTCCGCCAATTTGCGGACGAAAGGATCCTTGGTCTGGGCGGCAAGGGCAGCGAGCGTCGCGGTCGTGTCGGCGTTCAAGGTCGCCACTTTTTCGAACCGGACGACCGGGGCTTCGTTCGTCTCGATCGACCGGAAAAAACCTCCGTCGAGCCAGTCGACAAAGCCGGAGACCATGAGGGCCCGGACTCCCTTGGCCTCTTCCGAAGTCAGCCCGTCGGCGCCGAGGAACCTCCACTCCCAAGGATTCAGCGATTCGACGCCGCTCGGGGCACCCCTGGCCCTGAGCCGGGAGAGACTCGATTCTGCGTATTGCGACAGGTCGCCGGTCTCGCTCGTCGGTTGACCGAACAGGACGGACCTGTCCAGAGCCATCGCGCGCTCGGACGCGCTCGCCTCGTCAAGGCCCGCCAAGCGTTGTGCCGTCGAGAGGACGCTGAGGAAGACCTGGGCGTCCAGTTTTTGGCGCGACGCGTTCCGGGCGAAATGTCCGACGGGCCGACCGTCGGGACGAAGGACGAGGACGTACCAACCGGGTTCGATGCCGGACGCGGCCCATGCCAACGGCATCGGCCCGAGCCGCCACTCCGGGGAGACGGTCGCATCGATACGTACGGGGACGAACTCCCGGTTGAGCCGCTCGGCGACTTCGGTATCGCTCAAGACGGCGTTGTCGAACTGCCGTCCCGCTCCGTTCCAGTCGCACCCGACCACGAACAGCAAGGGCCGGTCCGTCCGCTTGGCCTCTGCGAAAGGCTCGTCGGACAAGGTCCGCCAGCGGACGCGTTCCTTGGCGGCCTGTGCCATGAACCCTCCGGGAAGAGAAGCGACCGGGTTCGGCTCGGGTGGAGGGATCAGCGGGCGCAACAGGGCGAACGTCGTGAAAATGCCCACGAGGACGACCATGGTCCCGACCACGGCAGGGTAGGTCTGCTTTGCGCCCCAGCCCGGCATGAACCCCGATTATGCGCTGGCTATAATGGGAGTCCATGTCGATTTCCCTGGACGAAGTCCGACACGTCGCCAGGCTCGCCCGCCTGGAGCTCGACGACGTCGAGCTCGCCGCGTTCCACGGCGAGCTCAACGCGTTGCTCGGACACTTCCAGGACGTCCAGAACGTCGACCTCAGCGCGTTCGGCGCGAAGCCACACGCCGTCTCCCTCCAAAACGTCTGGTCGGAGGACGAAGCCGTCACAGGATTGAGCCGCGACGAAGCCATGCGCAACGCCAGCGTCTCGCGCGCGGGCCTCTTCATTGTCCCGACGATCATCGAGGACTGACCTTTGCTCACTCAGGCGAGCGCCGCCGAACTGGCCGCCCGACTCAAGGCCCGCGAAGTTTCGGCCGTCGAGGTGCTCGAAGCCCATCTCGAACGCATCGACCGGCACGACCCAGACCTCGGCGCGTTCCTTTACGTCGACCGTGAGGCGGCCTATCGGGACGCACGACGCTGCCAAGAAGCGTTGGACCGCCGCGAGGGCGGCCCGTTGACCGGAGTTCCCGTCGCCCATAAGGACAATCTGTCCACGGCCGGCAGTCCGACGACTTGCGCGAGCCGTATCCTCGAGGGTTTTGTCCCCCCTTACGACGCGACCGTCGTCGAGCGGGCCCGCTCCCATGGGTTGGTCTCGGTCGGTAAGACGAACCTGGACGAGTTCGCAATGGGGACCTCGTGCGAGAACTCCGCGTTCCAGGTCACTCGGAACCCGTGGGATCCGGACTGCAGTCCTGGAGGAAGTTCGGGAGGATCGGCCGTCGCTGTCGCCGCCGAAATGTGCCCGGTCGCCCTCGGTTCGGACACCGGCGGTTCCGTCCGGATGCCGGCCGCCCTATGCGGGATCGTCGGGTACAAGCCGAGCTATGGCCGAGTGTCGCGCTACGGCCTGATCGCGTTCGCCTCCAGCTTGGACCAAGTCGGAACGTTCGGCCGCACCGTCGAGGACGCGGCCTTGGCCGCCGAGGCCGTTTCCGGACACGATCCGAGGGACAGCACGTCGGCGATCTTGCCTCCCGTGTCCAGCCAAGGCGTCAAAAGCGGCACTTTGAAGGGCACCAGATTCGGACTGCCGGAAGAGATGTTTTCGGAGGCGGTCGAGCCAGACGTCCGCGAATGCCTAGAACGCGCGGTCGAATCCCTGGTCAAAGAAGGCGCGGAGGTCAAGCGGTTGTCCCTGCCGAGCACGTCGCTCGGCGTCAGTACGTATTATCTGATCGCACCGGCCGAAGCCAGCAGTAACCTGGCCCGGTTCGACGGCGTCCGTTTCGGCCCGACGGTCGGTGGAGACGGCCATGCCGGGAACTCGGCCAGGACCCGCGGGACGCTCTTCGGCCATGAAGTGAAACTCCGGATCATGGTCGGAACGTACGCTTTGTCCGCAGGGTACTACGACGCGTACTACCTCAAAGCTCAGCAGGCAAGGGCGCTTATGGTAGCCGAATTCGATCAAGCGTTCCAAGACGTCGACGTCCTGGTCTCTCCGACTTCGCCGACGGTCGCGTTCCGCCTGGGGGCCCTGCGCGACGATCCGTTGGCCCTGAAGCTGCTCGACCGCTGCACGGTCCCCGCCAATCTGGGCGGCTACCCGTCGCTGTCGCTCCCGTGCGGCTTCGCCAGGAACCTCCCCGTGGGGCTCTGCCTGACAGGCCCCGTCAACCGGGACGAAGACCTCTTGAGAACGGCCCACGCCGTCGAACGGGCCCTTCCTTGGGGCTACCGCCGTCCTCCGATGCCCTGAAGACCATGGAAGAGATCCGCCGACGCGACAGGGCCGTGTTCTTGAAGGAGCTGTTCTCTTTCGGGAAGCTCGTCCAGATCCTGGTCGGACTCCTGGTTTCTGCGGGCCTCGTCTCCCTGTTCCACCTTGGCGGAACGTGGTTGACCCTTGTGGCGCTCGGCATGACGTCGGCGCTCGTCTGGTCGGCGTGGGACGCCAGCAAGACGAAGCGGTTCGTCAACTCCAAGTTCCAGCTCATTTGGACGGCGTGCCAAGAACGGCAACGGCGGTTCCACCATGCGCTAGGACAACTTAGCAAGCGCGGGATCGCCGACCTTCAAGAGCTCCCACGGACGATCGAAGGCGTGTCACAAGAGCTGTACGTCGCCCTGCGTAGGGCCGACATCGTCGCGCACGAGGTCGCGAACAGCGAGGGATGGCTCGTGGCCAACCCGCGGATCGGCCAGCCGATGTCGCCGGACCGCCAGGCACAGGAGCTCTATCGGATCGCCGACAAGAACATCGCCGAATACCGTCAGCACTATTTGAACGTCATGGGCGGGGTGGAACGGACGGAAGCCCAAGCCGCAGTCTTCACGACCACCCTCGACACTCTTCGCATGAAGATGCTGGGTTACCGGCTGGTCGGACGAGACCTGGAGGCTCCGACCCACGAGTTCTTGGCCGCTTTGACCGAGGCAAGGATGCAGCTCGACTCGATCGATAAGGCTCTGGACGAACTGGAACTGACGCCTTTCCCGACGACGGTCACCCTTGTTCCTGACGGCCCGCCTCCCGTTCCCTCCCATCTTAAGAGCATCGCCGATCCTGCCGAGGACCGGTTGGAGGAACGCTTTTGAACGCCTTGCTCGTGACGTGTCCGGCTAAGGTCAACACGTTCCTCAGCGTCGGTCCTCCCGACGTCACCGGTTACCACCCCCTGCGGACCGTGTTCCAGGCGATCAGCCTCTGCGACGATCTTCTGATGGAAGCTTCTGAAACGGACGGCTTCCAGTGCGACTGGCCGGGAATGCCTTTGGAGAACACCGTGACAAGGGCCTGGCGCCTGGCCAAAGAGTACGTCAGCCTCCCGAACGTCATGGTGAGCCTCACCAAGAGGATCCCGGCAGAAAGCGGGCTTGGTGGGGGAAGTTCGGACGCGGCCGGGCTTCTCCGCGGGTTCGTCCGCTTGACCAAGGGCCGGTTCACCTTGGAAAACGCCGCGGAAGTCGCAGCCGCCGTCGGATCGGACGTTCCCTTTTTCCTCGTCGGGGGAAGGGCTCAGGGGCGTGGCTATGGCGCAGACTTGACGCCGCTGCCGGACGTCGCTCCCAAGCACATGGTCGTGACCAGGCCCGAGCAAGGCGTCTCGACTCCCGCGGCCTACCGCGCCCTCGACGAAAAGCCTCGCCCCTGGCGGGACTTCGACGCGTCGCCGGACGCCTTGTACAACGACTTCGAATCCGTCGCCCCGGTGGCGTGTCGGGATTCGGCCTGCGCGTTGAGGGCGCTCGGCGCGACCGGGACACTGCTTTGCGGATCCGGCTCGGCGGTCTTCGGCCTGTTCCCGTCGGCCGAAGCGGCGGACGAGGCGGAAAAGGGCCTGGAACGGGACGGGCTGTCAGCCTGGACGTGCCGTACGTTGACGCGAGAGGAGAGCTTATGGACATCGTGATCTTGGCGGGAGGTCTGTGCGACCCGGAAACGGCGGAAGCGACCGGGTGCCGGTTCCGTGCAGAACTGCCCTACAACGGTCGGACGATGCTCGAGACCGTCATCTCTGCCGTTTCGCCCCTGGGAGGCGCGATCGTGGTCGGTGAAGCCCCGGAAGGCCCTTACCGACAGGTCGCTCCCGGTGCGTCGTTCATCGAAAGCCTTCAGAACGGACTGGACGCGGTCTCGACCGGAAGTTTCTTGCTCGTCACCGCCGACCTTCCGTGCCTGACGACGGCCGCGCTCGAGGACTTCGTCCGACGGGCCGACGTCCAGGCGGCGCTGAACTACCCCGTCATTCCTGTCCGTTTGTGCGACGAGGCCTTTCCTGGAATGAAGCGCACCACGCTCAGATTGAAGGACGGCGAGTTCACGGGAGGCAACATCGCGTTGATGAGCACCGACTTGATGCAGCGGGCGCTTCCCGTCTTGCAACGGGCGTACGCGGCCCGTAAGAGCCCGGGCCGTCTTGCGGCGATCGTCGGATTCGGCACTTTGGCCCGCGTCTTGCTCGCTAAGGTCTTTCCGAAATCACTGAGCCTCGCTGCTTTGGAGCGGATCATCGGACGGTTCCTCGGAGTCCCCGTACGGGCGATCGAGACGCCGTTCGCAGAGATCGGCGCCGACGTTGACAATTTGTCCCAGTACAACTCCCTGATCGCTCTAAAGAAAGGGGAGTCGGTTGCCGTTAACTAGAATGTGAAGCTCTATCTCGTTGACGGTGGGACCGACGACGTCCAAGCGACCGAGAACTTCCTGATGCGCCTGTGCGGCGTGCTGGATGCTTCTGTCTGGTCCCGCGACGGACGGATCGTGGCTTCCGTGACCCTCTCGAACGACGCGACTTATGGCGCGGACGAACTTCATTCGGCGTGCCAGGCCGGCCTCGGCCGTGCCCCCCACCTCTTCATGCTGCAGCGGGCGTTCCGTCCTGCAGCCGCCGCCTGATACGGCTTCTTAGCGTCCGACGGGAACGACCTTTCCGGAAACCGTGACACCCTTTCCTCCGGTCGCCGCGTCCTTATCCGGATCACCGTGGGCGTTCCACGACGCGTCCCTCGACTCGAAAACGAGCACGGTTTCGGCTTCGGCTTTGACGTCCAACGGCTTGCCCGCAAGCTTGTCGTTGACGGCATAGCCGTAGTCCAAACCGCCGCGCCCCGGAACTCTGAGCTTGTCCTTGGCCTCCGCTTCTGTCAGGTCGCTCGTCTTCAGCCGGATCAGGGCTTGGTCCATCCATTGACCGGCGTCTGGCAACTTTCCTTCACTCTCCGCCGAGAGGAGCAACGACGCCTGAATGGCCTTCAGGTTGTTCTCCCGACCGACCTGGTACTTTTCAGTCGCGACGTCGTCGAGCAGGCCGGCCTTCTTGGCGTCCATCGCCGCCTGGGCGACCTGGAAGAGCCACGTTCCGACGAGGACGACGATCAGCGCCCCCACTCCGATCGCGACTTTCCGACCGTTCGACATTCCGCGATTGTGCCATAGCCCGCGCGGTCGGCCCCCGTCTCGTCCAGAGCTCTGAACGACGTCGCCGGTCTTCCCGATACCTCGACAAGGCTATACTAGTCTGCATGGACGCGGCGTGGGCGCTCGGGGGATTGGTCTTAGGGGCCGCGGTCGTGTGGTGGGTGATGCGACAGGCTCAAAAGTCGGTCGAAGCCCGGGCCGACGACACCGCCGACAGGCTCAAGACCGTCGAATCCGAAGCGAAATCGACGGCCGAAAGACTCGAACAGGCCCAAGCCGGCCTAGCGGAGAGCCAAGCCGAGTGCCGCGCCCTCAGGACGACGATCGACGAACGGGAGCGCTCCCACGCCGAGCGGCTCGAGACGTACCAGAGGGCCGAAGAACAGCTGAAGGACACGTTTAAGGCTTTGAGCGGCGACGCCCTGAAGCAGTCCACGGAGCAACTCGTCGTCCAGGCCGAGGAGGTCCTCAAGCGCTACAAAGAAGCTGCCGACGGGGACGACGACGCGCGGAGGAAGGAGATCGACGCGATGCTGGCTCCGATGAAGGACCGTCTGAAATCGCTCGACGAACAGAACCAGCAGATGGAGCGGCACCGGGCGGGCGCGTATAAGGAGCTCACGGAGCAGGTCCGAGCCCTCAACGAGCAGCAGGCCACGCTTAAGACCGAAACGAGCAGGCTTGTCCGCGCACTTCAAGACCCGGGCAGTGCGGGTTCCTGGGGCGAGATGGTGCTCGAGAGGGTCGTCGAAATGGCCGGTCTGGAAGGATATTGGAGCTACCTGACCCAGGAGTCGGTCACGACCGAGGACGGACGTCAGCGGCCGGACATGCTGATCCAGCTCCCAGGCGGACGGTCGATCGTGATCGACTCTAAAGCTCCGATGCGGTCGTACGTGACGGCGCTCGAGACCGAGGACGGCCCGGCCAAAGAGGCCCTCATCGTGGACCACGCGGCCAAACTGTTGGGCCACGCCAGAGAGCTGAAACGTCGCGACTATTCGAAGACCATCGCTTCGGCACCCGACTTCGTCGTCCTGTTCGTCCCCAGCGAGTCTGCTTACCGGGTCGCGGTCGAGAAACGGCCGGCCCTCTTCGAAGAAGCCCACGAGAACAACGTCGTAATGGCGACTCCGACGACCCTCTTGGCCCTTCTCAAGGCCGTCGCTTACGGTTGGCGACAAGAAAAGCTCGCCGATTCTGCCCGACAACTCCAAGCCGACGCGGCCACGTTGTACGACCGGGTCTGCAAGATCGCGGGCGACTATGCGAAGCTCGGAAAGGCGATCGGCGCGGCCGGTCGGGTCTACAACGAACTGGCAGGCTCCTTAGAGTCCCGCGTTCTCCCTGCAGCCCGAAAGTTCAAGGACCACGGCGTACAGTCCCACACGGACATGGCCGTCATCGACCAGGTCGAGTTCGTTCCCCGGCAGCTCACGAGTCCCGATTTCGTGACGGACGAGAGGCCGGTCCTTCCAGGAACGGAATGAACGCCTGAGAGACCGACAACGTCTGAGGAAAGCACGTGCCGAGAGACGAATGGTCCGGAGAACGCCCCCGAAAGGCGTGGTCCCTCACTCCATGGCTCGTCTTCGCCTGCATGATCGTGTTCGGAGGCGGTATCGCAGGAATGGCCTTCCGGTACGTCCGGATGCCGACCGAAATGGCCGTCGCCGACGGCTTCCGCATTCCACCGGGGTGCAAGGTCGTCGCGTACTCCCATGACCCAGCTCTGGGTCGGCACACCGTCGTCCTTCAAGTCGAAGACCAAGCCGACTATGACCGGCTCGAACGGAACACGCCGGACTTCTTCGGACCTTTAGGCGAAGGCGAGACCGTTCAGACACGTTTCTCAGACAAAGGCCGCCGACTGACCGTGGTCCGGTCGGTCCAACCTTAGGCTTCCGGATCTTTCAAAGCCGCTCGATCAACGCCCGGGTCTCCTCGACGGCGACCTGCCACAGGGCCGACATGTCGTCGTCGCTCCGGACGTACTTCCCGCCAAAACTACCGTCACCTAAAGCCTCTCGGGCCTTGTCCGGTGCCGTCGTGACGACCGCACCGTAATCGACGGGGGCTTTAGCGTCCGACGGGACGGTGACGCCTTCGAGCCGAGTCCAGGGAAAGTTCTCCATCCAGGAAGCGTGAGACGCCTCAGGATCGGTCGCCATCACCTTCGCCCACGTCTTTGGCGCGTTCCACCAGTCGTGCCAGACGACGTGGACGCCCGAACGGGCCACCCACTCGGCGACGACCGTCCTCGCCGGGACATTGCCCCCATGGCCATTGACGATCAAGATCCTCTTGAACCCGGTCGAACCGAGCGACGTCAAGACGTCTTCGAGGATTCTTCCGTAGGTCTCCAGTCGCAACGACACCGTTCCGGGATAGGCCAAGAACGCCGGAGTGACGCCGTATGCCAGGACCGGAAAGACGGGCACCCCCATCGGAGCGGCCGCCTCGATCGCCATTCGTTCCGCGAGGATGCTGTCCGTGGCCAGGCTCAGATACGCGTGCTGTTCGGTGCATCCCAAGGGTAGGACGCAACGGTCGTCGACCGCGAGCCGGGCCTCGATCTGCATCCAGTTCGATTCCGCGATCCTCAAGCCTTACTGACCGCCGTCTTCTCCGTCCCGGTCGCCGCCTCGGCCCTTGGGCGAGGACTCGGCCGCGTCGTTCTCGGTCCGTCCGTCGGTCGTCGTCCGCGGAGGCAGCCCGGTCGGAACGACCTCCTTCAGGCCAAGTTTCTTGGCTTTTTCGTTGAACGCGGCCAGATCGGTCGCGAAGACCTTGGCGAGGGCGTCCAGTTGGACCTGAAGTTGTGCCGACAGCGCTTCGAACACCTGGACCGCCTGCCGGGTCGGACGGAATTCTCCGCCGTTGACCGTCCCGAACACGCCCGAGAGCTTGTCGTTCAGGCGGATCGGATAGTTCAGGGGGTCTTGACCGGACTGGCTCTTCGTCTGATAGACGGCCTCTTCGATCGGAGTCATCTTGCGGTCTAACGCCGTTCCCAAGCTGCCGAGTTCGGGCTTGGCCTGGACGGCCTCTTGGACGGCCTTCCGGACGGAGCGGACCTTCATGACAAGATCGTTGGCTTCTGTGATACGGCCAGCGATCTTCTTGGCCAGCTTGAACTGCTCGACCGTATCGGCCTCCGTCGTCTGACCGGCCGGGTTAGGGACCATCCGTAGCGGTTGCTCTGTCACGGAACCATCGACGTCGAGGACGACCCGGTACAGGCCGGAGGGAGCGGCGATCGAACCCCCGCCGCCGGTCCAGAGAACCATCGAAGGGGCGCTTCTCGGGCCGGGATAGGAGAGGCTCCGAACGGAGACCCGATGGAATCCCTTCGATGCTTCGGCCGAGGCGAGGCTTCCGACCTGTGTGCCGCTTTCGTCGAGCACCTTCAGTCCGACCTTCTTCGCCTCCTCAGGCAAGAAGTAGTCGACGACGATGCCGCTCATCGGGTTCGCACCGACTTCGGCGGTGGGATCCGTGCGTCCGCCGCCGCCCATGGAGAAACGCTGGCGGTAAGCGTCCTTCGGCCGAAAGAGCCAAGGGCGCGTCACAGGCTTGGCCCCTTCTCGGACGGCAACGGCCGCCTGCCTCAGAGATTCGATGTTGTCCAGAACCCAGAAGCTCCGACCATGGGTCGCGACGACGATGTCGTCGTCCTTGACGGTCAGGTCGTGGACCGGACAGACGGGCAGGTTGCTTTGTAGCGGACGCCAGGCACCCCCGTTATCGAAACTGACCCAGACTCCGGTCTCAGTCCCGCAATAGAGGAGGCCGGCCATCTCAGGGTCTTCGCGGACCACCCGGACGAAACTGTCTTGGGGCAGTCCCGTGACTTTGTTCTTCCATGTCTTGCCGAAGTCTTCGGTCACGAAGACATAGGGCCGCTTGTCATCGTTCTCATGGTTGTCGACGGCAAGGTAGGCCCGCCCCGCTGCATGGGGCGAAGGGTCGACCATGCTGCAAAGCCCCCAGTGCGGCATGTCTTTCGGCGTGACCGCTGTCCACGATCCGCCCGCGTTCCGTGTGACGTGGACGAGGCCGTCGTCAGAACCGGCCCAAATCAGACCCTTTTGTTTCGGTGACTCCGCGACCGTGAACACGGTCCCGTAGTACTCGACGCTCGTATTGTCTTGAGTGATCGGGCCGCCGCTCGATTGCAGGGTCTTGGGATCGTTACGGGTCAAGTCCGGACTGATCTCGTCCCATGACGCCCCGCCGTTGCGCGTACGGTGGACGACCTGTGAGCACGTGTAGAGCGTGTCGGGGTCGTGCGGCGAGAACACGATCGGGAACGTCCACTGGAAACGGTACTTCAGATCGACCGCCGCGTGCCCCATCGGGTTGTCGGGCCATGGGCTCACATCGCGGTAGATGCCTGTACGGTGGTCGAGCATGCCGAGTTCGCCTCCGTACGAACCTCCGAACACGACGTCGGGCTCGTCGGGTTTCGGCGTGACATAGCCGCTCTCGCCACCTGCCGTGGACGTCCAGTCAGAGGGCCCGATACCTCTTCCTCCCGTGCGCGAGGCGATCCGTACCGTGCTGTTGTCCTGTTGGGCGCCGTAGATCCTGTAAGGGAAGGCGTTGTCCGTCGCCACGTGATAGAACTGGGCGGTCGGGATGTCTTGTTCCGACCAGGACCGCCCGTCGACCGTGACCGTAGCGCCACCGTCGTTGCTTTGGACCATCCGCTTGTTGTCCTGCGGGTCGATCCACAGGTCGTGGGTATCTCCGTGCCTCGCGTTCACTCCCGTGAACTTGAAGCCGCCGTCCTTTGAACGGTACATGCCGACGTTGAGGACGTAAACCGTGTCCTTCTCGAGCGGGTCGGCCACGACCCGGGTGTAGTACCACGCCCGTTGTCGGTACTCTCGGTCGTCGGACGTGAGCTTCCAAGTCGCGCCGCTGTCGTCGGAACGGAACAAGCCGCCGTCTTGAGCCTCGACGAGGGCGTACACCCGCGTGGAATCGACCGGCGAGACCGAAACCCCGATCTTGCCGAGGACGCCTGCAGGCAGTCCCGGGTTGCGGGACAGGTCGCTCCAGGTCTCGCCGCCGTCCGTGCTCTTCCAAAGCCTGCTGCCCGGGCCTCCCGAATTGAGCGTGAACGGGGTCCGCCAGGCCTCCCATGTGGACGCGTACAACGTATCGGGACTCTTCGGGTCGATGCACAGGTCGCACCCTCCCGCTTTGTCCGACACGTAGAGGACTTTTCTCCAGGTCGCTCCGCCGTCCGTAGACTTGAAGACTCCGCGTTCCTTGTTGGGGCCATAGATGTGGCCGAGGGCTGCGACCCAGACGATGTTCGGATCCGACGGGTGCACGACGATCCGGGCCACGGTCTGGGTGTCCTTAAGGCCGACGTTCCTCCACGCTTTGCCCCCGTCCGTCGACTTGTAGACCCCGTCCCCCTCGCTGATGTTTCCTCGAATGTCCCTCTCTCCGGTCCCGGCGTAGACGACGTCGGGGGACGAGGGGCTGACGGTCACGGCGCCGACCGACGATGTCGCGAAGAACCCGTCGCTGACGCATTTCCATGTCTGACCGGCGTCGCCGGTCTTCCAAAGTCCTCCGCCACACGCCCCCATGTAGAACTCGGTCGGTCGCCCGACGACCCCGCTGCAGGCGACGGAGCGTCCCCCACGGTAGGGACCGATCGAACGCCACTTCAGTCCGTCGACGATCTCGTCGGGCTTCGTCTGGGCGAAGGCGGTAGGGACGAACAGCGTGAGAGCGACCAAGGCGAAGCGTCGACCCATATCGGACGACGTTACCACCTGGACTTGACCACGTCCCTACCGGATCGGTACCGCTTCGATCACGGCGTACCCCTTGGCCGACGGTACATCGATCCGCCGTAGGGTCGAGGGACCGACGACTTGCCCGGGCCGCAGTGCGCCATCGGTCTTGGCGACGCTCTCCGGCGCCAGGATGAAGAAGGGCCTTGTCTCGTTCTTCCAGGCAGAGGGGTCGTCGGTCGTCACGGCCGGACGCTTCAGATAGAAGAGGATCGACGGATGGCTCGTTTCGCGGAGAGTCAGCGAGATGGACGTGTCTCCTGATCCGCCGATCTTATAGACGTAGACGGGCCGGTCCGTTTTGCGGACGAACTTCGCTGCCTCTTGGACCCCCTTCATCCTGTTCGTCCAGTCGAGCGTGAAGGCCCATTGGGCGAGGATAAAGACCACGACGCTCCAGGACGCGCCCACCAAAGTCCAGTCCGTCCGAGGACGCCTTCGGACCAGAGCGGTCGCGAGCAAAGCGGACAAAGGGACGACGGCGGGAAGGATGTAATGGGGCAGCTTCGTGCCGCTGACGGTAAAGAACAGCAAGGGAACGGCGGCCCAGCAAGCCAAAAACGCAAGGGCAGGATCCGATCGCAAGGACGCCAGTGCCTTATGTCCCGGTTCTGGAGACGTCCGCTTCAGGAGCCGCCCGATCAGGAAAGGCAAGAACGAGGCCGCCAGGATGACAGGGTAGTAGACCGGGTGCGACCAAGCGGGGACGGCGTGCGCCTTGTCCCCACCCGCAAACCGTCCGACGTTCTGCTTGATCAGGAACTCGTCCACGAAGGACTGGCCGTTCTGCAGGTAGCACGGGACGTACCAACTCGCAATGACGGCCAGGAACACCAACGTCCCTGTCGCCCACCTCCAACCTAGGCGCGGCCAGCTCCGGGTCCAAAGGCCATATGTGACGACGGTTCCGACGAACAGGACGGCGGCGACGGGCCCCTTCGCAAGGACGGCGGCTCCGAGGGCAAAGGCGCTGACTTCCGCACCGAACTTCGGCCGACCGCCGTCTCCAGGGTAGGCGGCTTCAAAGAAGCACGTCATGGCCACGGTCAGGAAAAGGACGAGCGGTGCGTCCGTCATCATCATCCGGCCGATCGCGACAACCAAAAGGTTAGTACAGTAGACAAGCGTCGCTGTTTTAGATTCGCTAGAGCCGACCCAGCGGCGTGTGAACCGGGCGAGCACGACGGCCGTCGCCAACGTGCAGAGGACGCTCGGTAGCCGAGGCCCGACGTCCTCTCCGAAGAGTTTTAGGGCGGGAATCGAGAGCCAATAGGCCAGGATCGGCTTTTCGAACCAGGGCACACCGTTGAGGGTGGGTGTGATCCAGTCCCCGCGCCGGATCATATCGACGACGACCGCGCCGTAATAGCCCTCGTCCAGGTCGAACAGGCCGTACGTCCAAAAACCGAGAAACGGAAGGATGCAGGCGGCGACGAGCGCCCAACCGGGTAACCGCGTCTTGACCCCCGCCTCCATGTGCCCGCGAGTTTGACACAGGGCCCCCTTGCAAGCCGACGCGGGTGTCCTAGCCTTCCCAAAGCCCTTGCCTTGCCTCCCTCTATGCTGGAAACGTGAAATCTGCTCTTATCGTGTGGGGCGGCTGGGACGGTCATGAACCGGACAAGGTCGCCGGGTTTTTCGAAGGACTTCTGAAAGCCGAGGGCTTCGACGTGACGGTCCGGGACACGCTTGACGCCTTTCTGGAGCCGTTGGGCGGATACGACCTCATCGTCCCCGTCTGGACCATGGGGCAGATTTCCTGGGAACAGTGCCAGTCCGTCTGTAAAGCGGTGTCCGAGCAAGGAACGGGATTGGCAGGCTGCCACGGAGGCATGTGCGACGCGTTCCGCGAAAGCACCGAATGGCAGTTCATGACCGGCGGACAGTGGGTGGCGCATCCGGGTGACGACGGCGTCCGGTACACGGTCGAGATCGACCGGGACAACCCTCATCCGGTCACAGACGGGCTCCCCGACTTCGAGGTCGTGAGCGAGCAGTACTATCTCCACACCGATCCTGCGAACAACGTGCTCGCGACCTGCGCATTCCCTAACCCCTCCATCGGGGAGGCCCGGAACGGATTGGTCGGACCTTGTCGGATGCCGACCGTCTGGACGCGTTCCTACGGTCGTGGAAAGGTGTTCTATACGGCGTTAGGGCACAAGCGGGACGTTCTGGAAGCCGAAGTGCCGCGGGAAATCTGCCGCCGGGGCCTGCTCTGGGCGGCACGATAGACGAAAAACAGCGAGAATCGCGCGAAAAGGTGAAACGATCGGCGGTTTCGTGACACAAAGTCACTATGGGGCTGCGGATGTCACAGACGGTCAGGCTCGTCGGATTTGCGGGTTTGGCGGCGCTCGTCAGCGGTGGGACGCCTGCAGACTCCCGAGCGACGGGCGCATCGCCGGACCGGGCGCGGAAGGTTCGTGCCGAGGGTTTTCGTTATCCCAAAGAGAACGTCGGTTACAAGTACACCGTCCTTGGCGTCGCGGACTTGACCGGCAAGGCTCCGACGGCCTGGGACATCTCGGGGCACCGAGACGCCTACCTGACGCGGCTCGTCGCGGAAGCCCTTCAAAGGGATGGCGCTCCGACGGCCAAGACTGTCCCTGGCAGGAAGAACAGGTATCTCATCGTCTCCTTGACGGTGCACTTCAGCCCACGTGCCGATCCGGTCGTCGCGGACCGGATCGAAGACGACACCGCCTATGCCAACTGTATCCAGCTCTCGTCGTTCCGCGACGGCGATTCTCTGACGAGCCCCCGTACGACCGTTACGGCGATGCCGTTTTCCGCCGCGGCGGACCGGTCGTCAGCCTCGTTCTTCCTGCTCCGGACTTTGAAGCTTCCCGAAACGAAGCCGTTCCGATTGTTCCCTGGCGAAGGCGCCTCGCTTCAAGACCGGAGCGTGGTCTTTGCTCGAGCTGACAAGGGCGCGCCTCACGAAATCCCGGACATAACGGCTAAGGAGGGCTCTTGGTGGTCGCTAGAGTTCGACTGTGTCCAACCGAAAGACGATCCTGCGGAATACTATCTCACGGCCTTGGGATCCGATGGCAAAGCGATCGTCTGCACGGACCAGGACGGTACGCCCGTGTCCTCGAAAGTCCTCGCCGCGTCGAGAGCCGCCGAGGCGAGCGGAGGGCGACTTGACCCGCGGCGGCCGCTCGGAAACCGCTTCCGGATGCCTCTTCCAGGAGGGAGCGTCGCTCAAGACGGCAAGATCCGCGTCCTCTGCTCCGTCGATCCGGTCCGGATCGCCGAGATCAGGGTCGACGCTTACGTCCGGGAAGAGGTCGAGATCGCCGGCATTCCGCTCGATCCCGACGGCGTCCGACCTTAACGCCCTCGTTCGGCCCTTTCCGGTCGAGGCCACGTATCAGAATGGGGCGTGGTCAACGGAGGAGGAGCCTGAGCACCTCGAACCTGCATCGGGTCAGGATCGAAGCGACGCTCTTCGTCCTCGCCTTTCTGGACATGCTGGGTTTCAGTATGTTGATCCCGGACGTGCAACTGCGTCTGGACGCTCTCCTGCCGCCCCTGAGGGACCCCGCGACTGGATGGGACTGGAAAGGTGCCGTCATCGGCCTCGTCCTGAGCAGCATGTTCATCGTCCAGATCCTGGTCTCGTCGGGTTGGGGGCGGTTGAGCGACCGGATCGGCCGCAAACCCGTGGTCGTGATCTGCACGGCCGTTTCTGCGGCGTCGATGGGCGTGTACGCCTTGGCCACGAATCCGGCCCACATCCTCTTGAGCCGGATCCTGGCGGGCCTAGGGGCGGCCAACATCGCCGTAGCCCAAGCCTACATCGCCGACCTGGCCGCGACGGGCTCCAAGGTGGCAGCGATGGGGCGCATCGGAGCGGCGATCTCGGCGGGTCTGGTCGCCGGGCCCGCGATTGGAGGACGTTTGAGCGATGCGGGCGGGAACGCCCTCCTGGGAGCCGTCGCTTGCGGAGCATCGGCCGCCGGTGCGCTTTTGGCGTTGATCGTCTTGCCGTCGTTACCTGTCACGCCCCGCGAAAGCAAGCCCAAAGGAAACCTTGACATCCTTCGGACGGTCCCTGGCTTGACGCGGGTCTTCGTCGTCATCGTCATTGGTTGGTTCGCGCTTGCGACCCTCGAAGGGACGTTCGGTCGGTTGATCCATGCGACCCTCGGGCTCGGCACAAAGGAGTTCGGGGACGTGTTCAGCTACGAGTCTCTCCTTGGTCTCGTCGTCCAGGGCTTGCTCGTCGGGATCGTCGCCAAAAAGTTTTCGTCCACGGCGGTGCTTCGCGTCTGCTATGTCCTGATGGGTCTCGGCCTCGCACTGTTCCCCTACGCGCCGTCGTTGCCCGCGATTTTCGCAGCCTCGACCGTCTACGGCATCGGAACGAGCATCGCCAATCCCACGGCGAACGCGCTCTGCAGTCAATTGACTCCGGAAGAGCGCCAAGGAGAGATGTTCGGGCTTCTGCAGAGCGCACGTTCGTTCGGTTTCATGGTCGGCCCGTTGCTCGGCGGTGCGATCTTCGACGCGTGGCACGCCGGGCCCTACCTGCTCGCTATGGCGGTCTGCGTGTGTGCGGCCCTTGCCGTCCCTCGGATTCCCCAGCCCGAGGCGGCGACGTGACCGCAGACCTGCTCCGGCTCCGCGAAAGGCCCGACCTGCAGCCTGTCATGCGGCAGAACTGGCACGACCTGACGTTCCTCCATTGGTCGGTCGATCCGGACGTCGTCCAAAGGCTGCTTCCCCAGGGCCTGGAGGCCGACCTCTTCGACGGCCGCGCGTACGTCAGCCTGGTGCCGTTCACCATGACCGGAGTGACGCCCCTTTGGCTCCGTCCCCGGTCCGTGTTCGCCGATTTCCACGAGACCAACCTTCGGACGTACGTGCGCCGGGAGGGCCGAGAACCAGGTGTCTGGTTCTTCAGCCTGGAAGCTTCAAAGCGATTGCCCGTGGTCGTGGCCCGAAACCGGTACAGGCTCCCGTACCACTTCGCCCGGATGGAACTCCACCGGAGCGGTGGGTACCGCCTCTACCGGACAGTCCGAGTCTGGCCCGGCCCGCCCTCCGGGCTTACCGAGGTCGAAGCGTCGTTCGTCGAAGTGTTCCGGACCGCGGAACCGGACACCTTGGAATTCTGGTTGTTGGAGCGCTACTTGCTCTATTCGATGGTGCGCGGACGTTTTTGGACCGGGCGCGTCCATCATGCGCCGTATCCGTTCTGCACCGCCGAAGCGACCGTTAGGAACGAAACGCTCACGGCAGCGGCCGGCTTTCCGGGACTCGGGCCGCCGAACGTGGCCGCTCAGTTTTCTCCCGGAGTCAGCGTCGAAGTCTTCCCGCTCCGTCCGTGTTGACTAGAATGGGACATGGACGCGGCGACCGTCGCAGACCTCTTCGACCAGATCATCGGAGGGGAAGACATCCCAAAAATCGGCTACTTGCTTCAGCGGATGAGCCCGGAGACTGCTTCGCGAACGGTCCCTGGCTGGCCCTACTCGGTTTTGACCAACCTCGCCCATGCCGACTTTTGGCAACAAATCTGGTTGGCACGGCTCGAAGGCAAACCGAGGCCTAAGTTCCGAGACGACTGGCGCGTCCCTGAACCGGAAGAGTTCGAACCTGTCCGGTCTTCGTTCTTGACGAACTTGAAGCGTGCCCGCCAAATGGTGGCGGACTGGCCGCTGGGCCACGACTTGGAAAGCGACGACAAGGCCCTTCATATGCTCGTGTCGTTGGCCGTACACGACGCGTATCACATCGGGCAGATCAAACTGATGGCTAGAATCTTAGACGAAGGTCGGACGAAACAAGGGAAGGCCCGTACAGAGCGACAAAAAACACCTGTAAAATAAACGGGTTGCATTCGCGTTTGGAGAGGCACATATGACACTTTCACACCGCATCCGCGCCATCGCCGTCGCACTGTCCGTAGCCTTGTCGCCGGCCGTTCTCGCCGTCGACGCGATGACCTTGACCAGCGGAGACGTCCGTTGGTCGATGAGCGGTCTTCAGGGCCAACGACTGACCGGTTCGGGAGGCCAAGGAAGCTTTTCCGTCGGAGGCACGGTCTCCCCGTTCAGTCAATGGATGTGGTACCGGACCGAGTTCGACACGCGTGAGTTCGGGCTGTCCAACCAGACGTTCAGCGACGTCGGTACCGACCACGCCGCCTTACACTACACCGAAGATGCGGGCGGGTTCGACGACGCCCTCCTTGTCGTCACCGAGTACACGGTGGCCGATCTCGGTGGAGGCTCCGCAGAAGCGACCGTCAATTTCGGCGTCTTCAACCTTCTCGGACAAGCCGTGAGCTTCAGCCTCTTCTCGTTCGCCGACCCCGACCTCAACGGCACGGCCGGAGACGATTCAGCGGTCATCGGCGGTGACTTTAACGAGACCCAGTCCGTCTTCGACGCCGTTACAGGCACGACACTGACCACGACGGCTTCGACGCGCCGCCTCGAGGGATACGAGATCGGCCCTGGCGGCTCGATCTTGCCTCGGCTCACGGATTCGGCGCTCGATTCGCTGTCCGACACGGGCTCGCCGTTCGGGCCAGGAGACTACACGGGCGCCTTCCAATGGAACGCTTCGGTCTCGAACCTCAGCGTCGCCTTCGTGGGCAGCGTCAAATACCACTGGGAAGTGGTTCCCGAGCCGTCGCTGCTGCTGGGGCTCGGGATCCCGCTCCTTGGACTGTTGAAACGCCGGAAGCGCTAGAGCGGCTTACTTGGCCCGGTGCATGTCGAACGTGATCGATGCGCCGGGCTTTCCGTCCTGATAGGACGTCCATTCGCCCGTGATGTGGTCGTCGTCGATAAACCGATAGGTCGCCGTGTGCATGTGCATGTCCGACGGCTTCATGTTCGTCCCGCTGACGAACTCGAAGGACACCACTTTGGGATCCTTGCCCGGCTTCATCCGCATACGGGGCTGGTTGTGGCCGGCGCAATAGTGCACGAGTTCGAAACTCTCGTTGTTCAGGTGGTACATCGTCACCATTTCGTGCGGCTGGCCCGGTTCCATGGTCTCCATGACCACGCTTCCAGCTCCGGTCGTCTTGTAGGTCACGGTCGAGTCCATCTCCATATCGCCGACCTTGCCTTTGCCCTTCCAAGTCCCTTCAAGCTTCTTGAACATCTCGAAGGCGGCTTTGGCCTGTTCTTTATCGTCGCAATAGGCCGCCGTCGCGACAAGGGCCATCGTCAGCACAAGTGTGAGAATCCGCTTCATGTCCTCAGTCCTCTCAAACGGCACCTTTTACCCCAGTCCGGTCCCGCTTCAAGCTCAGGGTCGTCACGACAGGGGCACGAAAATCTCGTCGGTGGCGACAAGCCCTTGGAATCGTGGTACACCTAGCACCGCTCGACCGTGGTGAACCGATGACCGCAGCTTTGACCGCCGCCCTTCTCCTCGTCCCTTCTGCCGCTGACTGGAAGCCTCTCTTCGACGGAAAGTCGCTCACGGGATGGACGCGGCGCGGCGGGAAGGCCGCTTACAGTGTGGACAAAGGCGAAATCGTCGGACGGACGGTGGTCGGCGAACCCAACAGCTTTCTTTGCACGGACAAGTTCTACGGCGACTTCGAGCTCGAATTCGACGTCAAGACCGTCGCGACCCTCAACTCCGGCGTGCAGATCCGTTCCATGAGCGTCCCGGGCTACAACAAGGGGCAGGTCCACGGTTACCAGGTCGAGGTGGATCCTAGTGACCGTGCGTGGTCGGGCGGTCTCTACGACGAGGGACGGCGCGGCTGGCTCCAAGACCTCTCGAAGAACGAGCGGGGCCGCAAAGCCTTCAAGAACGGGCAATGGAACCACTATCGCGTCGTGGCCGAGGGGGACAGGTTCAGGATCTGGGTCAACGGCGTCAGCACCGTCGACCACCGGGACGACCTCACCCGCTGGGGGTTCATCGGGCTCCAGGTCCATAACCACGAAAAGGCTGGACTGGAAGTGCGTTGGAAGAACCTGCGGATCAAAGACAAGGGGATCCCAAGCTCGAACCCTCCCAAGGGCGCGGACATCCTGATCGGCGGTTCCAAGGACCTTGCGAACTGGCAGTCCGAGCGGAACCTGGGCCAGGCCAATCCGTGGCAGTGGGTGGACGGTGCGATGCAGGGCGTACCTGGATCAGGCGACGTCGTCACCAAGAAGGCATATGGCGACCTACGGTTGCACATGGAGTTCATGACCGACGAGAACGGCCAAGCCGGCCAGGCGAACGGCAACTCGGGGGTCTACATGATGCAAAGCTACGAAGTCCAGATCCTGAACTCGGCCCCCCGCGGCCCCCTGATCGACGAATGCGGCGCGATCTACTCGATCAAGGCGCCGGACACCGCGATGGCCTTCAAGGCAGGCGAATGGCAGACCTATGACGTCTGGTTCAAAGCGCCTCGGTGGGAAGGAGACAAGAAGGTCTCCGAGGGCCGCATGACGGTCGTCCATAACGGCACCCTCGTCCACCGCGACGTCGCACTGCCTCGCGAGACGACGGCGGGCCACCCCGAAGGCCCTGGGCTGCGTCCGATCCGGCTCCAAGACCATGGCCACAAGATCCGGTTCCGGAACATGTGGGCCGTCGGTAAGCTCTGAGAGGCCGTGTGACGGTGGAAGGGCACCCCTGTCCACCGTCTTTGGCACATGGTCGCAAGACCGATCAAAGTCCGGTCAAAGACCGATCAACGACCGATCAACGACCGATCACTCTCGGTCATCGCGCGGCTGTCGGGCCTTTCCCATCTGGACAAGCTCCGGGCGTGCACCGAGGTGCCAAAGGTGGTGCTCCGTCGCCGAATGAGGAATGTGGCGCCCGTCACCAGCTCATCCGTTGGGCTTCGGCTCGGCAGTAGGGGCACTGGAGCCGGTTCTGCCCCACCGGGAAGCTGATCGGGCCTGCGCAGTTCTTGCAGTTGACTTCGGGGTTTCCGACATCGACCTTCGTGCCGCAGTCTTCGCAGACCATCACTTTGGCGCCGGACACCGTCTGCAGTTCGCCTCCGCAGCCGCCGCAGTGCCGGACAGCGGTCTCGACAGGTTCGAGGCGTGAATACTCGCCTTTGAGCCCGGCGTCGGCGATCATTCGTTCCGAGTCCTCCGGTGACAGCGTCGGAAGCCACCCTTGGCAGAACATCGACCACGTCATGCGGCGCTGGAGGCTTTCCGGTGCCTGGTCCGGGTGGAGGTCGAGGATGCCCTCCTTCTTGAGGACGGTGTAGCTGTGCTCGAGCTGGTCTTTGACGGTCTGGTAGAGGGGCCAGAAGGTGGCGCTCTCGGCCGTCACCTTGGGGAACGTCCCCGCCCACTTGATGCCACGGACCTGCTCGGCGACCTTGGCGGCAAAGCCCTGATAGGTCTCATCGAACTCGTTGACGGTCGCGGTCTGGGCCATATATTCGACGAGTTGCGACCGGTAGTCCTGGTCGCGTTTGGCACGAGGGGACACCGCGTTCGGACAAAGCTCGACCCAGCGGTCGAAGAGCCTCTTTTGGATCGCCAGATAGGCGTCCCTGTCCTTCGTCTGGCGTGCGAGTTGGGCGTCGGCGTTGGTCTCATGGATGAGGGCTTCGTAGGCAGGCCCCGGCATCGCCGACTGCGGGTTCTCGCAAGCTTTCTGGAAGTCGTAGTCGGTGAGACTTCCGCAGAAGTCGCAGTAGACGTACGCGGTCTTCGGGGCAAGCGTCTTGGCCCCGCCGCAGTTGTGGCAGGTCGTCTTCTTCACGAACTGAGCTCGGGGCTCGGCCTTCTGCCCGGTCAGGGCCTCCATGTTGGCCGTGGCCTGCGCCATGAGCTGGTTGACGTCGGTGGTCTGCGACCCTTGCTGGACCTGGCCCGAGAACTGCTGCTGCAGGTCTTTGGCCTGTTTGATGAGGTCGCCAATGCCGCCTTGATCCCCCTTGTCACCGCCGCCGAACAGCTTCTTCAGAAAGCTCATACAAGCTCCATCATAGTGTATAGGTGCGGATCACAGGAACCTTTCGAAGAATCTCCGGTTACACTACGATCATGTCCGCACGGTCTTGGGGAGTCCTCTTCGTCGCGGCGACCGTTGGTGCCGCCCATGCCCAACTCCCTCAGCTCGGGACTCCGACACCGGTCGACGTCCGAGTCGACAACGTCTTATGGCACCCCCACGGCCTTGCACTTCTGTACTCGAGGAAGGAGAAGGAGGGTCTGGCCATCGGTGTCTACGAAGTCGGTGGCGAAGAAGGGCGCGTGGTCCTTCGCTTACCGGCGGGGACACGATGGATGGGACAGTGGTTCGAGAACCAGCGGACTTGCGTCCTCATCGTCTCCAAGTCCCTCGGCCCGAAGGAAGACGTCGATCCCCGCGAACTGAGCGTGCATTTGTTGGACGCAAGGACTTTGACCGACCGTGTGGTCTTCAAGCGCGTCTTCAAACCCGACGAGAGACTCGACATGAACGTCGATCCTTCGCCTTCGCTGTTCCACGCGATCTTTCGCCTTCGATCCCAAGGCCCGGTCAGGCACTTCGTGCTCAGTCCGGGGGCGAGCGTCCTGACGCCTGCGCCGGATATCGACGCCGCGGTCACCAACGGATTTCATGGGCCGAGCTGGTCGATCTATGGCACCGCCGTTTACTCTCAGTTCGAACCCCGGTCCCAGTCGAAGCTCGATCGGTCCTATGAGCGAGCCAAGGCGAGGGACAAGGCAGCCGCGGCCGTCCAGCAAGAAGCAGAGGCCGAACAGGTCGCCAAGTATCAAGCCGTTAAGTTGAACCTGACCTTGGAAACGGCCCGGTGGCTCGCCAAGCCTTCGCCGCCCCCGACAGGGTCTGACGTCGCCGAAGTCGTTCCTTCGAACGGAGTCCTCCGGCCTGTGAGGTTCCGAGGACCATGGGAGGACGCGGTGTCCGAGTGGCCCCTGTTGACCGACGTGAACCGACCGATGCCCTTGAGGTTCGACCCTAAGACCGAGTCGGCGAACAGTGTCTGGCTCGTCTTGAAGAGCGATCCTGAGAAGGCCGGGACGCTCGTCGGGGCGGACGTCGACCGGGTCTGGGTCTCGCCTTGGAACAACGCCGTGGCCTACCTCGTGGACGGTGCGCTCTTCGTCCGTCCGTGTGAGAAACCCTGACCGACGCCGCTCGGCCTGGGACGGGCTGATCCCGGTTCAGGGCCGGACCGAACGGTCGGGACGCAACGTTAACGAGGTTTGACACAGGGACAACAGCTCGACAACGGAACCTTAAGACCGTCGTCGGATCATGACCGACGGAGCGCAATCATGTTCCGTAAAGCATTCACACTCATCGAACTTCTCGTCGTGATCGCCATCATAGCGATCCTTGCCGCGATCCTGTTCCCGGTCTTCGCCCAGGCCAAGGAGGCCGCAAAGAAGACCTCCGCCCTCAGCAACATGAAGCAGATCGGCACGGCTTCCATGATCTACATTTCGGACAACGAAGACCGCTTCCCGTCCGTTTTCGACGGCGGCGATGCGACGAACTGTGGCGGCGACCCCATTTGCTCGCTGTACCCGTACACGAAGAACACGCAGATGTGGTCCCAGTACCGCCAGAACAAGGACGACGTCAAGCTCGACGCCAACGGCCACCTCGACTACGACAAGAACGACATCGGCTACAACTGGGGCTGGGAGATCCGGTGCGCCGAGGGAATGGTCAGCGAGGAGCAGTGCACGGACGGCGGAGCCGTCCAAGGTTGCGGCGGCCGGGGCGGCCGCCGTTACAACTCGGGCAAGTCGAACACTCAGATGGCGGACCCGGCCAACCTCTTCGCGTTCGGCAACACGTATGACACGCCGAGACAGACGATCGGCGGTATCGACTGGTACTTCGATAACTTTCCCGGCGCAAAACGGAACAACAGCATTTACTTTACGGGCAAGGTCACGATGGTGTACGCAGACGGTCACGCCGGAGTCGTGGCCTGGCACGGAGGAGACGCGGGCGGGTCCATGATCGGGTCTCCGAAGAGCTTCCAAAAGCGCGTCGACGGATACTGTTCGGATCCGAACGGAACGGTCAACCCGTTCCCGCGCGACGGCTTTCCTCTAGGCAAGAACTGGAAGTGCAGTACGTTCCTCGCTTATCCTGAGGCGATCGGGGTCACGTGGTGGCAAGACTGATCCGGACGATCTCCCTGACGGCCCTCTTGACCGTTCCGCTCGCGATGTCAGGGTGCGCCAATGAGCCCGCCGACGCCCCGGAGCCTCAGGCTTCGAAAGAGTCGGCGCAGGCCGAAGCTGCGGGTTGGACCGAGGAACAAAAGAGCGCCTTTCAGTCCGCTCACGAGAGGGCGCGGAAAGGCGAAGACGACAAGTAGCTTCTTCGGGCTCTGCCCGTGTACGGTCAGAGCCGGTCGCCCTTGGACGTTCAGCGGCGGTCCATGCCTTGCCCGTCCAGGAAGGCCTTGAGCCGGTCCCGACCCGTCAGTTTGCTGTCATCGGCCCGCCGACCCGACCGCATCGACCATGTGACCTCGCCTTTCATCCCTTCCAGGACGTAGAACGCGCGCATCCGTTCGTCGTATTCGCTGACATCGATGTCTGCGGAATACGTCTCCCGGAACCAGACCGCCGACTGAGCCAATCGGGGCTTGACTTTGGCCTGCAGCCCCTCGACGGGCCACCCTAAAGTCATGCCGAAGACGCCGAAGACGCCTTCGGGAAGTCCGAACAAGTCCTTGACCGCAGCCGCGTCGTTCCGCAGGGCGCCGATGTAGCACAGACCAAGGCCCATCGACTCTGCCGCACAGGCCATCCGCTCGGCCGCGAGAGCGGCATCGATGACGGCCATCGTGAGGAATTCGGTCGTGTCCAGGGCCGAACATCTCTCGCCGACCCGGACGGCGGCAGACCGTAGACGGTGGTGGTCGGCAAAGAAAGCGAAAAACCAGGGTGCACGACGGACGTGTTCTTGGTCGTCGCACAGACGGGCGACGGCTTCGCGACGGTCAGGTTCTTGGACGGACACGACAGACCAGAGCTGGAGGTTACTGCTCGTGGACGCGCTTTGGGCCGCGCCGATCAAGGAAACGACGACCGATTCGGGAACGGCACGGTCCGAATACCGACGGACGCTCCGGTGCCGGAAGAACGCGTCCGGTACCCCGTCGGCTTCGGGCCCTTGCTGACCGTATCGTGCTGACCACGCTTCGCCCTTGGTCTCGTCCACGCCTTTACTTGTCCTTGAGGACCTTACGAAGTTGCTTCTTGAACAGGGTCAGATCGTAATAGCCGTCGATCATTCCGAACGGCTTTTGACCCGGTTTTACGAAGAACATGACCGGAATCGCCGTTACGAGGTGTTCCTTTTGCAGCTCCTTGGTGGCCGGATCGTCGACGTCCAGGGAGACCGGGTGGGCACCTTGCAGCAACTTGGCCGTTTCGGCATCCGAAAAGACCTCTTTCTTCATGATTTTCGAGCCCGTATGCCAGGGGGCTTCGAAGACAAGGAGCACGTAACCGCCGTCCTTTCGAGCTTCGGCCGTCGCTTCGGCGACGGTCTTCGACCAAGAGACCAAGGAGGACTTTTCGAGTTGGGCCGGCGTCGGGCCCTGGCCCTGCGACGGGGCCGGAGTCGTCGGTTCCTTGTCCTGTGGCGGGTTTGACGATGTCGACGGCGTCTTTCCGTCGCCTGTCGCCTTCCGGTCGGTCGAGCCGTCCGGTGCGGGCGTCTGGTCAGAGCCGTCGCCGACCGGCCCTTGAGACGCCTGCTTGCCCGACCCGGACCCGTCGACCTTGACGGTGGGCTGATCGGTAGGGCCGTTGCACCCCGCCAGTGCGACGGAGAGGAGCAACGCCGGAAGCCAGGACTTCATAGTCTGGATTCTGGCCGATCAGCCGCCTTTCTTCTTCAGTTCCAGCAGAAGGTCGTAGGCCAGCGGGTCGAGGAGGACGGCACCCACCCAGCGACGGAGTTTGTCCCGGTCGGTCACTTTGCTCTCTTTGTCACCGGCGTTTTGGATCGAGTTGGTGGCGGCTTTGATCTGACCTTCGTCGAGGGTCTCTTCGACGGCTTTAAGGACCGTCTCCAATTGCTCGTTGACCATGATCTCCCTCACTTTGCGCAAGGCGGCCAAGACTCGCAGGTACTCGGTCGTCTTCTCTTTCGCCGTCACGAGGCCCTTTTCCTTGGCGTCTTTCAGGTCGCTGTCGACCTTCGGTTCGAGTTTCTTCAACTCGTCGAGTTCGATTCGTTCGGTCGCTTTGGACGCTTCGCGGGCCTTCTCGATCACGGGGAGCAGCTTGCCGAGTTGCTCTTTGGTCAAGAGGACGGGAAGGATCTGGTTCAGCAGGTCGAGTTGGCGTAGCTTGACGAGGATGCGCGAAGCGACGTCCTGCTCCGGCGGGCCGGACGGTAAGGCCGGACTGACGAGACAGACGGCGAAAAGCAACGGTACGAACAGACGTCTCATGAAGGATCCTTCTTAGCCACAGACGGCTCGGTGGCCACTCCCGTTTCCCGACGGAACGCACGGGATGCGACGGCGAGCGCGCCCCAAGCTTGGACGTACACGAACAGGGCGCCCAAGACCGTGACCGCGGCCCATGCCCACGGCGCAAGGACTCCGTCGACGAGCCCACGGCCGGCCGCGATCCCGACGAGTCCAGAGACCAGAAGCAACGCTCCGCCGATCAAGGCGAGGACGCCGAGGGCCGGATGAGGCGTTCTGGCGGAGGCCAGCACGCGCTTCGCAGCCCAGACCCCGAACAAGCACCAGACCAAGAAACTGAGACCGGCTTGCGCCCACAGCACGTCTGGCAATCTACCCGTGCGGACGCTTCCCGTCCGGGCCGGGTCTGCCGCCTCAAAAACGGAATGGGCCGGAACCTGCACAAGTGCAGATCCCGGCCGCAATCTGCGTAGCGGCACGTCCCCGAAGGGCGCCACCGCACGCCGGGCGTCCCGAACCCTGAGCCGGCGAACCGCCGAAGCGGTGCCGAGGGCGGTGCCCGAACGCTTTCGCCCGAAGGCTTCGGCGTCGTCCGCCGGACGAGGACCATCGGGTCGGCTTGAACCCGCTGCCCGATTCGACCAGTCTTAGCAAGCCTTATGGCGACCGGCCGAACCTCCGTCCAGCGTCGTGTCGCGATCGCTGCCCGCTGTTCGGCCCACGGATCCCGCAGGATCCTTGATGCGTGCCGGACGGGCGTTCCCGCTTCACGGTGTCGGTCTTCTGAGCGGCCACCGGTCTGAGCGGATTTCTCTCTCTGGATCGGCTTGTCGGCCTTTCTTCTTCCGACATGAGAACTGTACACCGTATTCGGGCGGGGCGCAAGCGGTTTCATCGGCTTCTCTGCACCGCTTATCCACCGACTTATCCACTTCGACTACAATGGAAGAATGATCTGGCTCCTGGCCGCGGCGTTGTCGGAGCCGCCCTGGCGGTCGTTCGGACTCGCGGATCCGGTCAGGGTCCTGGCCGACGGGACTCCGATCGATACCGAACACGGGCACGCCGCACCGTGCTTGGCCGATCTTGACCGCGACGGGAAGCCGGACCTCCTCGTGGGCCAGTTCGAAGGCGGCAAGCTCAAGGTCTACCGGAACACCGGGACGGCGGCCGCCCCCGTGTTCGGAAAGCCGCAGTGGTTCCAAGCAGGCGGCACGACCGGTGCTGTCTCCTATGGGTGATGCATCGGATTCGGCCCGCAGTTCGCGGACCTGGATCAAGACGGTCGGCCGGACGTGGTGTCCGGAGGTTATGACGGGCCTGTCACGGTTTTCCGCGGCCGGAACGACGGAACGTTCGACCTCGGCGTCACGATGTCTGGCCCGGACGGAAAGCCGCTGGCCCCGGACAGCGCGATCGCCGTGTCCCTCTTCGATTGGAACTCGGACAAGCGTCCCGACCTCTTTCTCGGTTCGCTCGGGGGGGCCGTCTACTACGCGCCGAACAAGGGAGCGCTCGCCTTGGGGACCCCCGTCAAACTGACGGCGGCAGGCAGCGAAATCGTGGCACCGGACGGAGGCCCTGCCGTCGCGGACTGGGACGGGGATAAGACCGCGGACCTCCTTCTGGGTTCGGAAGACGGTTCGGTCACGTTCTATAAGGGCGTCAAAGGCACGGTCCCGACGTTCGAAAAAGGCCGGGCTATCGTGCCTCCCATCGTTCCCCCAGGCGTCGAAGACGATCAAAAGCGGCTCGACATCTTCGATGCGACGGCAGGCAAACGACCTTCCATGAGGCCTAAACCGTTCGTCGGAGACTGGAACGGCGACGGGAAGTCCGACCTCGTCGTCGGCGACTTTACGATGCTGAGGGGCACTCCCCCGAAGTTGACTGAGGCCGAAGCGGCCGAGCATCAGAAGTTCACGGCCGAAATCGCCCGGCTCTCGAAGATCCTTGACGGGCTGCAGTCAAAGGCCAAGTCACGGGCGCTGAAAGACCTCGGACTTCGAGAGGGCCAGACCTTGACCGCAGACCAGGAGTCGCAACTCGCAGAAAGGTCGGCAGCGATCCTGTCCGAAGACCCGCAGTTCGAACCGACCAACAACGCCCTCATCGAAGTCTTCGGCAACGACCAGAAGTACCAGCCTCCCGTGGACTACCACGGGTTCGTTTACGTCTTCCTCCGAAAGTAGGCCCAGGGTCAGTAAGCTTTCGCCCAGACGACGCGACGTTGGCTCGGGCGGCCCGTCAGGACGCAAACACCGGGTTCGCCGTCGGCCGGATCGAGCGGCGACATCGGAATGCACCGGATCGTGGCCTTCGTCTCGTCGTTGATCCGCTGTTCCGTTTCCCTCGTGCCGTCCCAATGGGCGAGGACGAAGCCTCCGCCACCTTCGCCGTCGAAGGAGGATTTGAAGGCCTCCCACGTGTCGACGCGCTTCGTGTTCGCCTCACGCAAGGCTTTGGCGCGTTCGAACAGTCCGGTTTGGAGCGAGTCCAAGATCGACGCCACTGCGCTCGTCGCTTCCGAGAGTCCCATCGTCGACTTTTCGCCATCGAGACGGGAGGCGACCACGCAGACGCCCGCGTCCAGGTCGCGCGGCCCGAGTTCGATCCGGACGCACGCCCCCTTGAGCTCCCATTCATTGAACTTGAAGCCCGGTGACTTATCGGTTTTGTCCACGGTGACACGAAGAGCGGACCCGTGCCACGTCGAAGACCTCAGCTCGCCCGCGAGCCGGTCGCAGGCCTCATAGACCCGGTCACGGTCGTCTGCCTTTCCGATCGGGACGATCACGACCTGGACAGGGGCCAAGCGGGGCGGGCAAACGAGCCCCCGGTCGTCGCTATGGGCCATCAGCATCGTACCGATCAGACGCGTCGATACGCCCCACGACGTTCCCCAGACGTACTCCTCCCGGCCCTCTTTGCTTTGGTACTTTACGTCGAAGGCCTTGCCGAAGTTCTGTCCCAGATGGTGCGACGTCCCAGCTTGGATCGCTCGCAGGTCTTGGGTCATCGCCTCGATCGTGTAGGTGTGATCGGCGCCCGCGAACTTCTCGCCGTCGCTCTTGAGACCGGGCACGACCGGGACGCACATCCACTCTTCGGCCATCCGCCGATAGACGTCAAGGATTTTGAGCGACTCTTCCTCCGCCTCGTCGTAGGTGGCGTGTGCCGTGTGGCCCTCTTGCCAGAAGAACTCGGACGTCCGAAGGAACAGTCGGGGGCGCAGCTCCCAACGCATGACGTTCGCCCACTGGTTGATGAGGATGGGCAAGTCCCGCCAGGACTGGATCCAGTTCTTATAGGAGTACCAGATGATGGTCTCGCTTGTCGGCCGGATCACATAAGGTTCTTCGAGCTCGGCAGCGGGATCGGGAACGAGCCCCTTGCCGTCCGGGTTGCCGGTCAACCGCGTGTGAGTGACGATGGCGCACTCTTTAGCGAATCCCTCGACGTGCTCGGCCTCTTTCTCGAAAAACGACTTCGGGATCAGGAGCGGGAAGCACGCGTTGACGTGGCCCGTCGCTTTGAACATGCCGTCCAAGGCGTCCCGCATGAGTTCCCAGATGGCATAACCGTGCGGTTTGATGACCATGCAGCCGCGCACGACGGAGTTCTCCGCCAGGTCGGCCCGCTTGACCAGGTCGTTGTACCAATCCGCGTAGTTCTCCGCCCGGGGAGTGATCCCGAGATCCTTGCTCATGGACAAGGATTGTGGCACGGCCAGGGTCGGGAGTCCGGCCGACGGGTCGACTTACCGAGCGACGCTTCCGAACACCACGCGCACGGACTTCCGCGAGACCATTCGCCCGCCCCCATAGGCTTCGACCGTCAGGACGGCCGGACCTTTGGGAAAGGCCGAAGTGTCCAACACCCGTTGCCAATGACCGTCGGCACCCCCGCCTGTCAAGGGTTTGCCGTTGACCAAGAAGCGGGCCGACGGCTTTTCGTCGTTCACTTTGGCCCAAGCGGACAGCCGGACACGGCCCATGAGGGGTTCTCCGTCGCGGACAGGCATCGGCGTCACCGGCGGGCGGGCGGGCTCTTCGTCCGGAGCGTCCGAGTGCCCCAGGAAATAGGGTTGTTTGACGACGGCCCGATAGGTCGCAAGGACGTCCGGATCTTGTGTGACGGCGTAGTTGTTGTTCTTCGCGTGGCTCAGGTCGAGGTTGTTGCCGTTGAAGTAGTTGATCGCCTTGACCCTCGGATACTTCCTTGGTAAAGCGAGGTACAGCGACTTGATGCACCGCACGGCATATTCGGTCTTCTTCTCGTCCTCCAGGGCGGAGTAGTGCGTCGCGCCGTATTCGCCGATCATGATCGGTTTCCGGTCCGAATACATACGGTACACCGGGTCGAGCATGTCGCAAGGGTGGACCTGCCACCCGGGGGTCGATGGATCCTGGTTGAAGTAGGTGACGTTGTACATGTTGACGCCGACCCAATCGACGACGTCGTCACCGGGATAGAAGCTTGGAATGTTGGTCACGGGGCTACAGTACGGAGCCCACACCATCGCGACGTTCGGCGCCCGGTCGTGCATCGTCTCCGCGACGAGCCGGAACTTCTCCTTGTAGAGGTCCGGATCCTCGCTGTAAGGCGTCCACGTCCCGTTCATCTCGCTCCCAAAGCGGAGGAAGACCTTGGCTCCGGTCGACCTGAGGTCGTCGGCCAGTTCTCGGAGATAGTCGTCGCTTTTGACGTATGCGAGCCCGTTGTTCGGTTCGAGCGCGATGTGGACGATCCGCCCTTCTGCGCCGCGCTCGGCCACCCAAGCTTTGGCGAGGGGCACTCCGTACCCCATATAGAAAAAGTAGCTGGCATGACGCTTGCCCGCCAGGGCCTCGAAGTCCTCAGGGAACCTGTGGACCCGGCCGACTTCGTCCCGCTCGGTCCTTGGAAGGCTCCGGTCCAAGTCGATGTACGCCCCCAGGTAACAACCCCAAGGCGGTTCGAACCGGGCGCCGGTGTCGTTCTGGGCGACCTCTTCGGGAGAGGGCATCCGGTCGACGTACACCTCGAGCCGCCCGGCCGGATGGGTATCGGGCAGGCAGGTCAAGGCGAGTAAGAGGCGTAACGACGTCAAGCCAGTTTCCATTTTCGGCAGAATTGCCGGGTCTAACGATAGATGTCCTTCCGGACCGAGAAATAGGGCCGCCTCAAGGCGCCGTAGACGATCCTCTTTGCGCGGCTGTCGGCCCAGAGCGTGACGCCGCCCTCGTGGTGCAGCCATTCGAAGTGGCGCTTGGTCGTCCACGGCGGGACGTCGAACCAGCCGGGCCGCTGGAGGAAGTTACAGGCGGGTACGAACGCACCGTGTTCCCAGGCGACGAGGGTCGCGGTCGGTTCTTCGACCTCAGAGTCGCCGACCCCTTCGCAATGCATGTAGGGCACGGAATTGCAGTTCTTTCCACCAGGGCCGTACTCGTTCCCCTTCGCCTTAGGGTTGGTCTGGTAGTACGGCGACAGCATCTCCATCTGATTGAACCAGGAGTAGGCGATCACCATCTGGTAGCCCGTCGGCGTGTTCGGGCACCGTTTGATCGCCTCGTTTTTCAGGTAGGGGTCGATCATGCCGGGTGCGGCCGGATACTTGGCGGGCTGGTCCATCCGGCCGTAGAACCCGCTGTTCAACCCGGCGTTTCGCGTGTCGTAGCCCATCCACATCATTTGCGGCGGATAGCCGGGCGCCTGTGTCATGTTCGCGGTGGCGGGCCAAACGTCGTCGTTCGCGTCCCGGTAAAGGGCCAGACCAAGGCCGATCTGCCGCATCTGCAGGATGCACTGGGTCTGCTTGGCGGATTCCTTGGCCTGGACGAAGACCGGGAACAGGACCGCTGTAAGGACCGCGATGATCGCGATCACGACCAAAAGCTCGATCAGCGTAAAGCCGCGTCCGCGCCTCATCCCAGCATTGTAGGCCGTCCAGGGCCGAATCCCGGGTGCGCTACTGATAAATGTCCTTCCGGACCGAAAACATGGGACGGCGCAACTGTCCATAGGACATACGCTTGACGTGCCCGTCGCACCAGACCGTCACCGCCCCCTGCCTGTGGAGGAAGTGGAAATGGTTCAAAAAGTTCTCGGAGTCGGGAGGGCTGTCGTACCAGTTCGGCCCGAAGAGGAAGTTGCACCCCGGGACCCAAGCACCGTGCTCCCATAGCGCGATCGTGTTCGCGCTTTCTTGGATCTCGGAATCGTTGACTCCGCGGGTCTCGACGAATCCGCGGGGCGATTCGTAATCGACGGCGCCCGGCCCGTACTCGTTGAACTCGGCCTTGGGATTGCTGGTCCAATAGTTCGAATACGCACACTGGTATGGGACCTTGCATCGCGGCCACAGGTTGTAGGCGACGGCGAGCTGCCATCCGTCGGGCGTTTTCGGACACCGCTTGACGCTGTTGTTCTTCAGGTACGGGTCGATCTTGCCTTCGACGGGCGCGTTCCGCGCCGGTAAGGTCATGTCCCCGTAGAACCCGCCGATGAGGCCGGCGTTCCTCGTGTCATATCCGATCCAAGGTTGCTGCGGCCGTCCAGGTGCGACCGTCGTCGCGTTGGCCATCGGGCACCACGTGTCGTCATGGTCTCCCGCGTACATGATGAGCCCCAGTCCGGTCTGCTTCATCTGCATCATGCACTGGGTCTGTTTCGCCGATTCCTTGGCTTGGACGAAGACGGGGAAGAGGATGGCGGCCAAGATCGCGATGATCGCGATGACGACCAGAAGCTCGATCAGAGTGAACGCACGCCGCATGTCAGTTCCTTTTCGTCCCCGTACATCCTATTGCATCGGGGGCCCGGAAATCCCGGTCCGCAGCAAAAACGACGACGGCGGCCCTGGCGCCAGGGGCACCAGGGCCGCGTCAGGTCGCCGGGGGCTCACTGATAGATGTCTTTTCGGACAGAGAAGTAGGGCCGTTTGAGGGCTGAGTAGACGATGCGCTTGGCCCGTCCGTCGCCCCAAATGATCACGGCGCCGTCATGGTGCAGCCATTGGAAGTGGTCCTTCAAGGCCGGATTGTTCGGGGGAGAGTCGAACCAGTCGTCGGTCTGCAGGAAGTTGCACATCGGGACCCGGGCCCCGTGTTCCCATGCGACGATCGTGCCCGCAGGGTCTTCCATCTCAGAGTCGTTCGCCCCTTTACACTCGAACGTCCCCAGCTTGAACTCGCAATCCTTGGCACCGGGGCCCCATTCATTGCCTTGCGCCTTCGGGTTACGGCTGTAGTAGGCCGAGTAGTACTGCTTATTGAACCAGCTGTAGGCGATGACCATCTGGTAGTTGTTCGGCGTCTTCGGGCACTTCCGGATGTCGTCGTTCTTGATGTAAGGGTCCAACATCGCAGGCGCCGAGGGGCGCGTCGCGGGCATGTCCATCCTTCCGTAGAAGTTCTGGAACATACCGGTGTTCCGCGTGTCGTAACCGATCCAGATCATGGTCGGCGGATAGCCAGGCTGTCCTCCGCTGAAGTTGATCGCAGGAGCCCAGCAATCGTCGTGGTCGCCCTTGTACATGATGTGGGCGTAGCCGATCTGCCTCATCTGCATGAGGCACTGGGTCTGCTTTGCGGCGTCTTTGGCCTGGGCGAAGACCGGGAAGAGGATGGCGGCCAAGATCGCGATGATCGCGATGACGACCAGCAGCTCGATGAGGGTGAATGCACGGATAAGGGAATGTCGGGCCATAGGCTAGACCTCTGAGTGAACATGGTAATCCATGAACAGCCTCGAAGGTTGCATTTTTCTCGACTTTTTTGAAGCGCGGCCTGGAGGAACCTAGCGTCGTGCTCCACCGATGGCCGTCGGCTTTCGCGCCCTGAGGGCCATGAATCCGGCCAGGACGGCGAACTCGGCCGCCTGCGACGCGGTCACTGCCGCCGACGCCGTGACGACCCCCGGCCACCGGGCCGTCACGCCGTATTGGAGCACCGAGATCAAGACACCGACGGACGCGACCGTCGCTGCGGCGCGGGTGACGGTGACCTTCTCCGCCGTGAGGACACCCTTCGTGTAGCTTGTCGCCGCCGAGAGCAGAGGCAACGCCGACGACCACAAGAACGCCTGGTGGGCGCCTGAAGCCACGTCGGCGTCGGCCCGGATCACGGCACTGAAAAACGATCGGTCGAGCCCGGTCGCGGACATGAGGAGCATCAAAGCGGACAGTCCCGCACCGATGCCGAGGCAAAACCGTGACAAGAGCTTTGCGCCCGAACCCTCGTGCCAATTCGAGATCACGATCTCAGGAAGGGCGAACGTCATCGTCCGGAACAAGAACGCCAAGCCCAATGCGACTTGCCACGAATTCATGGCAAGGATGCCTTCCGGCGACTTGTTCAGAGCCCAACTGACCATCGGAAGCGTCGTCAGCATCGCCATCGTCGACAGCGACAACGGAAGGTGGAACCGGAGCAGGGCCTTCGCATCGAGCGGCCCGCCCCCGGATTCGCGCCAGAGCACGGTCGCCAACGCCCGCCGGCCCGCGAAATGAATATAGACGGCTTCGGCCACGACCGAACAACTGAGCGCGACGGCGGCCACTTCGGCGCCTTTCAATCCCTTCGAGGCGAACCCGACGACCGAGACCAGGGTGATCGTCGAGATGCGGACCAACGTGCCGAAGCCGATCGGCCGGGTCGTCCCGTTGCGGATCAACAGTCCTTGGACGTGCCGACGCCAACCGATCGCCGGACTCCAAGGAAGAAGGATCAGCATCGGGATGCGCGCCGCCTCCGCCACCTCTGTCGTCTGCCGCAAGACCGTCTCGAACACGAACGTGAACACGGGCGTCGCGGACAAGACGAAGTGGAACACGAACGTCCAGGCCATCAGCCAGCCCGTGAACTTTCGGATCGCCTGATAGTCGGAACGCGACCCGGCCAGTGTCGTCGACGTCGCCAAAAGGTCGATGACCGGGCTTTCGATGAACAAGGCCATCGCGAACACGACCTGTAGCGCGGCGAGCTGGACACGGTGGTCGGGCAACGAGTTCACCGTGCCTGTGCAGACCGGTGCCTCGGCCGCCATCATGATCCACGACACGGCGAGCGGCACGTAGCTCCGGACGACGTCGCCCAAGGCCGGCGCGGTAAGGGAGGAATGAGCGGCCAGGCGGGAATGGTACCGAGCGTGCCGCGTCGATCCGATGACCGTCGTGGGCCTTCCCGTACGATCCTGCGGGTCAGGGATACTGGCCCCGTGGCCAACCGACGGGCTGAAGGCAACCGGCACGAAGACCGTGCGGCCGAGTACCTTCTTGGATTAGGTTACACCTTAGTGACCCGCCGCTTCAAGGCTGCCGGCGGTGAGATCGACATCGTCGCCATGGACGGCGACACGCTCGTCTTCGTCGAAGTCAAGTTCCGCGCCAGGGGCGCACCGGAAGCAGCCGTCGGCCATACGAAAGCCAGCCGGCTGTCCGACGCGGTGGACGCGTACCTGACCAAGACCGGGACCCATGCGGCTCCGACCCGATTCGACATCGTCGCGGTCACGCCCGAAGGCATCCGTCACCATGTCGGGGCGTTCGGAGCTCCTAGACGACGCGACGGTTGACGTCGTCGTCCTGCCCGGCCATCCCCGAAATCCCGGCCGCGTCCCGCACGTTCTTGTGCGTGTACATCCAATGGTCGGCCCGTTGGACGACGGTCTTGGGGTCGGGACCGCTATGGGCGTAGCCGATCGAAGCGAACACGGTCATTTTGCGTCCCCGCACGTCCATTTCGGCGCACAGCGATTCGCGCAATCGGTTCGCGGCTTCAGTGAGACCGACGATGGTGACGTTCGGCATCAGGACGGCGAATTCGTCGCCGCCGATCCGTGCGACGAGGTCGCCCTCCCGGACCAGGTGCTGGAGCCTCTTTGCGAACTCGACGAGGACCTGGTCGCCGACCGTGTGCCCGAAGGAGTCGTTGACCTGCTTGAAGTCGTCGAGGTCGGCCAGCACCACGCCGAACTTCCGTTCGTCGGCCTGGGTCAGATGGGCCAGGGTCTCGTCGAACGCCCTACGGTTCGCGACTCCCGTCAGCGGGTCTTCGCCAGCGAGCTTGGCCATCCGCTGTAACTCGGCCACGAGGCGTCCTTCAAGGGCTTTGACCATGGACTGGTCTGAAAAGAGGCATCCGTAACCGGCAAAGTCCCCTTGCTCGTCGAAGATCTTCTCGGTCCGTACGGTCACGTGACGGACAATGCCTGAGGACGACTTGAGTTCTGCCTCGAACTCTCCCGGCGGACACCAGACCGAGGGTTTTTCGATCCAATCGGTCATGGCCGTGCCTTCGGGGTCTGGCAACTCGAGCCATCGGCACAACAACGGGTTGGCCGTGACGATCGTCCCTTGACCGTCTAGGAAGCAAGCACCTTGTGAGACGAAGTCGAAGAGAAACCGGAACGCGGACTTAGGTCGCAAGCGGAATGGCATGTGGTCGGTTGGCGGGCCTAGTACATCTGACGGAGCGGCACGGCTGCCGATGCCGACGACTCAGGACCTCCGAACCTTTTTAGGGCTCGACACCTATTTTAGCCGGACCACGAACCTTGCGTTGCCCAAAGCGATCTCGGTCCCGTCGAAGATCTCCGATTCCGTAACTTTTTCGAAGTCGTCCCTCAGAACGTAAGTCCCGTTGGAGGAGCCAAGGTCGATGATTCGGTAGACGCCGTCGTCGCAGGTGATCTTGGCGTGCTTACGGCTGACATAACTGCCCTCTGGAAGGTCGCCCAGGTCGATGTCCACCGGCCCGACACTGGCGTCGAAGCGACCGATCACGGCCGGAGCCTGGAACGGGAACACCTCGTCGGTCTCCTGGCCGGCGCGTTTCAGAACGAGCGAAGCTTCGATCGTCCCCGGTTCCGGATCCGACCCGCTCTCGTCTTGGGGCTCGACGGCGGCGACGGTCTGGTCGACGGCGGCTTCTTCGGCGGTCGCCGTTTCGGGCGCCGTTTCGTGCTGCGAAAGGTCCATGGTCGTTTACAGGGGCGACGACGCCCCCGTCTCACTATAATGGTCGGCTTGCAGGGCTCAAAAGGTTCACCATTCGGGCGGCGAGTCGGGCTCGCGACCGACGAACAGCAAAGCGGTACCGCTCTCCAACCGGGCCGAAACCGGTCCCGCGCCCTCGTTCGAGACGCTCAGAAAGCCCGCCGGAGCCATGTCCCGATCGGTCACGTCCCACTTCGTTCCGGTCAAATGGACGCCCCGGCACGAGGTCAACGGGATCAAAGAGACGCGCCGTCCGGCGGCGGCGGGCTCGGTCGCCGGAACGCCCGCCCGGACGATGTGGCCGATCCCGCTCCGGAAGACCACGCGAAGGTCGAGGGGGCTTCGTGCCAGCGTGGACAGGCTTGCCAAGACATGGTCTAAGAGGTCTCCTTCGAGCCCGGCCACGGTGGCCGATCGGCGGCCCTCGGCGTGGAGGAGGTCGAACACTTTGTCAGCGTCCGTGCGGTCCGGATCCGGATCTTCATGGACGCGCGCGACGCCGCCGGACAAGGCCCTGTCGAACGAATCGAGGTCTCCGACGACGATCGGCCGGACGCCGAGCCGGACGAGGCGGTTCGCCGCTTGGTCGGCCGCGTAAACGACGTCCGCGCTCTTCGCCCAGGCCTCGATCTGCGTGTCGCTGGAATCCGATCCGCCGAGGACGGCGAGCACCCTTTCGGACATGGTCCAGTCTGGCCGAAAGTCGGGCTCCGGTCCCGGACAGAGCGCGGGAAGGCCCGTTGAGAACCCGTGGGAAAATAATGTCGAAGGGGCCTGCCCGCGCACCGGGAATTCGACCGGCTCCGTGTGTATAATGCCCTTCCCCGACCGGCCACACGGCCGGCACTTGCGGCCATGGCGGACCAATACACGATTGAGGACAACGAGCAGCAAGTGATGCTAAAGACGGCCTGGGAGGCGGCTTTGAGATCGCTCGCAGGCGTCCTTCCCGATACCGCCATCAAGAAGTTCCTCAGGCCGTTGACGCCTGTCGGCCTCGACAACGGGACGGCCGTCTTCGACGCTCCGGGACAGTTCGTCCAGGAGTGGGTCCGCGAGAAGTACAGCGAGCCGGTCCAGACGGCTCTGTCCGACGCGGTCGGTTCGCCCGTCCGCCTCGAGCTCCGGGTCCAGCCGCGCGAACGGAGCGACCCCGCTTCTGATCCGGCCCGTCACGCCCTCAGTTTCGAACCCACGGTTTCCGACTTCCTTCCCGACGGGAGGTACCGCTTCGAGAACTTCGTCGTCGGCCAGAGCAACCGGCTTGCCTACGCCGGAGCAAAGGCCGTCGCCGCACAACCCGGAGTCAAGTACAACCCGCTTTTCATTTACGGGTCGAGCGGACTCGGAAAGACGCATCTGATGCGGTCGATCGCTTATGAGATCCACCGCCGGGACAACCGTTGCGTGGTCATGTACGTCACGGCGCAGCAGTTCGCCGAAGAGTTCGTCCAGGCGCTCCAGAACAACCGGATCGACCAGTTCCGCAAGTCGCAGCGCAACGTCCAGGTTTGGCTCCTTGACGACGTCCAGTTCATTGCAGGCAAGGAACGGACGCAGGAAGAGCTCTTCCACACGTTCAACTATCTCTATGCGCTCGGCAAGCAGATCGTGCTGTGTTCGGACAGGCCGCCGCGCGACTTGCTCTTGATGGACGAACGGCTGCGGTCGCGGTTCGAAAGCGGTCTCGTCGCCGACGTCCTCATGCCGGACACCGAAACCCGCTGCGCGATCCTTCTCGCCAAAGCTCAGCAAGAAGGCTTCGAAATCTCGCACGACGTGGCGATGTACATGGCCGAAGCCATACCGAGCAACGTCCGTATCCTTGAAGGCGCCTTGACCAAGGTCGCGGCCGAAGCGAGCCTCAGTTCGGAAGAGATCAGTCTCGGCCTGGCACAAAGCATCGTCGAGCGGTACTACCAGACGGTCGGCACGGCCAAACCCAGTTTCGAACAGATCCTCGACTCGGTCTCGAGGCACTATCAGATCAAAGTGGACGAGATCAAAGGCGTATCCCGTAAAGCGCCGGTCGCCCACGCCCGTCACGTCGCCGTCTTCATCGCCCGAGAGATCACAGGCGACTCGTGGAAGCACATCGGCGCCCTCTTCGGCAACCGCGACCACACCTCCATGATGCACGGTTACCGGAAGATCCGCGACCTCATGAACAGGGACAAAGAGCTCAACGCCTCCGTCCGCCTCCTGATGCGCGACCTCTACCCTGAAGTTTAGGTTTCGCAGGTAAGATTCCAACGGTTCGGCTCTTGCACCGGCTGGGTGCGGGTTCTTTTCGTCTGCGTTTCAGGGACTAAGCATGCGGGTGCTGTTCGTCGGGGGCCATAAGGAGGACATCCTCTTCTCGATCATGGGGTTCGAGCGCGCGTTGGCACGCGAACTCGAGGGTCGTTGCGAGTTCAAAATCGTCCGACCTGGGCCCGAGAACCCTCAGGGACAGAAGTCGAAGTGGTTCCGCTATTTCGAGAAGTACGTCCTCTTCCCACGGGTGCTGAAGCGGGAATCGAAGCACGCTGACGTGGTCCACTTTTGCGAGTCCGGCATGGGCATGAACGCGCCCCACGTCACGGCCGCGCCGACGCTCGTGACCGTCCACGATTTTCTCGCCTTAGAAGCCGCCATGGGCGAGTTTCCGGGTTGGGAAGTCCGGGCCTCCGGCAAGCGCTACCAGCAGATGATCCTGAACGGGGTACGCCAAGCGACCGCGCTTGCCTGCGTCTCCGAGACGACGCTCCGGGGCGTCGACCGGCACCTTCACGCTTATCCCGGAATCGTCAGACTGATCCGGAACAGCACGTACAAGCCGTATCACCGCGTGACTTCCGACCATGCGCGAGAGACGCTCCGAAAGTTCAAGTTGACCGGAGCCCCGTTTTTCTTCCACATCGGGGGCAACAAGGCGTACAAGAACCGGCCCGGCGCGCTGAAGATCTACGCGGCCATGCGACGCTTATCGCCCGACATGCCGCAGCGGCTCGTGATGGCGGGCGGCGACCGCGAGGAGGCGTTGGCCCGTCTCGAGGAAAGTCTGGGGATCGGGGCTTGGGTCGATTGGGCGCCGAACATCGGGGACAAGGAAGTCGAAGCCTTCTATTCCCTCGCGACCGCGCTGATCTTCCCGTCGTTGGCGGAAGGCTTCGGGCTGCCGATCATCGAGGCTCAGTGTTGCGGGTGCCCGGTGTTCGCCTCGAACCGGGCCCCGATGACGGAAGTCGGCGCCCAATCCGTCATCTATTTCGACCCGACTTTGCCCGACCTCGCCGCTGGGGAGATCCTGGCCCACATGGACAACCTTCCGGGCCTAGTCGAGCGCGGAGAGAGGAACGTCAAGCGCTTCGATCCGAAGGTGATGGCCGACGCGTACTTGGAGTACTACCGCGACCTTTCGGGTTCGAAGGGCTGACGGGGCGCGGGTACTATCGCGCCTATGCGTCACGGACGATACCTCTCGACCCTCGCCGTCCTCCTCGCGGCAGGAGCGCCCATGATGGCCGACGCTCAGGCCGATCCCTTCCTTGGCCCTTCGATCGGCGTGTTCTATCCGAGCGACAACACCCTTCGGGACGCCCTGGGCGACGCTTGGATCAGCTTCGGCGTCAGCCGCGTGCGCATCGATCCGTACTCGAAGCAGAACCTTGGATTCGACTGGAACGCCTTCAGCAAAGAGCGCAGCGGCAGCAAGGTCTTCATGATCGCGGGCACGATGGGCTACACGGTCCCCTTCGCTAAGCCGGGCCAGCAGATGCGCCCCTACCTCGCAGTCCGTGGCGGCCTTTCGTACATCGACTATGCGGTCAACAAGGCGGTCAACAACCGCGTGTCCGGAAAACGCATCGGCTTCAACGGCAACGCGGAACTCGGCGTCAACGTGGGTGAGAGGCTCAACGTCAGCGTCCGATACGACTTGTTCCCCGACTACGAAGGTCTCGGCTTCAGCGGCCTGAGCCTCTCGTTGAAGTGGGGCCTCGCCCGCTTCTAGACCTGGAGGTCCATGCCCCGGCCGCACGAGACACAAGAACCCACCGAAAAGCTGTTCCTCGTCTACGTCAATCCTGACGATTCCGAGGACGACCTGGTCGAAGGCGAACTGCGTGGGCTCACCGAGGCGGCCGGGGCCGAGGTCGCTGGCGAGATCCGACAGCGTCTGGACCGCCCGTTCAAAGGCACGTACATCGGCTCGGGCAAGGTCGGAGAAGTCGAAGCGGCCGCGGTCGAGACGGGCTCGGACACCATCGTCGTCGACACGGAACTGTCCGGTATCCAGATCCGGAACCTGGAAGAGAAGACCGGAAAGCGCGTCATCGACCGGCCGACGCTGATCCTTGACATCTTTGCCCGAAGGGCGCGCACCCGGGAGGGCCAGCTCCAGGTCGAACTCGCACAACTCTCGTACAGGCTCCCCCGCCTGATGAGCGTCTACACGAAGTTCGAGCGTCAACGAGGCGGCATCGGCATGCGGGGCCCGGGCGAAACCCAGCTCGAAAGCGACCGCCGGATGATCAACACCCGGATCGCGAAGCTGAAAGAGGAGATCGACGACGTCCGGCGTCACCGTGCGCTCCAGCGCAAGTCCCGCTCGACCCACCCCGTTCCGACCGTTTCGCTGGTCGGCTACACCAGCGCAGGGAAGAGCACTCTCATGAACCGGCTGTGCGGGACCGACCTGCTCGCCGACGCGATGCCCTTCGCCACGCTCGATCCCACCACCCGGCGCGTCGACGCGTCCGACGGGACATCGTTCTTCCTGACCGACACGGTCGGGTTCATCCGCAACCTGCCGACCACTCTCGTCGCCGCGTTCCGCGCCACGCTCGAAGAGGTCAGCCACGCCGACCTGTTGCTCCATATCGTCGACGTCAGCCATGACGAGTGGGAGGCTCAACGCGACGCCGTCCTGGAGACCTTGGAGGACATCGGCGCCGACGGTGTCCCGATGGTGACGGTCTTCAACAAGATCGACGCTATGGAAGACCCCGCTTTGGCTCGGGCGCTCGTCGCACAGTGGCCTGATTCTGTCGCCGTCTCAGCCCTCAAAGGAACAGGAATCCAGGAACTGGTCGAACATGTCCGCAAGCGACTCGCCGATCGCTGGACGCGCGTCAAGGCCCTCGTACCCTACGACAAGTCGAGCCTCGTCGAGTCCTGCCGGAAGACCGGCCGACTGATCAGCGAGGAGTTCCAGGAGGGGGGCGTGCTCATTGAGGCTGACGTGGTGCCGGAATACCGGAAAAAGCTGGCCCAGTACGCCGTCGACTGACCGGCAGCGACGAAGCCTCCTGGCTCGGGTCCGTTGTAGCCCAATGAGAGAGAGACGGCAGCAACGGGAACCAAGGCCGACCCTCGGCCCGTTTCGGACTTGTCCATGAGAAGTTTGTCGACGATCCTCGCCGCGGCTATGGCCGCAGCCTCCATCGCACAGGGGTTGCCTCCGCTGGCCTGGAGCGTGTCGGGCGCCCACTCCGGCCGGATCCAGGGAATGGACTTTTCACCGGACGGCCGGACGCTCGCCACCGTCGGAGAAGACAAGTCCTTAAAGCTTTGGAGAGCTTCCGACGGTGCCTTCGTGAGGGGCAAGACCGACTTTCCGCAAGCGGTCGGAGGGGTGCGTTATTCGCCGGACGGGCGGTTCCTCGCCACGTGCAGCTTCGTCCATGAGGGCCTCGATCAGAACGACCATACCGTGCGCGTCTTCGACTCGACGACCCTGTCTCAAGTCGCCGTCTTGCCTGCCCTTCTTGCAGACGTTCAGGCCGTCGCATGGTCGAAGGACGGTTCGGTCTTGGCCTGCTCGACCCGGGACGGGTGGTTGCGGTCATGGAAGACGGACGATTGGACGGTCCTGACTTCGAAGTTCCTCACGACGTGGCCCGTCATGGACCTCAAGACCTCGCCGGACGGGACCGCTTTCGTCAGCCTCGACTTTTCCGGCGACGTCCGTGAGCACGACGTCCAGACCCTAGAGGTCCAGCGCACCACCGTCACCGACATGCATTCGTGCTTCCCTTGCCTCGCCTTCGGACGCGGATCGCGCACCGTCGTCGCGATCGCGTTTTCCGTCATGCCCTGGATCGACCGCACCACCGGGCAAACGGTCTACAAAGCGAGCCAGATCAGCCAGTGCTATGCGGCCGACACGGCTCAGGACGGTCGGACGATGCTGTTTGCCGGGCTGGGCGGCGACCGGGAGATCGAGGTCTGGGACGTGAACACGGCCCGTCGGATTAAGCTGTACGACTCGAACGAGACAAGCGGATTCGACCACGTGTTCTCGCTCGCGTGCGTGCCGGGTTCGTCCGACCGCTACGCTTTCGGAACGTTCAAAGGCAACTTGAGGATGGCCGTCAACCCGTACTGCAGACCGGCGCTGGCCGTCGGGCCTTCACGGTGAACCCGGCGGCCGTGGCACAATCCCCGTGTGAGGGCGGACACTTGGATCGCAGTCGCGACGGACCGCCTAAGGGCGGCTGGAGTCCTTGAACCGCGCCTCGACGCCCAGCTCCTTGCGGCCCGTGCGTGCGGGCAAGAGCGGAGCTGGATGCTCGCCCATCCTGAAGCCGAAGTCCCTGACGAAGCGTCGGAACTTCTCGACAGACGGCTCCGGCGCGAGCCTCTCGCGTTGATCCTTGGTCGGCGCGAGTTTTATGGCCGGCCGTTCCTGGTCGAACCGGGGGTCTTAGTCCCGCGGCAAGAGACGGAGACCCTCGTCGACGCGGCGCTCGACGGTCTGGGCGGCAAGGTGCTCGACGTCGGCACAGGTACCGGCTGCTTGGCCGTCTCGATTAAGCTTGAACGGCCGAATTGGATGGTTGCGGCCTGCGACATCGATCCCGTCGCGGTCCGGCTCGCCCGGAAGAACGCAGAACGGCTCGGGGCGACCGTCCATGTCACCCGGTCGGACCTGTTCGAAGCCTTCGAAGGCGTCGTTTTCGGGCTGATCGTCTCGAACCCGCCGTACATCGCCGAGAACGCCGTCCTCCCGCCAGAAGTCGGCGTCCATGAACCTGAGCGAGCCCTTTTTGCCGGTCCGGACGGCCTCGACGTCTATCGTCGCCTCGCGCGTGAAGCCAAGGGCCGATTGATGCCATGGGGACGTCTGATCGTCGAGCTCGGAGACGGCATGTCCGCCTCCGTGACCGACGTGTTCGAAAGCGAAGGATGGAGGACCGGCGAAGTCCGGAACGATCTGGGCGGAATGCCGCGGGCGGCGACGTTCTTGCCTTCCGAACCGGTCTGACCATCGCCGCCTTCGGCCGAGCCGCCATAATTTTCGGCAGAACATGCAGATCGTCGTCCCAGACGAGTTCCAGTACCTCTTCGTGCACGACGAGGACCACCCGGTGATCAAAATCCCGGCCGATGTGTTGCGCCAGACGGCCAAGACCATCGACAAGCTGTCGAAGCGCCACGTGCAGTTGATCGACAACATGCTGCGCATCATGCGGGAGGCCCACGGGGTCGGGCTCGCCGCGCCTCAGATCGGCATCCTCGAGCGCATCGTGGTCATCGCCCCTCGAGGCCGGCCGATGGCGCTCGTCAACCCGGTCATCCTGGAGCGGGAGGGCGAGGTCGTCGGAGAAGAAGGCTGTCTCAGCATCCCCGGACTCTACGGTGACGTCGTGCGGGCCGAACGCGTGACCGTCCAAGCCCTCGACCGGAAGGGACGCGAGTCCACGTATGAAATGGAAGGCATGGCGGCGCGGATCGTCCAGCACGAAATCGACCACTTGGACGGCGTGCTCTTCATCGACAAGGTCGACCCCACGACCCTTCATTGGATGCACCCGTACGCGGACGACGAGAGGGTGGAGTGAGGCTCGTCGCGTTCGGCACGGCAGACTTCGCCGTGCCTGCCCTGCGCGCCGTCGCGGGGTCGGTCGTGCTCGTCGTCTCTCAGCCCGACCGTCCGAGCGGAAGGGGCCTCGGGCTCAAGCCTTCACCGGTCAAGAGGGCCGCACTTGAGCTTGGGCTACCGGTCGAAACACCGCTAAAGTGCCGGGCGCCGGAGTTCGTCGAACGGATCGCGGCTCTTGACGCAGACGCGCTGCTCGTGGCGGCGTACGGTCAGATCCTCCCAAGGGCGCTGCTCGAGGCGGCAAAGCACGGCGCCGTCAACCTCCACGGTTCGGTGTTACCCGAATACCGTGGGGCGGCCCCGATCCAGCGGTGCATCTTGGACGGTCGGACGGAGACGGGCGTGACTTTGATGCAAATGGACGTGGGAATGGACACGGGCGACACGATCGCGGTCGAAACCGTACCGATCGGGCCTGAAGACACCGCTGGTCATCTTTTCGAGGTGCTCGCCGGCTTGGCCGGGCGGATGGCCGCAACATGGATGCCCCGCATCGTTTCAGGGGACTATCCCCGGACGCCGCAGGACGACACGAGGGCCACGTATGCGCCCAAGGTGACCAAGGAGGAAGCCGAACTGCGTTTCGAAGGCGACGTCCGCCATGAACACTCCCGGTACAGGGCCTTTACTCCGTTCCCCGGTGCCTTTTTGATCCTTGGATCCGGACACCTTCGGATATCTCAAGCGCGGTTGCGGCCGAACTTGAATCCTGGCCCAGGCCTCGCGACGGTGGAACGGGGTAGCTTGTCGGTCGGGTTCCAAGGGGGCTCTCTCGAGCTCTTGGAAGTCCAGCCGCAAGGGAAGAAGCGGGTTTCAGGCGCAGAGTTCGCGAACGGGGCACGGCTTGTGACCGGAAGTTGTTTGAGGCCATAAAGAAAACCATGGAGAAGCAGACCGCCTTCGAGACGCTCGGCGTCGCACCCGGATCGGACGAACGCACGGTGCGCCGGGCCTACCGGGGCCTTCTGTTCGAGCTGGAAGACAAGGGTCAGAGCGATCCCGGATATCCGGCCAAGAAGGAGCGCTTGGAGCAAGCGTTCGCCGTCTGTCTCGAAGAGGCCAAGAGCGTCGCACCGACCATCGCTTCCGCGTTGCCGGAAACCCCTGACGAGAAAGGGGCGACCCGGAAGAAGACATTGCGCTTCCTGGTCGGAGCTCTCGGCGCAGTCTCGATCTTCGCCCTTTTCCTGTTCTTCCAGCAGAGCACGGTCGACGTCGATGGCAAAGATGCGAGCGACACCGCAGGAATGATCGCTGCGCTTGAGACGGTAGGGCAGAACACGAAACTGGTGGTCTTTAAGTTCGACGGGACGAAGACCGACGTCCCAGGTTATGTGGGCGGGACGTCCGACCGGGATCCGGCCTGGAGGCCTGACGGCTCACGTCTCCTGTTCACGAGCAACCGGGACGGCAACTTCAACATCTATCGTTGGGATCCGGTCCGCGGGAAGGTCGCGGCCCGCTCCAACTTGAAACGTGCCAAGTCGAATCTTTGGTTCGGCCTCACCGACGATCCCAAACAAGCGGACTCCGGGCTGTTCACGTCGGGCGGCTTCGTCTTCAAGTACGACCAGAAGACAGGGGCGACGGAGCAACTGCTCCCTGTACCGAAGGGCAAGACCGCTGTCGAGTCGGACGAAGGGGGCGGTAGCACGGGCCAACTCGACGCCGTGTACGACAAGATCGGAAAGGGGTTCAAGACAGCGCGATGGGGCCCAGGTCGGCTTTCGGTCTACACGGTCATGGACCGTGAAGGCGACGACGTTTTCGTCCAGAACCCGCTGACCCAAGAGATCAATAAGGGGCGCCCGCTCCCGTTCGTCGCGGCGCGGCGCATCGAGTTCGACACCGACGCGGCCGGGGACGCCCTGATCGCGATCCGCCACTTCCAGTTCGTCGATCCTGAAAACGTCCCAGAGGAATATCTCAAGGACGGACGGGCCGTACCTCCCTATGACAGCGGGCTCATGCTGGTTCCGGCGAACGGCAGCCAGCCTGTTCTCATCTGCCAGACGCAAGGCCCCAAGTTCTTCCTGGGCAAACCGGACAAGCCGCTCATCACCAGTAAGAAGGGATCGATGACGATCGGATCGCCGCGGCTTTCACCAGACGGTTCGGTCGTCGCGTTCGTCATCGGCGACACGAGCGGCGAGCGGGGGATCCAGGGCCAGGGCGTCATGGTGGTGCCTCTCAAAGCAGGCACGCCGTTTGAAGGTCCGCAAATGGTCGCTGAAGGTCACGTCGAAGATCTGGCATGGAGCCCGGACGGACGCTACATCGCCTTTACCGACCAGGTCTCACCGACAGAACGGACCTTGAACCTTGTCGACTTTCAAGCCAAGCAAGCCACAGTCTTGGGGAAAGGCGGATTGTTCTCGTCCCCGGCCTTCAGTCCTCAGACCGGCGGGAGTCCGAAAGCTTCGTGAGCAGGGCGGTCGTCGACCGTCCTGGCAAGAGGTCGAGGATCACCACACGTCCGCCGTATCCTTCGACAACGGCCGTCTCGGGCATGTCTTCGGGCCGATAATCGCCTCCTTTGACATGAACGTCCGGCCGAAGCTTCTCGATCAAGGCACAAGGATCGTCTTCGTCGAAGCTCAGCACCGCGTCCACGCATCTTAAGGCGCCCACGACCCGGGCCCGGTCCTCCAACGGGTTGACGGGTCGTCCTGGCCCCTTACCGAGCCGTCGGACACTGGCGTCCGTGTTCAGCCCCACGACGAGCAAGTCGCCGAGCGCCCGAGCCTTCTCGAGATAGTCGACGTGCCCTGCGTGCAGGACGTCGAACACCCCGTTCGTAAAGACGAGCGTTTTGCCTTGCCTGGCGGCGCGAAGGGACTCGGGAAGGACGGTGTTCATGTCGTCAACCTGGACGTCACGGCTGCGAGGACTTGCTTGACGGTCGCGTCCGGGCCGTAGCACCCGTCGATCTGACCATATGGACAAGAGCGCTCGGGACGGGTCAGAGTATACAGTCCGACGGCCGGGCGTCCCAAAGCAGCAGCGATGTGGGTCGTACCCGTGTCCCCGCCGACGTGGACGGCCGCGAGGGAGACCAGTGCGACCAGTTCACGGACGTTGGTCGCGCCGGTCATGTCCAACGAGCCGGCCGCCCCGAACCGCCTGACTTCGGCGACGGTGGAGGCGTCCGCCTTCGCCCCACAGAAGACGACGGCCACGCCTGTCGAAGCGAGTCCGTCGGACAGGGCCGCGAATTTTTCGGGATCCCACCTTTTGGTCGCCCAAGCCGCTCCGGCGTTGACCAGGACGAATGCCCGTCCGTCCATCCCCCGCTCCTCCAATCGACCTTTGACGGTCGTGACGTCTTCCTCTTTCGGCTCCAGCGAGAACACCGCTCGGTCGGCATCGAATCCCGCAGCGCGCGCCACGTCGACGTACTGATCGACCACATGGTGGGACGAGGGATCGGGGAGGACGGCGCTTGAGAACAGTTGCGCGCCTTCCCTCTGCCAGTGATAGCCGAGCTTTCGAGAGGCATCGGCCAATCCGGTCAGAAGGGCCGATTTCAGGAGCCCTTGCAGGTCGAAGGCGACGTCGAACCTCCCCATGTTCCGGACGGCCCTGGGATCGCTGGGACGTTCAACGACGGACGACACCGCCGTACAGCACTCGACGATGCCTTTGAACCGCTTGTCGACGATCCAGACGACCTCGGCGTCCGGGATCGCCGCGCGTACGGCCGACGCCACGGGCAACGAGCACACCACGTCTCCCATCGCGGACAATCGGCTAACAAGGACGCGCAACGGCACCGCCTTCCTTGCGGAGTCTGAGACAAGCTTCGACGACGTCGTCCGGGGCGATATCGGTCACGGACCGGGACGGCCGGAGCACGTCGCCCTTCGGCGTCCATGGTCGGAACCTGGCCGGATCCGTCCGGCCGAAGAGGCTGACGACAGGTACGCCATAGGCTGCTGCGGCATGGCCGGTCCCGGTATCGCCCGCGAGATGGACGTCAGACCCGGCCACGACTGCCAGGGTCTCGCGCAGGCCGAGCGTCCCGACCGTCTCTTCGACGCCGGTGACGTCGAGCCTTGGGTCGGATCCTGAGCCCGTCGTGACGACCCTCAGTCCTGCACTGACCAAACGGTGGGCCACGTCGCGCCACTTTTCCGCTGGATAGGACTTGTCCGGCTCGCCTGTCCCGGTCTGAAGGCTGACGTAACCGCGCTTCAGCAACGTCGCGACTTCTGGCATGACGGTCCGCAACGGTGCCATGACGGCGAATCGGTGGCGCACGAGCGACAGGCCCCTCTCGACCTCGTGCTCGCCTTCGCACGGGACCGGCGGGTTCAACCGGGCCGCGAGTGCGTCCGTGGCCCGGGATGCGAACCGCTCCTTGGCCCCGGAAAGCCTTAGCATGAGTGCGGTCTTCGAGTGACCTTGAAAGTCGAATCCGACATCGATCCCCGACCGCCTGAGGGCCGTATAAGAAAGGACTTGCTCCCTCCACACGGCCGGACTCCACCGTCTCCGCTTCCAAGCGTCCCTCGGCACCACGTGGAGGGACGATACCAACCGGTCTGTATCGACGACCGGCGCACAGCGGTCTTGCACGGCCCAGACGATATGGGCTTCCGGCAAGTGCTCACGAAGGGCCGTGACGGGCCACGTCGTCATGACGCAATCGCCGATGGCCGCGAACCGGACGATCAAGACCTTCATAGCAGTCCGGCCTCACGCGCCCCCCTCCACCGGTCGTGGAACCACAGCCACTGCTCCGGAACCTTCCGGATCTCCCCTTCTAGCCACGCGTTGTAGGCCCGCAGCAGCCCTTCGCCTTTGACCTCGAACCCCGGCTCCGGTTCCAGCCAGTCCCCGAACTCCAACCGATAACGGTTCGGCCCCGTCCGGACGCAGGTAAACGTCTGCACGACCGACTGCGTGCGCCCTTGGACGACGCCGATCCCTAGGTTCGTCCCCGCCGGCCGTCCGAAGAAGGGCAGAAAAGCGTCCTCGGCGTTCTGATCGGCAAGAATGCCGAGGATTTCGTTGGCTTTGAGGCACTCCAGCATCGGCCTGACCGCATTGCCGCGCGGGATCACTTTGGTGCCCGCCATCGTACGAAGGGAATTCACCACTTGGTTCACACCTTGCTGGTTGGCGTCGCGGATGATGACGTTCAGAGGGTAGCCGCTGTACGAAAGCCACGCCGCGGCCCGCTCCCAGTTGCCGAAGTGCCCGGTGACGAGCAAGGTGCCCTTTCGTTGCGCGATGGCGGCGTCGAGTCGTTCCCGTCCGACGATCTCCATCGAGGCCTCGAGGTCCGCCAGTTTCCGCGTCCGGCCGGCAAGGAAGTCGAGCGCGGTCAGTCCGAAGTGTTCGAAGACGGCCCTCGCGGTCGTCTCGATACGGTCGTCCGTCCATTGCGGAAACGCTAGTCTCAGGTTCGACAGGGCCGTCCTGCGACGGCGTTTACCGAACCTCCAGAACAGCCTTCCGAACCGGATGCCGATCGATTCGATCTTCGTCGGCGACTTTCGGGCGAGCGACGTTTGAAGCCGGACGAGGGCCGCACCGCCCACCGAATCGAGGAGCCGCTTCTTAAGCGCCGCCATCGATCCTCTCCAGGAGCCAGTCACGGAACGACTCTTCAGGACGCACGAAAATCTCATACCCGGCCGCGTAGACCGTGCGCGTCCCCAAGTCGTCGCGAGACCGCAGTTTGACCCAGTCCTTGGCCGTCACGATCAGGGGCCGGCCCGGATCGAACGGTTTGAGCAGATCGGGCTGTCTCAAGCGGTCATGGTCTGGCAGAAACCGGGCCTCGGCGATCTCGTACCCCTCGGATTCGAGCGAGGACGAGAACCGGTAAGGACGTGCGAGCGCGCACAAGACGCCGACTTTGACGGATTTGAGGTCGGCGGCGTCCCCGTTGACGAGGTCCATCGACGTCGGTGAGCGGTAGAGCTGGAACCGCTCGTTCGGAAGGACGATCGTGGCACGTCCGAGCCCAGAACCGCGCGGTTCGCGATAGGGGCCCGCAGGGAGGCAAAAGTCGTTCTGCGGACGGGGGTCGACGACCAGTGTCGTGCGCTGGCGGAGTCGCAGGTGCTGGAAGCCGTCGTCCATGAGCAGGATCCGGTCGGGCCCTCCTCGCTCGGCGATCTTGGCGGCTTCGACGCGGTCGCGACCGACGATCAGGTCCGCCTCCGGCCGTATGGCCCGGACCATGGCGGCCTCGTCGCCCCACTCGGCCGCGTCCAGCTCTCCTGGAGGAGCGGCTGTCGCCGATTCGGCCCTCGGGGAGCCGTAGCCGCTGACGGAGACGACGACCCTCCGTCCGGCCTCGCGCAGGATCCTTTCGACGGTGAGCGTCAACGGCGTCTTTCCGGCTCCTCCCGAGATGACGTTCCCTACAGTGACGACCGGGATCTGAGGCTCGAACGGGTGTTTCAGCCCCAAGTCGTAGACCGACCGGTAAGCCGTCCAACCGACCGCGTAAAGGACGGCCAGAGGGGAAAGAAGCCACGCCTCCATCCCCTTTTCCTGCCAGACCGACTCGAACCGGGTGCTCAAACGGTCACATTGTGACAGTCCTTGGGGGCCCGCCACGGAACCTGGCCCGGTGTTCCGTCACGTACAATCGTCCGGTGCCCAGGGCCGCCTTCACGACGCTCGGATGCAAAGTCAACCAATACGAGACCCAGAAGATCCTCGAGTCGTTCGCGGAGGCGGGTTTCGACGTCGTTCCGTTCGACGCCGTCGCCGACGTCTACGTCCTGAACACCTGTAGCGTCACGGGGCAGGCCGAGTCTAAGAGCCGTTATGCGGTGCGCAGAGCCCGCCGCTCGAACCCGGACGCGAAGGTCGTGGTCACCGGGTGTGCCGCGCAAATGGCGTTGAACACGACAGGTCAGGGTATGGACGGCGCCGACCTGACGGTTCCGAACCCGGACAAAGCGGAGACCCTCGCCGCGTTCCTTTCGGCTTTTCCAGAGATCCGTCCCTCGGGTCAGGTTGCAGCGCGGGAGCGGCCCCGGTCCCGCTCACGGGCGACGCTCAAGGTCCAGGACGGCTGCGACGTGCTCTGCAGCTATTGCTCGATCCCGTTCACCCGGCCCGGGATGAAGAGCCGGCCGTGGACCGACGTCTTGGACGAGGCCCGGAACTTGGCCGCCCAAGGGTATCAGGAAGCGGTCCTCACGGGCGTCCTGATCGGTGCTTACGGTCCGGAGTCCGGAAGCGGGGGCCCCGGTTTCGAGGAGCTTGTCGAAATGCTCGCCCTCCGCTCTGGACTCGACCGACTTCGGATCAGTAGCATCGAAGTCCATCAGGTCACCGACCGGATCATTGGACTCGCCACCGACGGTCTCGTCGCGCCCCATTTCCACGTCCCCTTACAAAGCGGCGACGACGTCGTCCTGAAGGACATGAACCGCAGGTACGACCGGACGACGTTCCTGACCCTCGTCGAAAACCTCTATCGGCGCGTGCCGGACGTTTCCGTGACCACCGACGTCATGGTGGGCTTCCCGACGGAGACCCCGGAGCGGTTCGCTTCGAGCGTCGACGTACTGGAACGGTCGCGCTTTCTCAAAGCCCATGTCTTCCGGTTCAGCCCGCGGCCAGGAACGCCGGCCGATGCCTGGGGCGACCCCGTGGCCCCCGAGGACAAGCAGGAACGGGCCAAAACACTCGCCGAGATCGGGGAGCGGACGGGTCGCGAACACTCGCGCAGGTTCTTGGGACGCACGTTGAGGGCCGTCGTCGAAAACCGGCCAGGGCGCGACGGGCTTTACGACGCCGTCACCGACAACTGGATTTCGGTCAAGGTCAACGCTCCGGCCTCGGCCGCAGGGACGTCGAGCTACGTCAGGCTCGAGGAGGAGGTCGCCGGGACCGTCTTCGGCGAACTGACGGCCGCCTCGTCGCCGGTGTCGTCACTTCGGACGGCCCAGGTTCCGTCCGCGCCTCTCGTCGGCTAAACTCAGGGGCAGACATGAAGCCCGTTCGCGTGCAGAGCGTGGTCCTCACGGCCCTGTCCGTATCCGTCCTGGCGGTCGGATTGGCCGGCGCCCGGACACCGTCCGCAGCTTCAAAGAAAGCGACCTTCGAAGACGACGTGCTCCCTGTCTTCAAGGCCCACTGTTTCTCGTGCCACACGGGCGCCGAAGCAGCAGCCGGACTGGACCTCACCCGCTACGAAAGCGTCATAAAGGGCGGCGCGTCGGGCCAAGCCGTCGTCGCCGGAAAGCCGGACGAGAGCCTTCTGACCAAGCGGATCGTCGGTACCGCGGCGGGACCCCAGATGCCGATGGGGTTTGCCCCGCTCAGCGCCGCGAAGATCAAGGCCGTCCGCGACTGGATCGCCCAGGGGGCGGCCGCTTCCGGAGAGAAGCGCGCCCATTGGGCGTACGTGGCCCCGAAACTTCCGGCGCTGCCGAAGGTCAAGGACGCGAAGTGGCCACGCGGCCCGCTCGACCGGTTCATACTCGCCCGGCTTGAAAAGGAAGGGCTGAAGCCGTCACCTGAAGCCACCAAGGCAGCGTTGGCGAGGAGGTTGTTCCTCGACCTGACCGGACTTCCGCCAAGTCCGGAAGCGGTCGCAGCATTCGAAGCCGACCGACGTCCGGACGCGTACGAGCGACTCGTCGACAAACTTCTGGCGAGCGAGCACTATGGGGAACGCATGGCTCGGCCGTGGCTGGACCTCTCGCGGTACGCCGATTCGGACGGCTACGAAGCCGACGCCAACCGTGTCGCATGGACGTACCGCGACTGGGTCATCGACGCTTTCAACCGGAACATGCCCTACGACCGCTTCTCGATCGAGCAGATCGCCGGCGACATGTTGCCCTCGGCGACCATCGACCAGAAGATCGCGACGGGATTCCACCGGAACAGCATGTTCAACCGTGAAGGCGGGGTCGACCCCGGTGAGGCGCAGTTCTACGTCGTCATGGACCGCGTCAGCACGGTCTCGACCGTCTGGCTCGGTTCGACTCTCGCTTGTGCGAGGTGCCACGACCATAAGTACGACCCCTTCAGCCAAAAGGACTTCTACGCCATGGTCACGGTGTTCGGGAACACCGACTATGAGAAGGCCGGAGACGCGAACGTCGGGCAAGAGAAGTGGTACGAGCCGAACATCGAAGTCCCGTCGCAAGACCAGACCGTCGAACGCGACAAGCTGAAGAAGGACCTCGCAGATGCTGACAAGGACCTGGCTGCTGCCAAGACCGCGTCCGCGCCGGCGTTCCAGGCGTGGTTGACAGGCTCAGAGCGGAACAAGGTCTGGACGGCGCCCTCCGACGTGACCGTCAGCACAGTGTCGGGTGAAGTTCCGGAGAAACTCGAAGACGGATCGTTCCTCTTCACGGGACCGCCTCCGGCGAACGACACTTACGAATTGACCTTTACGACAGGCACGCCGGTGACGGCGCTTCGCCTCGAAGCCTTGCCCGACTCTAGACTGACGATGAACGGGCCAGGACGCTCCGTCAGCGGAAATTTCATCCTCACGAACGCCGTAGTCGCGGCGGACACGTCCCCTGTTCCGGTGTCCCAAGTCCTCGCTTCCTACACCCAAGGAGGCTACGACCCCTCGCGGATCGCGGAGGCTGTTCCGGCCGGGAGCTGGGCCGTGTACGGCGCGATCGGCAAACCTTCCGAGATCGCGTTCGTCCTCAAGTCCCCGATCCGACCGGGACGGTACAAAGTCTCGCTGTCGTTCGGTTCGAAGGAGTGGCCCCAGCACCTGATCGGCAGGCTCCGACTGACGACGACAACGTCGCCGGCGCCGTACGTCGTCCCCATGAACCTGCAAGAGGCCCTGGCCAAACCGGCCCGCTCCAAGTCCGAGGACGACGCGCTGTTCGCGTTCTTCCAGTCCGTGACGCCTCAGACGCAAGCGCTGGCGCAAAAGCGGTCGCAAACGGCTCAGGCCCTCGCCAAGCTCGAAGCATCGATCCCCAAGGCGATGGTCGTCCGTGAACGGCCGACGGCCACGCCGCTCGTCGGCAACCTCCATCTCCGGGGCGAATATCTGAGCAAAGGCGACCCGGTCACGGCCGCCACGCCCGCGTCCTTGCCGCCGATGCCGAAGGCCGCACCTGTCAACCGACTGACGGTCGCCAAGTGGCTCGTCAGCAGGGAAAACCCGCTGTCAGCGCGCGTCGAAGTCAACCGTCTCTGGGAACTCGTCTTCGGCAGGGGCCTCGTGGAGACGAGCGAGGACTTCGGGACCCAGGGTGCCCGTCCGAGCCATCCGGAGCTGCTCGACTGGCTCGCCGTGACGTTCATGGAGGAAGGCTGGGACGTCAAGGCCACGATGAAACGGATCGTGATGTCGGCGACCTACCGACAGTCCTCCGCCGCCACTCCGGACCTCTTGGCCCGAGACCCCAAGAACGTCTTGCTGGCCCGTGGCGCGCGGTACCGCATGGAGGCCGAGATGATCCGCGACAACGCCCTTACGATCGGCGGACTCTTGAGCTCCAAAGTCGGCGGCCCGAGCGTCTTTCCGACCCAGCCGGACGGCGTCTGGGACACGCCCTATAACGGCGAACAATGGGCGACCAGCACCCGCGGCGACCAGTACCGACGAGGCCTCTACACGTTCTGGAAGCGATCCTCGACCTACCCCGCCTTCATGTCGTTCGACGCGACCAGCCGCGAAGCCTGCACCGTCCGCAGACTGACGACCAACACGCCGCTCCAGGCCCTCGGGCTCTTGAACGACCAGGTCTCGATGGACGCCGCACGCGGCCTCGCCCGCCGCACCGGGGGCGTCCAAGCCAAGGCCCGCGTGTCCGCCATGTTCCGGACGTGTACGGCCCGAATACCCACGGAAGAAGAGTCGGCACGGCTTCTGAAGCTTTATGCGCGCCTCAAAGACCGGTACGACAAGGATCCGGAAGCGGCGGCCAAGCTCGCCAAAACGCCCGATGACGCTGCGTGGACGATGGTCGCCAACACCTTGCTGAACCTGGACGAGACGATCACAAGGAACTGACCCGGTCGGTCGGGCCGCCGCCCGACTGGGTAGATTCCTGCATCAGCGCATGTCTCTTCGGAAAGAGAGCAATCTCAAAACGGCCGCGAAAGAACCCATGAACCTCTTTGGAGTGGCCGGGCTGTTCGCTCTCTCCTTGGCCACGCTGAACCCGATCCCGCTCCTGTTCGGGGCCGTCGCCGAAGCCGTGTACTTGCTGTTCGTCCCCGACTCGAAGTGGTACGGCGAGCGGCTCGAAGCCATTTACGACAAAGAAGTCGAAGAGCGCCGGCAACGCCTGAAGAAACAGGTCTGGGGCACGCTCTCCCAAGAGGTGCAGTCGCGCTTCACCCGGCTGGAGAACCTGAGGACGCAACTCGTCTCCCCGACCTATCAAGGCCAGAAGGTCTACCGGGCGGTCTTGCGCAAACTCGATTACCTGCTCGAGAAGTTCTTGCTGTTCGCGAGCAAGCAGGTGCAGTTCCACCAATACCTCCTCGGCGTCCTGGGAGGCGTCACGCCCGTCACGCCCGGCCCGCCGCCCGCCGTCTTCGACGATCAAGGGCGCCCGGTCAAGAAGAAACAGGGGAAAGTCCCCAGGGCCTCCTACGACGACGAATGGATCCGCGAGACGGTCGATAAAGTGCGCGGCGCCTACCAGAGCGAGATCGACGAGATGAACAAGAGCCGGGCCACGGTCGAAAACCTCCACAACCAGGCCCTTCTCGACAAGCGGGTCGAGATCCTGATGCGCCGGCAAGAATACGTCCAGAAGATCGGAGAAGCGCTCAGCAACCTTCAACACCAACTCGACCTGATGGAGGACACCTTCGGGCTGATCAACGACGAAATCCGGGCCCGCTCGCCCGAACAGATGCTCGCCGACATCGACGACGTCGTCCTGCAGACCGACTCGCTGACGGAGGCGCTACAGGACGTCGCGCCGTTCGACACGACGCAGGTCGAAGACGGGGCCGGACCGCTCTATAATGTGCCCGGAAACCCCTGAAGATGGGCATCAAAGAGACGCTGATCAAGGCTCGAGGCCTGTTCGTCGAGTTCGACGCCCCGGCCGAAGGCTCGGCACCGGCCGCGCCTGCCGCACCGTCGAAGACCGTCGAGCAACTCGTCAAGGACACGCCCGGCCCGAACCTCGATGAGATCAAGGTGCCGGAGGAGCCCGTCACGCCCTCCCAACCGCTCTTAAACCCCGACGCGTCGCTTAACACGGCCGCGGTCTACCGTCTCGCGAACCTTCCCGAGGCCCCGATGACGGCCGAGCAAGCGATCGAGATCATCTCGTCGTTCCCGGCCGATCTCCCCGTCGCGAGCCGCCGCGCCGCGATGAAGGTCACGTTGGACGCCATGTCGAAGGCCACCGGCGCCTCGGCAGAGTCCGTCGTCGCCGACGCCTCGCGCAAGCTCGCCGCCCTCGCTTCGTTCGCCGAAAGCTACGGCCAACAGGCCGACAAGTACACCGCCCTCGCCGAACTCCAGATCGAGGACCTTCAAAAGCAGATCGAAGCCAAAAGGGCCTCGATCGCGGACGCCCAGGCGAAGAAGGAGCGCGCCCAAAGCGACTGCGAGCGCGAATCCGACCGGCTCGACGACGTCCTTGAGTTCTTCACGCTCGACGTCGGACCGTCGAAGCACGCCGGCTGAACGGACTTTCGCCCCTTCCCGTCGCGTTCGCGACGAATACGACCGTAGAGAACCCTGACGGACATGAAGCCGCCCGGAGCCAAACGGACCCCGCCCTTCTTCGCCATTTGGGCTTTCGTCGGCGCCGCCATCCTTCTCGGAGGGCAGCCTTTCCGTTCCCATGGCACGCCGCCCGGTTGGACGACCGACCTCGGGGCCGCCCTTGCACAAGCCAAGAAGGAACGCAAGAACGTCCTCGTCGACTTCAACGCGACCTGGTGCGGACCGTGCCAAGAGTATAAAGAGAAAGTCTTTCCAGGCCCCGAGTTCAAGAAATCGACCGCAGACATGATCCTCGTCGACCTCGACGTCGACAAGGACCAAGCCGCCGCAGCGGCCCACAAGATCGGCCCGATCCCCCATATCAAGATCCTGGACCCGGACGGACGCACGGTCGCCGAAGTCATCGGTTACGACCCCATCGGCCTCGCAGGCGCGCTGGCCACGGCCAAAGGCAAGTAGCGGAACGAAAGAAAGCGGGCGCCCGCCGCTAAAGGGCAGGCGCACCGCCGGGCCGAGGCAGGAAGTCTCTTAGGTGCCGATCCGCGCGACGAAGTCCCGGTCGACCTTCAAACCGAGCTGCGTTCCCGCCTTCAAGTCGACGTCAGCCGCGCGACGGTCGCCCTTTTGGATCAGGTCGTAGACGTAACCCAAGGCGCCGCCGATCAACGTGTCCGTCAACAAGTTGCCCTTGGTGAGAAGGGCGAACACCGCGCCCGCGCCGGCGCCGACGATCACGCTCTGTTGCGTGTTCGAAGCCGCGCGGTCCTTCGCGATGATCCGTCCGTTCTTGTGCTCGACGTTCTTGTCTTCAAGCGAGATCAAGGAGCCGTCGATCGGGAACTTGTCGCCGTTCGGAGCGACGATCTGGTCGTATTCGAGCGCAAGCACGCCCGGCTTCTTGTCGTTCATCGCACGGACCTGCGTGACGTGTCCGATGACTTTCGTACCGCGGGGAAGGCCGTTGTAATCGGCGTTACCCGTCGTGTCCACGGTCGCCATGAACGTGTCGCCTTTTCGGGCTGTCCGAGAGTTCAGGGGCTCGTCCAACGTGACCGGAATGACGGAGTTCGCGTCGAACGTGACCTGGCGCCATGGGTTCTGGCCTCCCCGGTTCCTGTCGCGGTCGCGGTCGCGGTCGTTGTTGTTCCGCCACCTGTCGTCGTCGTTGTTCCGGTTACGGTCGTTGTCGTTGCGCCATCGCCCGTCGTCGGAGGCGCCCACTCCGGAACCGCCCGCCGACGTCACGTAGACGGCCTGGAGCGAGTCGTTCCATTTCACGTCGGCCCCGAGCGCCTCACTGATGAACCGGATCGGCACGAGCGTGCTGCCGCCTCGGAGCATCGCGGGTTGGTCGAGCATGACGGTCGCGCCGTCGACCTTGGCCTGATGGTCGCCGATCCGGAGCCAGACGGTCTTCTGCCCCTTGGAGGCGTAGACCGAAAGGTCGTCGTTGTTCCACCGGACGTCGGCGCCCAGCTTTTCGAAGACACCGCGCAACGGCACCATCACGCGGTCGTTGACCTTTGTCGGGCTCGCATCGGCGAACCACACGGGCTGGTCGTCGACGTAGACGGTGATCGGTTGGGCGACGGCCTGCACGGCCATCGTGGCCAGCGCCGCCCCTGCTAAGACTGTTCGAAGTGGTTTCATACGTTCTCCTGTGCCTCAAGCCGACGCCTCTCAGGAGACCGAATCGGCGGGGTCCTAGCCCCTTTTGCGGGGTGGACAGGCGGTCTTTGACGGCTTTCCTACGCCTGGGACACCACGGCGCTTAGGGTTTCCTTACGGCCCCGAACCGTGAAACTCCGAGCCTCCGAACCCCCGAACCAACCGAACTTCCGAACCTTTCAATGATCGTCATCCCGAGCGAAGCCGAGGGACCTCCCCGTCCGGAGCACTTCCGAGCCCTTAACGACGGATGTCCCCCTCGCCTCGCCTACATGGAGTGACCCTTGCCCCCGATACCAGGTTTTTCGCTTCAACTCGCCAGGCACTCTGACGTGAGATAGACTCTGTGTCTTCCAGATTTCCATTTTTCGAGACAGAGGACTTTCACATGAACAAGACCATCGGCCTCGGAGCGGCGTCTCTCTCCGCCCTTGCACTGCTCGTTATCACCGCCCGCCAAGCGCAGACCCAAGTCATAGGAGCCCTGCCGGCTTTCGTCAGGATTCAAACGACGACCCCCGGAACTCCTCAAGCCGGGCATTCCAACATCACGGGCACGGCCATCGCAGGTCAACACGTCGGAGGCGGGGCGGGACTGACCAACGTCAATGCGGCCCTTCTGAGCGGATTAGGCGCCTCCGCTTTCGGTAGGTTGAGCTCGGTCAACACCTGGACGAACTCGAACGCTTTCCAGGCCGCGGGCAACGTCTTCAACGGGAACGGCAACGGACTCACGAGCCTGAACGCATCGAACGTCTCGGCCGGAACTCTCAACGACGCCAGGCTCTCGTCGAACGTCGCGCTTCTGGCTGGAAGCCAGCAGTTTACGGGCCAGAAAATCTTTACCGGCGGGTTCGTCACCGATGCGTTTCAGCTCGTCGGCGGAAGCACCTCCGGATATGTCCTCAAAACGAACTCGTTCGGTGTCGGAACCTGGCAGCCGGACGGGCTGACGATGCCAGAGTCGAATTCGCTCTCCGGCACAAGCACCGGTCTGGCCCTCACCCACAACGGCACCGGCGATCTCGCCGTCTTCACGATCACGGACGCGACGAGCGCGGGCGAGGCCGTCCAAGGCGACTCGAACGGGACAGGAAACGTCTTTCAGGGGATCAACTCAGGATCGGGAAGGGCCGGTTATTTCCAGACGACGAACGCGAACAACAGCGAAAGCACGGTCTTTGTGACGAACAACGGAAACGGCCATGCCATCGAAGGGGTCAGTACCAAGTTCGGCCCTGCAGGTGTCCGCGGCGAGGGCTTTTCTTTCGGCGGCTCGTTCACGGCGACCGGTAACACCGCAGGCAACGGGATCCGAGCCGTCCAGGGTCGCGCTTCCGCCACAAGCGGCGGAACCTATGGCGGCCATTTCACCTCAGCGTCAAATACCGGGACCGGCGTCTTCGGCCAGGGCTCGTCTCTCGATCCAGGAGCTACGCCGTTCGGAGTCTTCGGACTGGTCAACACCGGCACCCAAGGATATGCCGTGTACGCAGCCGGAGATTTTGCCGCGACAGGGGTCAAATCGTTCCGGATCGATCACCCGTTCGACCCCGAGAACAAGTACCTGATCCATTTTGCGAGCGAGTCGCCCTTCCCGCAGAACTTCTACAACGGCAACGTCACGACCGACGCCCAAGGCTTCGCCTGGGTGTCGCTGCCCGACTACTTCACGGCCATCAACACGAACTGCAAGTACCAGCTCACGGTCCTTGACGACAGTGCGGACTTCGTCCTGGCCAAGGTCACCAAAGAAGTGGCGGACAACAGGTTCCAACTGAGGACGAGCAAGCCGTTCGTCAAGGTGTCGTGGCAAGTGACCGCCGACCGCGACGACGCGAGGATCCGCTACAACCGACCGACCGACGTGCGCGTCAAACCGGCTTCGGAGCGAGGGAAACTCCAACATCCGGAGTACTACGGTCGCCCGGATTCGGACGCTTGGCCCGCGAGACACTGATCCCAGGTCCTCCCCTGATTTCCCGATGCTTCGTGCGGGACCGCGGGGGAGGTGGCAAGCGGATGCCTCGTGCACGCCGAACCACCAGTGATCGTCATCCCGAGCGGAGCCGAGGGACCTCCCCTTCCGAACCTCCCGAACCACCGAACCAATCCGAACCATCCAAACCCCCTCCGCCCTACAGGCACCTCCCCCGATGGCGGCACGAGCCGTCCGCAATCAGGGGAGGAACTGCCAAGAGTCGTCCCGCTCCAGGTCCTCCCCTGCTTTCCCGATGCTTCGTGCGGGACAGCGGGGGAGGTGGCAAGCGGAGGGATCGTGCCGCTTGACGGAGGGGGAGGCGTCTCAGGGGGAACCCCCTCCGCCCTACGGGCACCTCCCCCGATGGCGGCACAAGCCATCCGCGATCAGGGGAGGACCTGCCAAGAGTCGCCTCGGTCCAGGTCCTCCCCTGCTTTCCCGATGTCCGTGCGGGACAGCGGGGGAGGTGGCAAACGGATGTCTCGCGCATGCCGAACCCCCAATGGTCGTCATCCCGAGCGGAGCCGAGGGACCTCCCCTTCCGAACCTCCCGAACCACCGAACCAATCCGAACCCCCTCCGCCCTACAGACACCTCCCCCGATGGCGGCACGAGCCGTCCGCAATCAGGGGAGGAACTGCCAAGAGTCGTCCCGCTCCAGATCCTCCCCTGCTTTCCCGATGGTCCGTGCGGGACAGCGGGGGAGGTGGCAAGCGGATGCCTCGTGCACGCCGAACCACCAGTTCTTCGTCATCCCGAGCGGAGCCGAGGGACCTCCCCTTCCGAACCTCCCGAACCACCGAACCAATCCGAACCATCCAAACCCCCTCCGCCCTGCGGGCACCTCCCCCGATGGCGGCACAAGGCATCCGCGATCAGGGGAGGACCTCATGCATACCCGAACCAACCCGAACGCCCCCAAAAACACAACACCCCCCGCCGCCGGTGCAGGCGAAGGGGGGCGGTAGGAACGAAGAGAAGGAGCAGCTAGGCCGCCGCGCCGACGTAGGCCGAATCGACCTCCGACCACGGGCCTTGCTGGCCCTTAGAGTTCATGTAGGCCGTCCGGTATTCCAGCGTCTCCGCGTTGGAGTTGCCGACGATGTGGACGAACGGCGAGGTCGAAGCGACCGCGAGGAACTGCCACTCGGTCGCGTTGGCGTGCCGGAACTGGATCAGCACCGTCTTGGCCGGGTAGGGGAACTTGTTCAGGCTCTCGTTCCCGGGGTTGTTGCCGATATGAAGAGTGACCTGGCCGCGCTTGCTCCAGTCGAGCTCGAGCAGCGGGCTGTCCGTCGGGACGGGGGCGGGGCTGCGGTGGGTGTCGCGGATCGTGATGCCGAGCTGGGCGCGCATCGTGTCGGTGCAGGCGGGGTTGGCCTGGATGCGGGTCACGTAGCCGCGGATCACGGCCTCGGCCGTCTTGCGCTGGTTCGCTTTGGTCTGGGCCGCACCCTTGGCCGCGTTCTGGGCCGCGATGTTGGCGGTGTAGGCGGTGTTCCAGTTGGTGTAGGCGCCGTTCATCGTAGAAATGTCGGCCGGGTTGAAACCGAGGCTGACGGCCAGACTGGCAAAATTGACCTTGAAGCCGTTGAACCATCCTTCAAAAGAGCCGTCTGGGTTGGGGATGTAGTCTGCCATTGTGTTCTTCCTCCTCGCCCGGACGAAACGAACAGAAGGACTAGGGATCGGTGGACCCGGCATCGTTTCGCTCCTCCGCCTCGCGGCTCGGTTAGTAGGGATGGTTGACAGGTCCGGCCCGGTTCCTTAGGGCAAAGGCGACATTAATTTCGTATTTTGGTCGCGGCAGGCTCTCCTGGACCTTCGAAAGGGCCCCTTTTCCGGAGCGCGAGGCCCCCGCCGAGCGGCTCCAGTGGTCGCCACGACGCGGGACGTTGAAGGGTCCCGGATCCCAGCCGCCCCGATCGGTCACGTCCGCTCTGGCGAATCGTCCCGCCACCGCCCAGTACATCCCGTTGAGCGGGGGTCTTTTGCCCACGGTGTGGATGACCTTGTAGCGCCGCTTCTCCTTGGTGGTGAACTCGCGCTAGTAGGCGGGGCGGATGTTCAGCTTGCCGCCACAGCCGCGCCCCCTAGAGCTAATCGGCACGGTAAGCCGCAAGCTCGTCGGGACTGATCAGATCTGCGGGAACGAGCTGATAGTGCTTTTCTTCGACGACCCTGATTTCGTCGTCTTCCTCGACAAACTCGAACACGGCGATCACTTCTTTGGGAAGGAACATAGCTCCTACAGGTCGACACAGAAGAAGCGGGAACCTTTCACGGCAGAAGCAGATGTCTTGCCAAATCTGAACCGTGCTCAGCTTGTCGGTCTTGCCCTTGGCCTGTACTGGAGCCACATGATGAACCCCGGCGCGGTCAATGCCCAAGTACAGTTCGTCCACTTCGATTTGCCCGACCCCTTTAACCTTCGTGCGCAAGTGATTCTGAAGGGAGTAGCAGGTCAATCGGAGGAATAGATCAATGAGTCGATTGTAACGGAGCTTCGCAAGTAGCGCCTGTTCGTCGTTGAGTGCGTATTTGGCGATGATCGAGGGCGTTGCATCGGGAACCTTGATTACCGAGCGATTCGCGGAAGGCAATATTTGACCACCCTTCTTCAGGATAAAGCGATAGATCGCATCGCCGGCTCCCTGGATCACCCATTCGTAGCCGGGCGGCGCGAGTTCAGAGATTGCTCTTGGGAGGGCAGCCCGGTAACGCTTCTGGTAGATTACATCGCCCAGGTTCAGGATAGACAGACCAAGCTCCTTGGCGATCTGGTCTAGCCGCGACCTGTTTATGATCACTTCCGTTTTGCCCGTTGCGTGCTTCTCAAGAAAGGCAATCTCAATGACTCTGTCGTATGCGCTCGCCACTAGCCCGACCACCTTAGAACCACGACTTCTTCGCGGAGTTGCTGCTTCGTAGCCGTCGCCATCCGTGTTCGGAACAAATCAATGGAGACGACTTCGTAGCCCTGGCGCTCGGCGATCTCCGCAAGGAGTTGCCCGGTCTTGATTTGGATTTGCAGATAGGAGGCTTGATCACCTACGACATATCCGAGCATCGCGCCAGGCTTCAGCTTCGGCTGCAAACTCTGCAGATGCCGGGCCATTCCTCCAAAGTAGAGTTTCGTGACCCGGTGGTACAGGCGTTCGAACCCTGAATCCTTACCCATCTCAAGCCTCCTCGCCTCTATCTCTCGCGCGATTCGCTGGATTTCGGGCACATCAGCCACGAACGTGTCGTCCTTATCCGCCACGTAAACATTCCGCGTGTTGGATCGGAGCAAGCCTTCCTTCAGAGCTCGAAGATCGGCCTTGCTCTTGATCAGTCCAAGAATCACTGACTCGAGACGCGTAGTTCGTGTGTAGTCCTTCTCGTTTGGATAGGGCGGGGACGTGAAGACGGCAGAGATCGACTTATCCTCCAGTTGCGACACGTCGCGGGAATCTGCTTGGATCAGCTGCGTGGGAATGTGCTGTCGATCCGAGAACAACGCTAGGTCTGTTGCCATTCGCCTGCATTGCTCAAGCCAGAGGGTTGCAACGTCGCTATCGTCCTTTGGCTTGGTGATGCCCACTTCTGGGCCAAACCGAATGTTGCCAGAATGCACAACAAGGGTCCATGCGAGTGCCAATTGAAGTGCTTCAACAAACTCGGACGCCGCCCTACCGATCCAGCGATGCAGTATTAGGGCCCGGTATAGTGGCTTGGGGCTGATCGAATCGGCCAGCAGGAGCCTCTGCGCTGGCTCGTCGAGACTAATCATGCCATAGATGTCTAACTGCTCACGGACACTGGAGAAATCTAGCCCACAAATCCTTGACATTGTAGCTTCGATTTCTTCACGGGCTTTTCCAGCCGCCCATTCCGCTACGCGCTCCAGCTCGGGCCCCCACAGTGTCCAGTTTGTTTTAACTCGGCTTGCGAGCGCGGCCATCGGATTGGCCTCAAATCCAATTGCGCTGATTCCCTGCTTTTTGCATTCCACGATTGTTGTTCCAGTCCCACAGAAGGGGTCGAGGACTACATCGCCTGGCGTGACTCTGAAAGTCGTCAGGTATTGGCGAACTAGATGGGGTGGGAAACTCAGAACAAATCGATACCAAGCATGCACGGGACGATCCTCTTCCGCGAGTTTGTTGTGAAGCGGACTGCTAATGTGCCACTGGGGGCGATCCAGGTCTCTTATGGTCTGCATGGTTGGCTTTCCCGAAAGACGAATTCCAGGCGTTGTATTTGTCGACCGAATGGCACGGTGTTCGCCTGCTTCAGCACCTTTGCGTACTCCGGGTTGTTGAAGGCCGCGCTAAGCGCAAGCGGACGGGTCATGTTCTTGTCGAGCCGAAGCAGGTGATCGACATCTTCCATGTTGATCGCGGCGCCCTTGTTCAGATTCGCCACCTGGTTGATCTCGGCCCCGGACGGCTGCTTCTTGCAGTATGAATCAGGAATCACCATCATGGTCGGCTTTTCGCTAGTGAGGCCTTGGGTTCCGCGGGTCAATGCCTTCGTGGGTGCCCAGCCCAGATCGAGCGTGGCCGACCATTCGACAAGTCTCGCCGAAACCCATCCATTGTCCGCAAGGATACGGTCACCACCAGGCTTCCTTCGGCCATTCCCGCCGTCGGACGTCGGCCAGAGTCGCGCGGAAGGACTCGGGCGTCGATGCCGAGCACCCTCCACCGGGCAGACCGTCCGACTTGCGGACGACGAACACGGTGAACGTCGGCCAGCCCTTTCGCCGGCACTCCTCCTGGATGACGGCGAGCGGCGCGCCCATCCCGCGAGCGATGCCGCCGACCTCCTGCGCGAGCTCGCCATAGGTCAAGGAGTCCTCGACCTGCCAGGGAAACTTGTTGCGCAAGTGCGCGTAGACGCGGCGGGCCGATTCGACCGTCTTTGTGCCCTTTGCCGCCACAAGCCAAGTCTAGCCGGGGCGACTGTTAGGATAAAAGGGTGAAGGACACCTTTTTGCAAATAATCGATAATGCGGGTAATCGGCTTCGCGCTCATGCCGCCCGACGCACGCCCAGTGGCACCGAGAAAGCGTCCCTGGCCGGTGTGCGGAATGTCGCTTCCCGGTTTCGGCACTCCGGGTCGAAAGCTGAAGGCCGTTGTGAGGTTTTGCGCCTTCTTGAGGGTTTCAGGTTCAACCGGTTCGAGAGGGTTGCGAGGTTTTTCGGGGCTCTTGGCGCAGCGCCGTTCCTGACCGGTGGTCGGGAGGGAGGTCCCTCGGCTCCGCTCGGGACGACGTGGTATCGGGAGTGGGGCGTTGGTGGTCGGAAGGGAGGTCCCTCGACTC